>NZ_JAQBOW010000036.1 GCF_028287845.1 Mucilaginibacter sp.
CCGTTCCTGATGAAGGACCCGCGTTACCACGGCACATTCGTATCTAACGGAACGTTCTTTAGAACAGAGATCATTACCGCGCAAAGGGGAGTTATCTTAAATAATGCCACTATAAATGGAAATGACTTCAAACAATTTTTTGATACTAACCCAGCCAGCAGCACCTACAAGCAGTTTAATATTAACCCGGCCAAATTTAATGGCGGTAAAGCAACCACTTATGTTGTTGGTACCGGTAACTCGGCTAATGATGATAACGGCTCATGCTGGTTGAAGAAATGGACCGATCCGGTAACAGATATCACCCTGATACATGATTACAGTTCACGCACCTCATGGATGGATCTTCGTTACGGAGAAGTATTGCTTGATTTTGCCGAGGCTTCATTCGAGTTGGGCAAACCGGCTGCCGAGCAGCTATCGGCCATTAACCTGTTGCGTGCAAGAGCGGGCATACCTGCACTTGCTACCATCAGCAGGGCCCTTATCCGTCACGAACGTTTGGTAGAACTATCCTATGAGAACAAAAGCTGGTGGGATTATACAAGGTGGAGAGCTTTAGCAACCGACTTTACCAACAGACAGGAGTATACCATCCAATGCTACTGGGATCTGGATACGAATGATTATGTGTATATCAAGCAAAACTCTGGTGGTACCAGGACCCTTAACGCGAAATATTACTATGCTGATATCCCGAGCACTGATGCTTCACAAAATCCATTACTGGTACCTAACCGTAACCCTGGTTATTAATAATTTACCGGGCTTGTGTATAAGTTAGCTTATGCACAAGCTCATTTGATCTATTGCTATGAATAAGATATTATTGTTTAATCCCAAAAGCGCCAATTCTAAATATAGAATACCCAATTCTATTTTAAATATCGCCGCGTCTATTGAAGGAAAATATGAATGGGTAATTGTTGACGGGAATTGCGAAGCCGATCCTTTAAAGAAGATGGAAGCTTATATAGATACCGGCGAGTTTAAATACCTGGGTTTTACGGTAATGCCGGGCCCGCAATTAAGGCAGGCTATATTGTTTTCCAAAGCCATAAAACTAAAATATCCTGATACAAAAATGATATGGGGGGGCTACTTTCCATCTAATCAGCCAGACGCTGTATTGTATTCCGGCTATGTTGATTTTATCATAAATGGCCCGGGCGACCACGCCTTTCCGGCGTTAATTGATGCACTGGAAAAAGACGAGCCGTATGAATTTATAAGGAACCTTATTTACCGGGCCACAGATGGCAAACTAATTAAAACAGCTAAAGAGGACCTGATAGACCAGGATTCGCTACCGCCATTACCTTACAATAAACTAAATGAATTTTATCCTATCCCCAAGTTTTTAGGCAAAACCTATTTGGGCGAAAAAACATTGGCCTATCATTCCAGCATAGGTTGTCCGTTCACCTGCTCATTTTGTGCAGTGGTACCTATTTATGAGGCAAGGTGGAAGGCAAAATCGGCACAAGCTGTTTATAACGACATTAAAGATATTAAAGATAAATGGGGCGCTACCGCGATTGAGTTTCATGATAATAACTTCTTTGTTTCTGAAAAACGCGCGGTTGAGTTTTCAAAACTAATTGAACCCGAAAATATGTCCTGGTGGGGAATGGCCCGTATTGATACGATGCATAAATTTAAAGACTCATCATTAGAAGCCATACGCAGGGGTGGGTGCAAGATTATATTCTTTGGTGCCGAAAGCGGCAATAATGCCATTTTAGCGCAGTTGGATAAAGGAGGCACCCAAACCGGCAACCAAATACTTGAATTTGCCGAACGCCTAAAGAAGTTTGACATTATTCCAGAATATTCATTTGTGTTAGGCACTCCTGCACCAACGCCGCAGCAGGTTATGGCGCAAATTGATTTTGAAATAGATTTTATTAAAAAAGTAAAAGCGATAAACCCGAGAACAGAGATCATTATTTATACCTATAGCCCCGTACCTACCGAGGGATCAGAACTATATAAACAGGTATTGGCCAGCGGCTTTAAATTTCCACAAACGCTGGAAGATTGGATAAGCCCGGCATGGGAAAATTTTGATATGAGGAAAAACCCGCTCACGCCATGGCTAACACCCGAAATGATTGATAAGATAAGGAATTTTGAAACAGTGCTAAATGGCGTTTACCCAACAACAACAGACATCAGGCTAAGCAAACTAAAACGTGCGGCTATAAAAGCGGTATCAACTTTGCGCTATAAAATAAATGTGTACCAATACCCATACGAGATAAAGCTGCTGCAACGGGTTTGGAAATATCGCCAGCCGGAAATACAGGGATTTTAAAATTAAAGCCGTTGGATATAAGTGTTAAAGATATTGCAAAGAAACATTCAAAAAAACCAGAGACCGGTTTTGAAGAACTTTATATTGCGGTTAGGCAGCACGAAAAAAAGGTTTATACCGACGACCAGTTAAAAGCCCTGCCCGATTTTGATACCCACTCGCACGAGTGGGAGATAAGGAAACAATCAAGCGGCAGATTATTAACTCATTTAGGAAAGAAGCACAAGTATTTAAATATACTGGAAGTTGGCTGCGGCAACGGATGGTTATCGGCAAAAATGGCCGATATGCCTCATACAGATGTAACCGGCCTTGATATAAACCACACAGAAATTAGCCAGGCGAGTCGTATTTTTAAAAAGCCCAACCTTCAATTTGTATGCGATGATTTTAACGATCGTACATTTGATAAGGCGCGGTTTGACGTGATTGTTTTGGCTGCATCATTACAATATTTCTCATCGATAGTTACTGTTTTGCAACAAGCACTAAATATTTTAAACCGGGGCGGCGAGATACATATTATTGACACACCATTTTATGACCCGCCGGAAGTTGGCAAAGCAGCCGGGCGTTGCCGAGATTATTATAACGATATGGGCATACCAGAAATGGCCGATCATTATTTCCATCATACTATAAGCGGCTTTGGGGGATTTAACTACCGGGTGCTTTTTAATCCCGGCAACCTATTTAATCGCATATTTAAAAAAGAACCGTTTTACTGGATAGCTATTTATAAATAAATCATGTTGTTTACACCTATAACACATACTTACAAACGCCTGCGCACATTGCAAACGCACCAGATATCTGCCTTGCCGGTAGTTATCCTGATGCCGCATAGTGCCTGCAATTGCAGGTGTGTAATGTGCGATATATGGAAGGACAATAAAAATCTGAAACAGCTTACCGAACAGGATATAAACGATCTGTTGTTATCGTTGAAAAAATTTGGAACGCAACAGGTGGTCATGTCGGGTGGTGAAGCTTTGCTGAATACCAATTTTTTTAAGCTTTGCGAAATATTAAAAAAGCAAAATATTAAAGTGAGCCTGCTTACTACGGGTTTATCTATAAAAAACAATGCCCCGCTGATATTAAAGTGGGTTGATGATATGATAGTTTCGCTGGATGGTGACGAGGCCATACATGATGCTATCCGCAATATCCCTAATGCTTTTAAAAAGCTGAAGGAGGGTGTGGAGCATATTAAATCAATAAACCCTGATTACCGTATTACATCGCGTACAGTTATACATCGTATAAATTTCAGGAACTGGCCGGCAATTATTGCAGCAGCAAAAGCAATGGGTATAAACCAGGTAAGTTTTTTACCTGCTGATATTAGCAGCCATGCCTTTAACCGCCAAACTGCATGGAGTGAGCCAAAGCAGCATGAAATTTTAATAAGTGAAAAAGAGCTGCCTGAACTACAGGAGGTTATTAATACCATACTTAGTAATACTGCTGATTTTAATAGTGGATTTATAGCAGAATCTGCTGCGAAAATTCAGGATATATATAATTACTACGCGGCATTTTATGGCTTAAATGCGTTTCCGTTTAAAAAATGTAATGCACCATGGGTATCAACAGTAATAGAGGCGGATGGCAGTGTGCGCCCCTGCTTTTTTCATGATACTATAGGTAATATACGAGATAACTCGTTGGCCGATATATTAAACAGTAATGAAGCAATCAATTTCAGGAAAACACTGGATATGGGCACCAATGCTACATGTGTAAAATGTGTATGTAGTTTAAATTTGTCGCCATTTGCAAAATTATAATATAGTATGATGAACCTGAAGGAAGCTGTAAGTAGCCGGCAACCAACGTTACTGCAGATAATTATATTATTAACCATATTGCAATTGCTGGTTACCTTGCTTACAGATGGTTTCGCCTTATCATTTGATGAGGCCATGTGGCACTACATAGGCCGTAACTGGTTTAGGCATGGTATGGTTCCTTACTCGGGCGGAATTGACAATAAATCTCCTTTAATATTTGCCATTTTTGGTTTATCAGATACGCTTTTTGGTGTAAATTATTGGTTCCCCAGGGTGGTGGCTACCGTCTGCCAATCAATAAGTATATACTATATTTATAAAATAGCTAAACATGTTGCAGGCCAACAAGCTGGTATGTTAGCAATATCGTTTTTCGGATTATCATTGCTTTGGCATGGCACAGGCGGCAGATATGTTGCATTTACAGAAACTTATGAGGTAATGTTTATTGCCGTAGCGGTTTATAAATACCTTACCGCGCAAAATAAAAAAGATGTTCTAATCAGTGGCTTAATGGCTGGGTTAGGATTAGGGTTTCGTTTATCAGCAATTTTTGGCATCCTTACCCTAATTATTTCATCATTACGTAAAAGCAGGATATACAGCGTGACGTTTTGTGCAGGGGTATCATTAAGTATTCTATTTCTTGCAGCGGCGGGTTTTTTTGCAGGCATCAATCTTCATAGTTTTCTCACCTATGGGCTGTCAGATAATTTCGGAGCAGGCAGTGCTACCGATCGTAGCCTGTTATGGAAGCTGGAAAATTTTTCCGATAAGTTTTTTTATTCAGAGATCATCCTGTTTTATCCGTTGGTGCTGGCTTATATTTTTATAAAAAGAAAGGTTGATTTGTTTGTTTTATGGCTCGTCCTTGAGTTTATCGGGATAAATATCATTGGCATTTATGGCACGGTACATCTTAAAGACCTGCTGGCCCCATTATCATTAATGAGTGCGTTTACTATTACCTGGTTGGTTAATGTTCATAAAGTGCCGGTAAGGCCCGTAATGGTTATTATATGGCTCACTTTCTTTCCCAAATTATTGGAACCACTGGTAAATATCAAAAAAATACTGATTGGCGGTACAGGCCCGGTAGAAAAATATGGCATACGACCCTACATTAAACCGAACGAAGGTTCGCGAAAAGAACTGGGATTATGGATAAAAGCCAATACATCCTACCTGGATAAAGTTTTTGTAGCCGGTTTTGGCGCGCAGGTGCAGGTTTACTCAGAAAGAATATCGCCAACAGTTTACTTTAATGCCACTCAAACCCGGATGGCAAAGGAGACATTCTTTCATGATATGCAAATAAATAAGCCGACAATGATACTTGTTCCTTTGTTTTCAGAATATGAGCAATTGGTAGGTACAGATATGCGGCAGTTTGTTAATGAACTGATACAGAAGAATTATTATTTATACAAAACAATGTATAACTATAATATTTACAGGATGAAAAAGTAAGCACTCATGTTGAAGTATAATACAAAACCGGGGCAACCCATTAACTTTTAAAAACGTAGTTATTTATACAAATGAATAATATACTGTTCTCACACTCGTATTTTTTACGATTTGACCCTAAACAATGGTCATTGGGCCAGCCTTATGCTCCGTTGGGAACATTATATGCTGCTGCGTTAATGCGTGAGAATGGCTATAACGTTTCTTTATTTGATACGATGTTTGTTGAAGATCCAAACAGAGTTATTCCTGTATTGGAAAAAATACGCCCCGATTTTTTTGTGATTTATGATGATGGATTTAATTATCTCACAAAAATGTGCCTCACCAATATGCGTGAGGCGGCCTTTAGCATGTGTAAAATGGCTAAGGCAAAGGGATGCACAGTAATTGTTTCCAGTTCAGACTCGACAGACCGTTATGAGGAGTATTTGAGAGAGGGTGCCGATTTTGTAATAATAGGCGAGGCCGAACATACTTTGCTTGAACTGGTTAACCATATTGAAACCGGCCTGGAAGATCACACTGCTATACAGGGATTGGCTTTTATAAATAAAGATAACAAAGCGATTAAAACAATACCGCGCCCTGTTTTAAAGGATCTTGATAGCTTGCCGCTGCCGGCGTGGGATTTAGTTGATATGGAGCGCTATCGCGAAAGTTGGTTAAAAAGCGTAGGTTATTTCTCTATAAACATGGGTACTACCCGCGGTTGTCCGTTTAAGTGTAACTGGTGCGCCAAGCCCATTTATGGTAACCGCTATAATTCGCGCAGTCCCGAAAATGTAATAAAAGAATTAAAATTGCTAAAAGACCGATACCCGATAGACCATATATGGTTTTGTGATGATATTTTTGGCTTAAAACCAGGTTGGGTAATGGAATTTTCGCAACTAATTCAAAAAGAAAACCTGCGTACCCGTTTCAAAATACAATCAAGGGCTGATTTATTGGTAGATGAAAAGTTAGTGGCATCATTAGCAGCATCAGGTTGTGAAAATATTTGGATGGGTGCTGAAAGTGGGTCGCAAAAAATATTGGATGCCATGGATAAAGGCATAACGGTTGAGCAAATACAAATAGCTACCAAATCCATGAAGAAAGAAGGTATCAAGCCGTCTTTCTTTATCCAGTTTGGCTATCCCGGCGAGGACAAGGCTGATATTGCTTTAACTATTAAAATGATAAATGAACTGTTACCATTTGAAATTGGCATATCTGTTTCTTACCCGTTACCCGGAACTGTTTTTTATGATAGGGTAAAAGCTGATCTGAAGAAAAAAACAAACTGGACCGACTCTGATGAAATGGCTTTGATGTTTAGCAACACATTCCCCCCAACCTATTATAAGCAACTGCATAAATTTGTACATAAAAACTACCATATGCACCTGGCAAAAAACAGCATTGTTAAGCTAATTAAAAACCCATTGGCTATTAATATCGGAAGTTTAAAAAAGGCGTTGTCTGTTTTTTATTATACCCCGGCAACTTATATTGAACGTTTGAAGCTTAATCAATTAGAAAGAATATAATGGAAGCCGTGGCAGAAAATATAAACGAACAATACGCGGCAAAAGCTTTCTCTGCACAATCGGAAATATTTGACGACATATACTCGGGCAATACTATTGTTAATTATAAACGCGGCAGGGTAAGGGCCCACGTTTTGCAATTCCTGCGGCCCGGCGCATCTATATTAGAGCTAAACAGCGGCACCGGCGAGGATGCTGCTTATTTTGCCGGTCTGGGTTACAAAGTTCATGCTACAGATATCGCCGAAGGCATGCAGCAAAGGCTGCGCGAAAAAGCATTAAAATACAACCTGGATAATTTAATAAGCACAGAGTTGTGTTCTTTTACGCAACTGAATAATCTAAAAAACAAAGGGCCCTTTGATTATGTTTTCTCCAATTTTGCAGGTTTGAACTGTACAGGCGAGCTGGATAAAGTGCTATTATCGTTACCTCAGTTATTAAATGAAAATGGTGTGGTTACGTTGGTTGTTTTACCCAAATTTTGCTTGTGGGAGTCGTTACTGTTATTTAAGGGTATGTTTAAAACTGCTACGCGCAGATGGTTCAGCAAAAATGGGGTAAAGGCGCATGTGGAAGGCACGTATTTTTCTTGTTGGTATTATAACCCATCCTACATTATTAATACGCTGAAAGATTCATTTAATGTGCTTTCTGTTGAAGGGTTATGCACTATCGTTCCGCCATCCTACATTGAGCATTTTGCCGAAAAGCATCCGGTTGTATACGAGCGACTAAAAAGGCTTGAAGACAAATACCGGTTTAGCTGGCCATGGCGATCTATTGGCGATTATTATATGATATCGCTCAGAAAGAAATAAGATAAATAAACAAATCTTGTTACACGCGATGATGAAACAAAATGTAACAAGTGAAACAAGATTTTGACTTAAATAATTGTTTATGAGTTGATTAGTGAAAAGTGATGTAACAAAATGTAACAACTTATTCGTCAGTATTTTCAAGTGTGATTTTAAGTTTTTTAATTGATAATCAAATAATTACAAATTGTCTGATTTAGAAGTGATGTAACAAGTTATTGAAACAAAATTACTGACCATATAATGTCGTCCATTAAAGTACATTTATTAATTGGCCAGGGTATTTTGAGGAGAAATTAACAGTCTTGATATTTTATTTTGATACTGCTCCAGCAACTTGCTCTGAAAATTCTTAGGATCGGGCTTGGCATAATGCTTGTTGACATCCAGCCCCATAACGGATCCTTTTGAATTTACCTTTTTTAACTGTGTTTTCTTTAGCCACCTGTTTGCTGTAATTTTCATTAACATGTTGTCAATGGCATTGCCTAAACGGTTATTCAGCAGTTTTTCAAACAGTGCTTTAAAAAAAATAGGCTTTAATGGTTTTGCAGATGATAATCGCATAATTTTATTGGGCAAATAAGCCCTTGTCCAGGCATTTGCCGAATAAAAATTTTCTATCGTAGAATCGCCTTGTAAAGGTATCAGGGTAACAACCTCTATTGCTGTATATATGGTTTTTTCAACAATTTCCAATTGCTCTTCATCTATATAATAGTTCATGCAAAAGTAATCCTGCTTGTTTACTAAATAGGTTAACTTTTTAAACAGATGCATTAACGTTCGCGCTATCCATAAACGATTTTTAGCTGTTATAATAAACAGGTCAATATCAGAGTTCTCATCAGCAAAGTTTTTGGATAAGGACCCCGAAATAGCTATACCGCGCACATAGGGGAATTTGATCAATATCTCACTTACCTTTTCGGCAATTTTAATCAACTCTGTAGCTTTTTTATTTCCTTCACATCTTCTGGTTATTAAAGAGTAATCATTTTTAAGGGTATAGAAGTTGCTGAATTGATAGACGGATTGATTAGCGATAAGGCATCTTAGCGCACCATCAAAGTCTTCCTGCTCATATTTATTCTTTAAGAATAAATATATCTCAACGCTGGTTAACGGATAATTAAACAGATCAAAATAGGCCAGCGTAGCTAATATGTTTTCCTTTACCTCAGTCACGGATGCTCTGTTATTAGTGGATATTATCAATGCAGGGGACTTGTTCATCTTTTTATATTGATGACGGAAATATCTACGGATAGGTTGCCTTGTGTTAAATAAAAAAACAGCTTTTTTGGGTTATAACATATATGCTTTGCAAAGTATAGGGGAAATCGCGAAAAGGGATTGCCGGTGGTAAGGCTAAAATTGCTCCGTTAGAAGCAAGATACGAATAGAAATGTACCCTCTTTCCGCGCAGCGAAGAGGGTCGGCGAGTGAAGCAAAGCCGGCGTGAGTCAACTGAGCGCGTTCATTATCAACATCAAGGCTTATAGGAGCTAAATGGTACTAAACAATCCGTTTAGCATTATCCTTAACAAAGGTATCCCAACCCGAGTAGGATTTTTTGCTGGTGCTTTTGCCCGTGCTTATTTTTTGGAACGAATGGCAAACAGCTACAGCAAGCCCGTCGGTAGCATCTAAAAAATCGGGCGTTTCTTTAAAACTTAGCAGGTTCTGCAACATAGCAGCAACCTGTTCTTTAGTAGCATTACCGTTGCCTGTTATAGATTGTTTTATTTTACGGGGCGAGTATTCTGTAACCTCAATGCTGCGCGAAAGCGCCGCCGCCATAGCTACGCCCTGCGCCCGGCCAAGCTTAAGCATTACCTGTATATTTTTGCCATAAAAGGGGGCCTCGATAGCCAGGCAGTCGGGCTTGTAATTATCAATAAGGGCAACAGTTTTTTCAAATATGCGCTGCAGTTTTAACATGTGGTCATCAATCTTATCCATTTTAACCACGCCCAGGCTAATCAACTCAATTTTTGGGCCGGTCTCTTTTACCAGCCCATAACCCATAACCGCTGTACCGGGGTCTATGCCTAAAATTATACGCTCTTTTGTGTTTATTACCTGCATTTTATCTATTTAGATTTAGAAGTTTTTTAACTTCTAAATCGGGGTGTTCCGGATATTCCTATTACTAAAAATATGGAATGCCCTAAAGTTAACTATCCTTCTATATTATTCAGCATAGCCATGTATTCTTTTCTGGTTATCATGCGCGCACCCATTGATTCCATATGGTCAGAATGTACCTGGCAATCTAATAACTTATATTTCTTGCTTTGGCACAGTGCTATTACCGCGGTTTTTGAGGCATTACTTACTTTGCTAAACATGCTTTCACCGCAAAAAATATCGCCAACAGCTATACCATACATGCCGCCAATCAATTCATTCTCCTGCCATATTTCAATGGAATGTGCATGGCCCTCATGATGAAGCTTTATATAAGCTGCCTTCATATCGTTAGTTATCCATGTTCCGTCCTGGTCTTTACGCTCAACGGATGAACAAGCCTCTATTACATCAGCAAAACATTGGTTATACGTTACCTTGAACCGGTTTGAATTGAGCACTCTTTTCATACTTGATGATATCAGCAACTCATCCGGGTAAAGCACAAACCGTTCATGCGGCGAGTACCATAAAATTGGCGTATCATCACTATACCACGGGAATATCCCTTGTTGATAAGCCAGCATTAAGCGCTCTGTAGAAAGGTCGCCACCCACTGCCAGCAAACCATCCGGCTCGGCCAGTTCAGGGTTGGGAAATTGTAAGTGCTTATTGAGCCTGAATATCATCAGGACAAATTTATACCTTACCGTAACATAAAAGCTAAAGGCGTTAAACTATTTATAAAAGTGATTTGTCACACCTGTATACTTACAATCTAATTCTTCAACAATTGCTGGTACTTAATGCCATTAGCCGGATCGGCTTGCGAAAGAATATTGTAAGACTGCAACCGTTCCTGTGGATCGGTATGAGCAAATAACGATACCAGTTCATCAGCTTTAGCTGTAAAAAAAACTAACGGAAACATTGCTCCTAAACGTTGCCTGTCTACTTGTGTAAGTATTGGTATTAAAGCCAAAATAGCCTTGCGCCCTTTTGTAGTATTATCTGCCATTAAATCCAGTCCGTTACGATGGTAATCATATAAGAAACCACGCAAAGATGCATACGTCTTGTTATTCAAATTCTCGGCAAGCCAATAGCGGTTGGTATTACTATCAAAAGCCTTCCAGCCTTTGTAAGACGATGTTTGCGCGTTTGTAACTATATTTTGTGCCATGTTAAAATAAGCCGAGCCGCCAAATCTTGAAAAAGTATCATAATCTGCACCGGCAATTACATAAGCATAAAATGCCATTACAGAGCTCAGATTAGATTGAAAACTTTGATCGGAATAATCAATAGTTTGCCCTTCGGTATAAACAAAATCAAAATCCTTATCATTAATGCTTAACAGGGTAGAGTTATAGTTGGAGTTAAAAACCGGGCGTGATGATTGTACCTGTAATTCGCCGCTATAATTACTGCCATTATCCCAGGCTGTAATGTTTAATACAAAATTACAATCTATCCTTTCTTGTGGCAATACGGGGTCGGCAAGCCATTTGTGCCCGTTCAAAAAATCTTTCATTGCTGTTTCCAGCGCTTGGAACGCGCGTTTATTGGTGGTTTGTATTTTAGGGGCAAGCACAGTAACATGTGCGTTTAGGTCCTGGGCAGAAGCCGTTAACCCGCAAAGCAACAATGTTATATAAATACTAAATAACCTCATTTTTTAATAAGCGCTATAACTTTTTGGCAAATATCTTTAGCAACATCCTCTTTATTTTTAAGGTCGAAGGTGGTTTTTTGCAAATCGTGGTCTATAATGGTGATCTTGTTAGTATCGGATTTAAAACCCGCGCCCGTATCGCTCAACGAATTTAGTACAATAAAATCAAGGTTTTTCTTTTTAAGTTTTTCAATAGCGTTTGCTTCTTCGTTATTCGTCTCTAATGCAAAACCCACCAATAGTTGGCCGTCGTGTTTATTATCGCCCAAAAACTTTAAAATATCAGTAGTCTTTTTTGTTTCGATGGTAAGCCCGGCCTCGTGTTTCTTTATTTTTTGCGTGGCGATGGTAACCGGCGCGTAGTCTGATACCGCGGCGCTCATAATACATACTTTAACCGTTGCGAAATATTGCTGGCAGGCCTCAAGCATTTCTGCAGCGGTAGTAACATCAATGCGTTTAACCAATCGTTGTTTGCTCACTTGTGCAGATGGGCCCGAAACCAGCGTAACATCAGCACCCAGCGAAGCCAGTTCATCGGCAATGGCAAAGCCCATTTTGCCCGATGAATGATTGCCTATAAAGCGTACCGGGTCAATAGCCTCATAAGTTGGGCCGGCGGTTACCAGTGCCTTTATATCAGCTAACGGGAGTTTTTTTTTAATATCAGCCGATAAGAAGGCTATGATCTCTTCAGGCTCGGCCATGCGCCCTTCGCCATGCAAGCCGCTGGCCAGCTCCCCATTACCGGGAGCGATCATAATATTTCCAAAAGATTGCAGGGCAGCCGCGTTTTCTGTAGTGGATGGGTGCTTCCACATATCAAGGTCCATAGCCGGTGCAAAATATACGGGGCATTTGGCAGATAAGTATACGGCGGTTAATAAATTATCGGTTAACCCATTAGCCATTTTAGCCAGCGTGTTAGCACTTGCAGGGGCTATAATTATGAAATCGGCATTTAAGCCTAATTCTACATGATTATTCCATTCACCGGTTTCGGGAACAAAGTAGTCTGTTAATACCGGATTTTTTGAAAGGGTTGAAAGCGTTAAAGGGGTTATAAAATTGGTAGCGTCGGGCGTCATCACTACTTGTACATGTGCACCTGCTTTAATAAGCAGCCTTACCAGTAAAGCCGATTTATATGCAGCTATGCTGCCGCATACACCCAAAACGATATTTTTACCCTCAAGCATAGAAATAAAGTAAAAAACAAAAATTCAAAATTCAAAAATAAAGGTACGCAATAAAACGCCCCTGTTTGGCTAAAGCCTACTTTTTGAATTTTGAATTTTACCTTTTGAATAAAGAAGCTACTATTGCTCCTTTATCGGATTGCGATAGTAAATTTTATCATCTAAAAATTCCTGAACTGCTACCAATGAAGGCTTAGGCATTTTCTCGTAATATTTAGAAATTTCAATTTGCTCGCGGTTTTCAAATATCTCTTCCAGATTATCATTTGATGATGCAAATTCAGAAAGCTTTGCATGCAATTCCTCTTTTATATTATTTGATATCTGGTTAGCCCTTTTTGACATAATTACCAGCGACTCATAAATATTGCCTGTTTCTACATCCAGTTCGCGCAAATCGCGGGTCACGGTACTGCTGGCTATAGCAGGTTTGTTTGTTGTATTATTAATGTTGTTACTCATATCTTTTTTTATTATGGCATTTTTTTATGAATGTCCGGTCTTTCCGAAATCGGTATAAATACAGAATCTTTTTTAGCAAGTCTTCTATAAAGTTTATCATCATTAATAGCCTGGGCTATTATACGTTTGGCATTAGTTATACCAACTCCACTGTCTTTTCGTAATCCCTGGGCTGCACTCAAGTATGTGCTTTTAGGATATTTTTCAATAAACTGATCGGCAAATGCTATAGTTTGAGTGTAACGCTCTTCCTGTTTAAATTCACGGCTTTGATGAGCATATTCATATTGTGCTTTGATGGTTAAATACTCCATCTCTTCTGCATATTTTGTATCCGGGTAATCGCGCAATGTATTGCCAAATGCAATAACAGCAGCCTGATTATCGCCAATAATTAAATACAATTTTGCGTTCGAATAGGCTTTTAGCTCCAGTCTGTCGCGTAAATTTTGTATTAGTTTACTTGCTTCGGCAACGCGCTCACTTTTTGGATAAAGGTTAATAAACAGTTGTAATGATTCTATACACTTGGTAGTATTTTCCTGATCGAGTGAAAATATAGGTGCATCCAGGTAATAGCAATAGGCGGTGTAAAACCGGGCCTCTTCTGCTCTCGGGTCAGAAGGGTATGAGGTTGCAAACTCTTTAAAATGATAAGCCGCTGCAGTGTAATCCTTCAGCATATAGTTGGTCATTGCATTATCGTAAAACAGGTCTGTAGCGCCATCCTGCCCGCGATAGCGGGTTAGTAAGGTTTCAAATAAACCTAATGCTTTACTGTACTCCTTCCTTTTATACAGCCTTTGAGCTTCCTGGAATTTTTTAGCATTATCATTACTTGCTTTTAGCTTTTCATACTTGCTTTTGCAGCCTGTAACTGCAACAGCTAATACAAATAATATGCAGGCAAATAATGATGAATATTTTTTAAACATTTTGCAAAGATAAGGGAATATTATAAATGAGTCAATTATTTATTTATCGGCTAATATATAGCGTGTTTTTTACATGTATATATATAGGTATGTATTTTAACATCTTTTAACGTATGGGTTTAGTGAGTAGTATATATAACAGCCAGTATTTAGTATCCCGATACTGATCTAAATATAGCTGTTATTATATAGTATAGATAAATCTAAAATTTACCTTACAGGTTGCACCATGGTCTGCTGATATTTTTTCAGCCTGATTTGCAATCGTTTATCCCATAATATAAAATTAATGTTAATAACCATTTGCTATAATCAATACTGTGTGTACCTTTGCAGCCCGCAAAAGAGATAGCGCGGTTGTTCTAAAACACTTCAAAATACAAGGCGAAAAAATATTTAAAATATAATTTGCAGAAGTAAAAAAGGTTCATACCTTTGCAGTCCCAAAAGAAAGGGGCGCTAAATTAAGCGGTTACCGAAAGCGATTTTCGGATACAAAAATTGAAAAAGTAATCACTGTTAAAGGTGATAACATAAATACAGATTCACTGCGACAGTGGAATCGATAAAGTTCTTTTAGGAAATAGAAAATCATGTAGTGAGCGGGCCGGAAGGAAGGCATCGGAAATTGGGAAAGTAGTCAGTAATGACTAATGACTTAATGACCAATGACAGGCGAACGGTTTGCGAACAAAAAAGAAGAGGGAATACTGGAGAGATATTGTATAAAGAATACTATACAAAATGATTAACAGATTCTATTATTAATAATAGGGTCAGTGAATCAAACAACACATTTTACAATG
>NZ_JAQBOW010000063.1 GCF_028287845.1 Mucilaginibacter sp.
GGGTTAAGCCAGATCACATTATCACAATTTACCAGTTTTATAGCAGCGTTTGTTATCTCGGTTTGTTCAGTACTCAGCAGGGATATTTGCGCGTTTTTTACATCATCCATTATAATTGCGGGCCTTGCATCCATATTGCGTGTTTGCAGGGTTATATTTTGTAAAGAGATACCTTTTACGTGCCTGATGTAAATGCCGCTTGATGGCAGCACTATGCCAAACATCCGGTTTTCGGGATATAGGGTTTCCTTTTCGGGCAGCGGCGCATCTGCCTCGTCGGCGGTGCCATCGCCCATAGTGCTTATTTTAATATTGCTTAGCACAACGTTTTCTACATCATAACCTGAAAAACCAGTTATGCTTGAGGTGATCTTGCTATGACTCACAGCAGTGATATTGCTAATGGTAACGTTACGTAAATGCCCCGGCTCATAGGCTACAGTTTTATCTTTTGGTGCCGCGCGGTTACCAAACTTTATGAAGATGGGTGTTTGTACATCATTCATATTAATATTGTTAATGGTTACATTGTCGGTAAAGCCGCCATCAACATTTTCTATTGCGATGCCGGCAATTACGGTTATGGGCTGTTCTATAAATTTAAAATGCTTTTGCCAGTTACGTAGGTTATCTTCTGATGCCTGGTGAATAGTAATATTGCTGATATTAATGTTCCTGAATCCACCATGCGACGTAGTGCCGAATTTAATAGCATTACAATTAGATGCCACTTCACAATTGCGGATGACCACATTTTCGCAGGGCGCGGTTTTGTCCTCACTTTTTAAACAGATGCCGTCATCGTCCGAATCAATATTACAATCTTCAATCAATACATTTTTACAGTCGATATTAATAGCATCATTGTTAAAGTTAGCGTGATTAAATATTTGTACACCTTTTAAGTGCAGGTTTTCGCAACGCTGATAATTCTCCATCCAAAAAGCGGAATTTTTCAGGCTTACATCAAAAATATCTATGCCCTTGCAGTTGTACATAGATATTAAAGTTGGGCGAATACCCGTATAGCCAGGCGTAGTGTTATCACCTAAATTAAACTCGGACGAAGCGCCGTTTCCATTAATAGTTCCCTGTCCGGCGATAGCAATCGCGTTAACATCCATCGCGACAATTAATGATCTGAATACTCTTTTGCGCGGTCCGGCGGTATTATCCGGGTAATCCTTCATTACGGGGCTCCCTTTTAACTCGGCACCGTTCATTAAATACAGTGTAACGTTATTTTTTAAATAGATGGTCCCCAACATAAAAGTTCCCACAGGAATTATAACCCGTCCGCCGGCTTCGCTGCATTTATCTATTGCTGCCTGTATGGCTTTGGTATTGATAGTTTTTCCGTCGGCTTTAGCGCCAAAGGTTAAAATATTATAATCGGCTGAAAAGCCGGAAAGAGAAATGCCTAATAACAAACAGGTAAAAAGCGTTTTCATGAGCATATTAAAAATAATTGTTATTTCGAGTTATAAAATTAGGAAATTCTGTAGGTGAAATGACATAAGTGGGGTGTCATACCAGTGCAAACGCATAAAAAGCACTCAAAGCGTATCGCATATATTAGGAGGCTCCGATGGAGCCAAAATAAGATTTGTCTTGTCCTTCTATAAACAGGGAGCTCCTCCGGAGCCAATATTTGCTGAAACAATACGGACATTTGACTCCGGAGGAGTCAAATGTTTATAGATAAGCTATAAAGTTAGAAAGGCTCCATGGGAGCCTCCTAATGGTGTATATTGTTATTTTAATGCGTTTGCCCTGGGTGTCATACTGCAGTAACGAGGAGAACTATCTCTTGAACGATAGCGAAAAAATAAAACATGCACAGCGTATAGGATTTTAGATTTGTCAACTTTTAAAAAGTTGACAAATCTTTTTTTTACTGAAAAATAACCCTCTTTCTGCCGCTTACCAAAATACAGAATACAAAGCAACCAGCACGCCACAAACTATAAGCGCGCCTACAGTAAAGCTCTTAGACATTTTAAACATGCTGGCATCAACCTCTAAACCATGAACTTTTTTGCCGCTGGCATTTTCTATCATTGATATAATATACATACCTGCAACGCATATCAGAAATACAAAACCCATACGGTCAAGGAATGGCATTTCATAAACCCCAGCATTGTTTACCGAAAATCCATAAGGCGCTAATGCTTTAAGGTTAATATAAGCCGGCATTACTTTAAAGCCTACCGATAAAGCAAATCCGCCAATGGTAGCAAACAGGGCAGCGTTCGAGGTAGCTTTTTTCCAGAAGAAACCTAAAATAAACATGGCAAATATACCCGGCGATACAAAGCCGGTATACTCCTGTATGTATTGGAAACCGCCTTTTTTATCAATACCTAAATGGGTGCAAAGTACTATGCCTAAAAGCATGGCTACTACGACCGTAATCTTGCCAACCATCACCATATTTTTATCGGTAGATCCCGGATTGAATTTCTTATAAATATCCAAAGTGAAAATGGTAGCAATACTATTTGTTTTTCCTGCTAATGATGCAACTACAGCAGCTGTAAGCGCTGCGAAAGACAATCCTTTTAAACCGGAAGGTAATAAGTTAAGTAAGATAGGGTATGATCTATCCGGATTTACCTCGCCGCTAATTGTCATCTTATCATGGAAACCAAATACGTCCTGTTTGTATAAAATAAAGGCCGCTATACCCGGTAGCACCACAATAACCGGCATTAATAATTTTAAGAAAGACGCAAACAGTATACCGCCGCGCGCTGTTTTCAAATCAGCTCCCAACGCCCGTTGGGTAATGTATTGGTTGCAGCCCCAGTAATTTAAGTTCACTATCCACATACCGCCAATTAGTACGGTTAGGCCGGGCAAATCAATATAATTGGGATTATCCTTTTTAAATATCATGTGGAAATGGTCGCCGGCCTGTTCTTTCATTATTTTAAGGCCGTTTAAAACCCCGGTTGTACCGTAGTGGGTTGATACCAGGTTGATGGCAATATAAGTAGTAACTAAGCCACCTAATATCAAAAAGAACACCTGGATAACGTCGGTATAACCAATTACCTTCATTCCGCCCAGGGTAATAATAATAGCGAATATAGCCATGCCCCATATACAAGCCTGTAAACTAACGCCTGATATACTGCTTACCGCTAAGGCACCCAGATATAATATAGAAGTAAGATTTACTACTACGTATAACAGCAGCCAAAAAACAGCCATTATCATAGCTACCGTGCCATTGTACCGCTGGTTAAGAAACTGCGGCATGGTGAATATCTTATTTTTAAGATAAACGGGTATAAAGAAAATAGCTACTATCATCAGGGTGGCGGCAGCCATCCATTCGTAAGTAGCTATTGCGAGGCCCATTTTAAAACCGGACCCGCTCATGCCGATAAATTGCTCGGCCGAAATATTTGAAGCGATTAGTGATGCGCCTATGGCCCACCAGGTAAGCGAGCCTTTTGCTAAAAAGTAATCATTAGATGTGGCATCGGCATTGTGTTTGCGCCTGTAAACCCACAATCCATAAAAAGCTACTACAAAGAAATATATTGCAAATACTACATAGTCGCCGTTGGTCAGCTTATTCATAATTAGATAAAGTTTATAATTGGTTTAGCAATTATAAACTTTATCTAACATTATATCAACTATATATAACGGTTTATTAAGTTTTCTATATACTCTTGTCTGCCGCTTGCCAGTTTAGGTTCGCCGTTCTCAATCGCATAAGCTCTAAGGTCCTCTAAAGAAAGTTTTCCTTCTTCAAATTCTTTACCCTTGCCGGCATCAAACGAAGCATAACGGTCCTTGCGGATCTGCTTGTAATCTGATTTTTTCAGAATGTTATCAGCATTGATCAATGCTCTTGCAAAAACATCCATACCACCAATATGTGCATAAAAAAGATCTTTCGGATCGGTAGAGTTACGGCGGATCTTAGCATCAAAGTTTATACCACCACCCTGGAAACCACCGGCTTCTAAAATGATCAGCATATATTCTGTAACCTCGTTAATATCATTCGGGAACTGATCTGTATCCCAACCGTTTTGGGTATCGCCACGGTTAGCATCTATCGAGCCTAACAAACCATTGTCAGCTGCAACCTGCAGGTCATGCTGGAAGGTGTGGCCCGCTAAAGTAGCGTGGTTAACTTCTAAGTTCAGTTTAAAATCACCCAACAGGTCATATTTTTGCAGGAAACCAAATACGGTTGCCGCGTCATAATCATACTGGTGTTTAGTAGGCTCGCAAGGTTTAGGTTCGATAAAGAAAGTACCTTTAAAACCTTGTTTGCGGGCGTAGTCTTTAGACGCGTGTAAAAATTTAGCCAGATGCTCCTGCTCGCGTTTCATGTCTGTATTCAGCAGGGTCATGTAGCCTTCGCGGCCACCCCAGAAAACATAGTTTTCGCCACCCAGAGCAATAGTAGCATCTAAAGCGGCTTTAACTTGCGCGGCGCCATGTGTTAATACATGAAAATCCGGATTGGTAGCTGCACCATTCATGTACCTGCGGTTAGAAAATAAGTTTGCAGTACCCCAAAGCAACTTCACACCACTTTCGGCTTGTTTTTGTTTAGCATATTCAACAAGGGCCTGCAGGCGACGGTCATTTTCGTTGATATCATTACTATAATCAACTACGTCAACATCATGGAAGCAATAGTATGGCAGGTTCATTTTAGTTAAAAACTCAAATGCCGCGTCCATTTTATCTTTTGCACGTTCAACCGCGTCGGTTTTTTTGTTCCATTCAAATACGTGGGTAGGCTCGCCAAACGGATCCGCGCCATTGCCTACAAACGAGTGCCAGTAAGCACCTGCAAAGCGTAAATGATCTTTCATGGTTTTGCCGGCCACTACCTTATCCGCATCATACCAGCGGAATGCTAATGGATTGTCTGATCCCTGGCCTTCAAATTTGATCTGGCCAATTCCTTTAAAAAATTCTGTGTCGCCTGTTACTATTTTTGCCATTATATTTAGTGTTATTTTTTTTAGTTTATTAATTTATTGCAGTATGCAAATGATTTTCTTTTGCTATTGATAAATGTTTACCCAGCAAGTCTTTCCATTCCTGGTAAACCGGTTCGAATAAATTAGATGTTGGTTCAATTAATTGTACAGGGTGCATGTGCATAAAAGCCTCGGCCGGCGATGAAAATATACCTGCCCCAATGCCTGCGCCTAAAGCTGCGCCAACGCTGCCATCATTTTTATATAGTTCAACCGGTATGCCGGTGGCGTTTACAAAGGTTTGCGCAAACAGGTCGCTTAAAAATAAATTCGCCTTACCTGCACGTATTACGGTAGGATTCATACCGTTTTCGCGCATAATATCAACTCCATAACGAAACGCGCATGCAATACCTTCCTGTGCGGCCCTGAATATATGAGCCTGGGTATGCAAATTCAAATCGATATGATGAAAGTGTACACCTATTAATTCATTATTCAGCATGCGTTCTGCACCATTACCAAACGGCAATATGCGTAAACCATCACTCCCCAGGGGAGCTTTATTAGCCAGCTCATTCATTTGCGTGTAACTAACTGCCGAACCAAATAAGTTCTTTGTCCAGCGGTATAAACTCCCGGTACCGTTGATGCATAGTAACACACCAAGGCTTTTTTGCTGCTCGGTATAATTAACGTGAGCAAACGTGTTAACACGCGATTGCGGATCATAGGTCAGCTCATCGCTAACGCCATAAATTACACCCGATGTACCTGCGGTAGCTGCAACCTCGCCCGGGTTTAATACATTTAGTGAAAGAGCGTTGTTTGGCTGGTCGCCTGATTTGTATGCGATTGGAATGCCCGCTTTTAATCCTAATTTTTCGGCTATGGAACCTAACAGGCCACCATGATTTGAAAATACGGGATGAATAGGAGGGAACAAGCTTTCGCTAAATCCGTAATAATCAATAATGTCTTTTGATAAGCGGTTATTTAAAAAGTCGAAGAAAACACCTTCAGACAACGCCGATATAGAAGTGGTAATTTCGCCGCTTAACTTCATGGCAATAAAATCACCGGGAAGCATTATTTTGTCTATCTGCGCGTATATTTCCGGCTCATTCTTTTTTACCCATGCCAGTTTAGAGGCGGTAAAGTTGCCGGGAGAGTTTAATAAATGCGACAGGCATTTTTCATGCCCAATGGCATCAAAAGCTTTATCGCCAATTTCAACCGCACGGCTGTCGCACCAAATAATACTATCGCGCAGTAATTTTTGATCCTTGTTAACTAATACCAAACCATGCATCTGGTAAGCAATACCAATGGCCGAAATATCAAGCGGATTATACTTTTGTGTGCTGTTACACAAGGCGATAGCTTGCTGTACATGTTGCCACCACATTTCGGGAGATTGCTCTGCCCAGCCCAGTTGCAACGACGTAATTGGCGACTCCGTTTCGGGATATTGAGCCGATGTCAGCGTTTTTTGCGACGCGGCATCAACTATTGATACTTTGATAGATGAAGTGCCTATATCAATTCCTAATAGTAACATGCTATATATTAGTTAGTTGCATAAAAAATAATCGGTTTGTCAATCGGTAGTATAATTGTGCAACGAAATTAATTTTTTTTTTGAAAACGCAATCGATTGCCATGATTTATTTTTGTCATATTTGTAATAACCAAAAATGAAACCTAAAAAACGTATCACTATTTATGATATAGCCGAGAAGCTTAACATTACTGCTTCGTCTGTATCTCGCGCGCTCAATAACAGTAATCATGTTAACGAGGCTACTAAAAACTTAGTATTAAAAACCGCTGCCGAGCTTAATTATAAGCGTAATCTGCTGGCATCCAACCTGCGCATGGGCAAAACCAAAACCATTGGTGTGGTTGTTCCGCGTATCAATCAGAACTTTTTCTCGAATGTTATTGCCGGGATAGAGGATGCTACTTATCAAAAAGGATATAACCTGATTATTTGCCAGTCTAACGAGTCGCATAGTAAGGAAGTAAAGTGTGTTAATACGCTGATGAACCAGCATGTGGATTGTATAGTTATTTCGGTATCAGTTGAAAGTGATGACCATACTCATTTAGAACATGTAATTGAGCAGGGTATACAATTAATACAGTTTGACCGTGTAGCCGAAGAGTTAGAAACCCTTAAGGTTATTAATGATAATGAAACAGCATCAATGGAAGCTGTTGTTCATTTAATTCAGCAGGGGTATAAGCGTATTGCTCTGCTGGAGGGGCCGCAAAACTTAAACATTTTTAAACAGCGTAAAACAGGTTATTTAAACGCGTTGAAGAAATTTAATATACCTGTTAATGATGAACTGATTATTGAAAATGCCTGGACAAAAGAGCTTGGTGCAGCAGCTACCCGTAAACTATTAAGCCTGCCCGATCCACCTGATGCCATATTTGCTTCCACATCTGATTTTTCTGCATTGGGGGTGTTAGATGTTGCCCATGATATGGATATTAAAGTGCCTTCTCAATTAGGTATATTAGGTTATTCTAACGAAGCGTTTACAGAAATAACTACCCCATCAATAACCACGGTTGATCAGTTTAGTGTGCACATGGGTAAAACTATTGCTAATTTATATTTCGAAGAGATGGAAAACAAAGAAGTTGCTGTTACGCCAAAAGTTATCAGCATAAAACCGCAGTTAATCATTCGTTCTTCTACACTGAAAAACAAATAACTATTTACCCACTACTATCTGGGCTGGTTCGGACGCTACAATTTGAAGCGTATTTTTGTATAGCTCCAAAACGCCGGTTACACAAAGGTGTTTCTTTTTTAGGTTGGCCCAATCTAAAGAAACCTTATTTCCTTTTATAGCTACAGTAAATTTCTGGTTAGGAAAATTACCACCCATATTAATCAGCGTTAGCGTATCATTAAATACCTTTACAGAATAAACAGTATCGCAAAGGGTAGCTGTTTTGCCTATATGTTTTTTAAAGTCGATAAAGTTGATGGTTTGCTGTGCTTTTAATTTGGCCGAAAAGCAAACAACTAAAGCAAATAGCAGTACTAATTTTTTCATGGAGACACGTTTACTGTAAAGTTACTTAAAAACTAATTTGCTGCCATAATAATTGCATTACCTTTGATTGAACGAAATCTAACTATGAAAACAGACAATAGCACAGAACCGGTTGAAGTATTTGCAGGTAGCGTATTAGATGCAGGTATGATACAAAGCTTATTAGAACAAGAAGGCATACCGGCCTTTATACAAAACGAATATATGGGCAGCATTGCACCATGGCAGGTTACAGCAGGTGGATCAGCTGCTGCCAAAGTGGTTGTGGCAAAAGCCGATCATGAAAAAGCAGTGCAGGTTATAAATGACTACGGACAGGAGTAACGCAGCAGCTTATATTACTTTACTTTATACTCATATACCTGTCTCCCCAATTTACCCATCCCGTCTAATCCTTCGGCTACAACATGGTATTTGCCGGTGCCGTCTGCATTAAAAAATTCAAAGCTTGCCTTGCCGTTCTCATCAGTTACAATATTGGGTTTCCAGTAAATGGTCGACCGCAGATCGGCCATATCTTTATTAGTTGCCGGGTTATCATAATCGGGGGCATAAAACTGGCGGCGCATATCGTAGCCTTGTTGTAGTTTATAGGTTATTAATCCTTTGGGTTTGGTTTGAGCCACGGTATTGTAGCCAATAGTATAGTCATCAAAATTTACATCTCCTTTTTTAGTGCTGATGATCAGTACCCCATTGCTGCCATGTTCGCCATATAAAGAGGCGGCACCGCCGCCGCGCAAAACTTCAATACTTGCTATATCTGATGATACCACGCTGCTTAGGTCGCGCCCGCCTTGCCCATCAACAACCACATACATGGGCGAATTAAAACCCCTGATAAATATCCGGCCACCATCGCTATATCCGCCGGTTATGCGCCCGGCCAGGCAACCCGAAAGATCACTTTGACAAGGCAACAGGTCGACAAACGTTAGCACCTGGTCGGCATTGCCCGGCCCGGCAAGGTTTTGCGAGTTTTTGACGGCTATTGTTTTGATGTTTACGGTACTGGTTGTTTTTTTCTCGTGGATATTAACTTGTTTAAGAGCAATCGCCTTTTGTTGGTCGGCTTCATGCTCGTCAATATATTTTTGGTAATCCACATCATCTTTTTTAAGAGTAATGATAATTGACCCTTTTTTCTTAGCATTCCCATTATTAATTTGTGAATTTTTTAATACTTCAATAGCTGCAATCCGTTGGATAGGAAAGTATTCATAGTATAACTTATCCCGTACATAACCGTCGATAATAACCTCGAGATCGTCCGCGGCCCATTTACCGCTTGCATCAGCTGTTATATGTGCGCCAGTTGCACGGGTCATCAAAAATTGACCTAATGTGGGTGCCTTTGCAAGGTCAACAAAAGTGAATACAAAGTCCGTAGCAACCTCCCCGGCCACATTCTTTGAATCTTTAAGCGCTATCTGTTTAACCTTATCTATTTTCTTTTCTTGTATGGAAACCTCTTTTAGGGCAATCGCTTTCTCTTTTTCCTCTTTTTTCTTGTCGATGGTCTTTTGCAAGCTCTTGTTATGTTCGGTTATGTAGCTTTCATAATCTACCCCGCCGCGTTTAGTAGTAATAATTATAGCTCCGGTAATAAGCCCTCCGTATAAATTACCTGCTCGTGCGCCTTTTATTACTTCAATTCCTTCTATAACATCCGGAGTGAGTAAATTATAATAATCTGGAGTGCGTATCTGCCCGTCAACAACAACTATTACAGACCCGCCTTGATAGCCTGCCGTCCATCTTCCCGGTTTATTAGAACTGATAC
Source organism: Mucilaginibacter sp. (assembly GCF_028287845.1). GTDB lineage: Bacteria > Bacteroidota > Bacteroidia > Sphingobacteriales > Sphingobacteriaceae > Mucilaginibacter. Next base: position 9,825 of record NZ_JAQBOW010000063.1, read on the forward strand.
GTATACCGGTTAACTTTCCCATTAAGCATGCCCCAAGGTCTGAGCAATTTGCAAGGTCAACAAAAGTAAGCTCCTGGTCGGCACCACCGGCGCCGGCACGACTGTCTGAATGTTTAAAAGCAACTTCTTTGGCTGTCCTTGCATTAATAACCACTTCCTTCAATTTAATAGCAGGTTTAAGCTTTCCATTTTTATTTAACACATCAAAGCGTTTGCGGGTGCTATCCATGTAAGTAGTGAAATTATTATCCGGTTTTTCCTCGGGCAGGTGGTTATAAGCTATTGCGCCATAAGCAAGCTCTGACGACTGGGCCGGATGGTTAAATGTTGGTGGTATTGTATTCTTTTTATCTATTTCAATCGTTATATTCTTTTTACCCTTAGCGTCAACTGCCGATACATTATAGCCCGTGCCTTTACTAAAAGGAAAGTTATTAAAACTAAACCTGCCCCGCGCATCGGTTACGGTATCAATAATTAACCCATTGCCGGTATTAACCAGTATAGAAACTTTGGCATGTGCAGCGGGTGTTCCCTTTTTTGTCAAAATTCGCCCGCTTATGCCCATACCTGCTTCTGGCAGGTAAGAAAGATTAGGTAGGTTGTTGGTTAAAATATCCTTCCACACAAACCTGCGCCAACCCTGGGTGAGCATTAGGTTATCCAGTTGTTTGGTTTTATCAAGAGATACGTCTGTGAAATAATAATTGGGTTGTTCTATATAGCCTTTCAGGTCTGACGTAAGGAGCAGATTAGAAAAAATGCTTTTTTCGTCTGCTTCGGTATAGGGTACTTTCCCTTCATCGGTTATAGCTAATGAGAAAGCGCCCATTACTGGTTTGCCGTCCTGATCTGTAACCTGCATATTTAAGTGAACCTTGTCTCGTTTTTTATAGTCGGGCTTATCCGGCGATAATTTAATACTCAAATGCTGGTCGGTATGTTTAACAAATACCAACCGTTCGGCAACCGGCTGGTATTGGGGCGAAAATAAAGTAAACTGTGCTATACCCTCGGGGAAACGATTTTTTGGGATAACAGCGGTAAAACCGGTACGGGTAAGCTCTTTTTTACCGGTATATTGTACAGTATTGTTTGTTTGGGCAATTACCGATATCTCGCCGGTGTTTAACAAGCTTTTGCTGGCTTGTATATTAACAATAATATTATCATCGTTTTGGGTAACTGTTAACCCATAACCCTTTGGTGCAGCTATTGGTAGTTTATAGCGTTTTTCGCTGCCATCAGCAAATTTAACAATAGCGGTATAGGTATTGCCCTCGGCGGGTTGAAAGGTAAATGTGCCCATACCTGCATGCTCGGATTTAAAAGTTGTTAGCTCATTATTATCCTTATCCACTATACTACCCAATATTTCCCTACTTAAACCATCGGTACCAACTGCTTTAAAGGCAACTTTAGATATAAGTTCATTCACCAACTCGCCGCCTTCCGGAAAGAATTGTACAGTGCTGCCTGTAGTATCAGGCTTTACTTTCATAGTTTTTTTAGTAACAGGTGCATTTATTTGGCGGGTAGATGTAGGGTTGGTTGTTGGGGGCAGGGCATTGCCAATTCGGATGGCCCTGTCGAAAAAATATTCCGGACCGAAATTGCGCATCAGGTTGGTATAGGCGCGGATATGGTAATTGCCTGCCGACAATACGCTATCGCTCAAGGTAATGGCTCCCCATCCTAAGCCATCGGTAAGTGGTATGCGTAAGTTAATCGCAACCGAATCCCGGTCATCCACCAGGTCGGCATACATTATTTTGCTAAGGGACGAGAGTCCGTTGGTTCCGTTCACCACATAAACCTTCATCCATATGGTATCGCCCAGGCTGTAAAAGGGCTTATCAAACTGGATGTGCACTTTTTCTACCGGTACTTTGTTCCTAAAGCTATCTAACGAAACTACAAGGTTACGCAGTTTGCTATTGCTCTGGCTTATTACGTCCTGGGCCTTTGCCCCCAAGCCAATAAGCAGCAGTAAAATATAGGTTAGATTTTTCATGACAAGTTATTTAAGTGATAGGCAACAGGTTTTGTAGTTGTTTATATACCTAAATACACCGGTCAGGAAAAAAGGGGGGATGTGAAGGAAATAATTGTGTATCCTTTAACAAAAATTCATCTTACCCCCAAGCCTGCTTATTTCTATTTTACCGTATAATGAAACACCTGCCTGCCTAATCGGCCGTACAGATCCAGCCCTTCTACTATCACACGGTAATTTCCGGTGCCATCTGCGTTAAAAAAATCAACACTTGTTTTGCCGGTCTCGCCGGTTGTAATGCCCGGTTTCCAGAAAACGGTGGTACGCAGATCCGGCAATTGTGTATTGGTTTTAGGATTAGCATAATCCGGCTGGTAAAACTGTTTTCTTAGATCATAACCAACTTTAAAAGTATATGCTTTTAATCCTTGTGGTTTATTGTAGCCGGGGGTACGGTGGTCTGTTTCGTAAGCGGTGTAGTCAACATCGCCTTTTTTAGTGGTAATAACCAGCACGCCGCTTGATCCATGCATGCCATATAAGGCAGCAGCGCCTCCTCCGCGCAATATTTCAATACTTGACACATCCGAACTCACAACACTTGACAGCGGGCGCCCGGCAATCCCATCAACAATAACATACATTGGCGAATCAAAGCCCCGGATAGCTATACCCTCACCACTAACATATCCACCGGTTATTCTACCAGTTAAACAGGCTAATAAATCATTTTGACATGGCAGGAGATCAATAAAAGTAAGCACCTGGTCGGCATTACCGGCACCTGCAAGGTTTTGCGAATGCTGGGTGGCAACTTCTTTAATAGTTTCCTTGGTTATTTTGTCTTTTACAACAACTTCTTTCAGCATAATATGGCTTAGCATTCCGTTTTTATCCAGTTCATCAAACCGCTCACGGCTTTCATCAAGGTAAGCTGCAAAATCATTGTTTGCAGATGGGTCCTGCGGCAAGTGTTTTATGGTTACCGGCTGAGGTATTTGCTCATCAATTTCTATATTTTCATATTTTTTGCCCTTGGCATCCGCGGCTGTAACGTTGTAAGTAGTACCTTTTCTGAAAGGGAACTTATTAAAATTAAATCGCCCCTGCGCATTGGTTACGGTGTCAACTATTATACCATCGCCAATGTTTACCAGTAAAGTAACCCGGGCGCCGGCTATGGGTAAAGGTTTCTTTTTGCTGTTGGTTAATACCCTGCCGTTAAGGCCCAGGCCATCCTCTGCCTGATAGGTTAGGGTAGGTAGGTTATGTGCTAATATATCCTTCCATACAAATTTGCGCCATCCCTGGGTAAGCATCAGGTTATCCAATTCGCCCGATTTATTGTCTACATCGTCCGTGAAATAATAATTTGGCTGCTCCACATAACCTTTAATATCCGAGGTAAGCAGCAGGTTAGAGAAAATAGTTGTTTCATTCAATTCTTTATAAGGCACCTTCCCTTCGTCTGTTACAGCCATAGAGAACGTACCAATTACGGGTTTTCCATCCTGGTCGGTAATCTCCATATCCAGGTGCACTTTATCGCGTTTTTTGTAATCAGCCTTATCAGAACTGATGTTAAATTTTAAATGATTGTCATTAATGCGAATAAATATCAATCGCTCAGCTACCGGCTGATAATCGGGCGAGAATAAGGTAAATTGTGTTATGCCTTCGGGAAAACGGTTTTTAGGGATACGCGCGGTAAAGCTGTTACTGGTTAATGTTTTTTTACCTGCGTACTGCACGATGTTATTTGCCTGGGCAACCAGCGAAACCTCGCCATTTAATAAACTATTACTGGCCTGTATATTAACAATAACATTATCATTAGCTTGCACAACCGACAGTACGTAACCCTGTGCGGCTGCAGCAGGCAACGCTATCTTTTTTTCATTACCATTGGCCAGTTTAATTACAGCGGTATAGGTGTTGTTTGCGGCAGGCTGTAGTATAAACGACCCCATGCCGGCATGTTCTGACTGAAAAGATGTTACCGGGTTATTATCTTTATCTACAATTATTCCGGATATTTCTCTGCCCAACCCATCATTACCCACTGCTTTAAAACCTACTTTTGAAGCAATATCATTTACCAGCGTGCCACTTTCGGGAAAGAATTGTACGCTTACATCGCCCGTAGCGGTTTTAGGGGATGCAGTAACTTGTGTTTTGGCAACAGCCGTGGTTTTTTGAGGGGGGCCACCCGTTGTGTTTGATTTTGGAGGCAGGGCATTACCAATCATTATTTCTTTATCAAAAAAGTATTCTTCGCCCAAATTGCGCATGAGATTGGTATAAGCGCGCAGGCGATAAGTGCCGGACTTCAATAACGTATCGCTAAGGGTAATAGAGCTCCAGCCAAAACCATTGGTAAGTGGTATGCGCAAACTTGTTTTTATAGAGTCTTTATCATCAATAAGGTCCGCGTACAATATCTGGCTCAGCGCCGAAAGCTCATTACTCTGTATAACCACATAAGCCTTCATCCAAATGGTATCGCCCAAACTATAAAATGGCTTATCAAAATGTATATGCACTTTTTCAATAGGTACCTTTCTTCTGAAACTATCTAACGATGCCGCGATGGTTTGCAGCCTGGTAGGCCCCGCATTTGTCGCAGGCGTTTCTTGTGCTTTCACACAAAAACCGGTAAACATTAGCAGGATAAGCAGGAGTCTTTTCATACGGATATTAATTGATGACAATTTGGTTTAGATGGTTAATTATACACTAAATACTTGGATAATTAAAAAGGGGGGGATGGGAATAAAAAAAAATGAAAAATAGTTTAATCGCCCGCTGTTGTTTTTAGATGCTTATGGAATCTTTTTCATTAAGCAGGATATTTATGTTTTTTACAGGCATTTAACATGTTTATTTTCAGCGAATTGCATTTTTGGTGTATCAAGGTGTACCCAGGTGTACCAGGTGTACCCAGGTGTACCTGGTGCAATACAGTACAGTAATAACATTTAAATGGGTATTGATTTATTGCTGCTGCTTATTTAACCGCGTAATGATATACTTGCCTTCCCATTTTCCCATCAGGGCCCAGGCCTTCTACTACTACACGATAATTACCTGTACCATCCGCGTTAAAAAAATCAACGCTTGCTTTTCCCTGATAGGTGGTAATTATGTTGGGTTTCCAGTAAATGGTCGACCGCAGATCGGGCACTTGTTTATTGGCCGGCTGCGTATAGTCAGGCGAGTAAAATTGCCGCCTCATGTCATATCCGTTAAATGTATAGTTCTTTAACCCGTCAGCTTTGTCATATCCGTGTTGGCGTGTAGTTTCATAGGCGCTATAATTGATATCGCCTTTTTTAAGGGTAACAATTATTACACCATTGGCGCCATGTAAACCATACAGGGCCGATGCACCGCCACCACGCAATACTTCAACGCTTGATACATCTGCAGACATGATACTTGTTAAGCCATCAGGGCGCTCAATGCCATCAACAATAATAGTCATTGGCGTATCAAATCCGCGCGAATAAGGTGTCATACCAGCTCCGGGTGTGCCGGCGCTATCCGGCTTAAAGCGTATATTGGTTAACCTTCCCTCTAAGCATTTTGAAAGATCATACTGACAGCCTAACAGATCAATAAAAGTAAGCACCTGGTCGGCATTACCCGGCCCCGCTAAACTGGATGAATTTTTAACAGCAATTTCCTTAATATTAACTTCCTGTAGCATAATAGCGTTATCAGGTGTTTTTTCTTTGAGCAGCCCCTCAAAACGGGCCTTGCTGTTTTCTATATAAGTTAAAAAATTGTTGTTGGCAGGTTGCTCATAAGGTAAATTATCAATGGCCGGCAATTCATAATTTTGTTTATCTATATCTATTTTAAAGTTTTTATTTCCTTTAGTATCTACAGCCGATACATTATAAGATGTGCCTTTTGCGAAGGGAAAATTAGTAAAGGTAAAGCGCCCGTCGCTATTTGCAACAGTATCATACAATATGCCGCTGCCAACATTAAACAAAACAAAAACTTTAGCACCGGGTACGGGCTTTCCACCCTTGGTTACGCGCCCGCTGATGCCCACGCCTGTTTGTGCCTGGTGTGTTAATGGGGGTGGCGTATGTGATAATATATCCTTCCATGCAAATCTGCGCCATCCCTGGGTAAGCAGCAGGTTATCCAATTGGTTTGTTTTATCGGTAGTTATAGCTGTAAAATAATAATTGGGCTGTTCTACATAGCCTTTCAAATCTGACGTTAGCAGCAGGTTAGAAAAAATTGTTTTTTCATCAACTTCGTCAAAGGGTACTTTTGTTTCATCGGTAACAGCCAACGAAAAAGCGGCGGTAACGGGTCTGCCATTATCGTCGGTAACATTTAAGTTAAGATGCACCTTTTCGCGTTTTTTATACCCTGTTTTATCAGCGCCTAAGTTCACTGTAAGATAGCTGTAAGGATGATGAACAAATACCAGCCGTTCTGCTACGGGCTGGTAATCGGGCGAAAATAGTGTAAGCTGCACTATCCCTTCAGGAAACCTGCTTTTTGGTATAAGGGTTGTAAACGCATTACGTTCGACTGTTTTTGTAGCGGCATACTGAACTATATTATTTGCCTGTGCAACAAAGGCTATACTGCCCAAATTGCTGCCGGCGCTTACGCTAACAGCAATATTATTATCATTTTGGGTAACGGTAAGTACATAACCACTGTCTTTTGCTTTTGGCAGTGCTATTCGTTTTTCGGCGCCATTGTATTTGATAATTGCGGTATAGGTATTCGCTGGGGTAGGCTGCAGCATAAATGTACCCATACCTGCATGTTCAGACTGTAAAGTGGTAACCTGCTTATTATTCCTGTCAACCACATAGCCTGATATTTCCCGGCTTAACCCATCGGTACCTAAAGCCTTAAAAGCTACTTTAGAGGTAAGCCCGGTAACCAGGTCGCCACCTTCGGGGAAGAAGCTAACGCTGATATCCTGCCCTTTAATTCCTTGTGTATTATTATCAGCAACAGTAGTGCGGGCTGATGAAAGTGCATTGCCTATTTTTACTGCTTTATCAAAAAAATATTCGCTGCCCATGTTGCGCATCCAGTTAGTATATGCGCGGATATGGTAATTGCCTGCCTGTAATAAACTATCACCAAGGATAATTGCTCCCCAACCTAATCCTTTGGTAACAGGTACGGTGCCGGTGGTTTTAACAATGCCCTTATCATTAACAATATCTATATGCAAAACTTTGCTTAGCGGCGAAAGTTCATTGCTGCCATTAACTACATAAGCTTTCATCCAAATGGTGTCGCCCAAGCTATAAAAAGGCTTGTCAAACTGAATGTGCACTTTTTCAACATATGCTTTGTTGCTGTACTCATTTAAAGAAGCAGCAATTGTTTTAAGCTTTTCGGCCGCCGGGGTTGTTGCCGGTTTTTCCTGCGCTTTAACACAAAAACAGGTAAAGGCGAGCAGGATGAAAAAAAGTTTTTTCATGATGTATGTTAATTAAATAAGGGTAACGCTATGGGTAATAATTGGTTGATTAAATATACACTAAATACGCCGGTCAAACAAAAAGGTTGTTTTCATAAAAAAGTATCGCTTATTTTTAATTGATGAATACTTGGATAGCCATTGAAAACCCGGGTCTCAAAATGCAAAATCAGGTGCAATTAACAAACCGATACCTTGTTTAAAGACTGTGCATTTATTTGGCTATGAAAGAAAGGTCATGGACGAAAATAATGGGAAGTTCAGAAAAAATGAAAAATAACCTCCTCCAAAAAAAACAAATTAAGCATTTACTGACTTATATTGCATTAAAACAAATTAACAGATTGTTTGTGGTTTTATAGATAAAATTGCCATGTTACAAAAGAAAATCCTGATAATTGAAGATGATAATGATATTTTAGATGTACTTAAAACCGTACTTAGCTATAATCATTTCACTGTAAAAGGCCTTGCCCGAACTGACGATATTCTGAAATCAATTGAAAAGTATAAACCCGATTTAATATTGACTGATTACCTATTGTCGGGAATGAATGGCGGCAAAATTTGCCAGGTAATAAAAAGTAATAAAGAAACATGTCATCTTCCGGTTATTTTAATATCAGCTTACCAGGAATTAGCTATATCGCTGGGCAATTTTGGCTTCGATGCCTTTATTAGAAAACCATTTGATATTAACCATTTGATTACAACCATTAATAAATTCTTAAATTAAAGGAATAGACGTAATGGTAAAAATCTGCAGTAATTTCGCACACGAATAGAAAAAGCCTCTAATTATTGAAATTAGAGGCTTTTAAGTGATCCCATCTGGATTCGAACCAGAGACCTACTGATTAGAAATCAGTTGCTCTATCCAGCTGAGCTATGGGACCATCGCAAATTATTTTTGCGGTGCAAAGATGCAAAAAACTGCTTAAAAGTAAAGCACAAAAATCAACTTACTGTTTATGGTAGTAATGCCGATTTGTAAATTGGATGAAATTCGCCCAATCATAAGCAGTTAAATTATGCACCTCTTCTTGTATTTCTTGCAGGATATAAGTGTCAGTTCATCATCATTCTGCACAAATACTTTGCTCATAGTATCATTATAAATTAGGCAATATTTGTGCGCTTTTAACATGAATTTTACATGTTTTTGGCATTTATTATATTAAAGTTAGTGTAATATTTACAATTAGGTAATAAACGCATTTTTAACAGCGTATTAAAGACTGTAATTTTTTTATTTGCATGTATTCTAATTACGATAAGAAGTTATACATTTAGCGATTAAATTTAAATTATATGATAATAATTGCTGACGGAGGCTCCACAAAAACCAATTGGTGTTTGCTTACCGAGGATGGTAAAAAAGTATATTTTAACACAGAAGGGTATAACCCATACTTTTCAAGTATTGAATATATTATTAATTCGCTGCATGAAAGCCTGCCAACTGATTTAGAAATAGACAAAATAACTGAAGTTGACTATTACGGCGCGGGCTGCTCTACCGAAGAAAAGCGTAAACAGGTAGAAATTGCCATGAGCGCGGTCTTTACCAGCGCAAAAGTAAACATAGGACATGATTTGCTTGCTGCTGCAAGAGCTCTGTTAGGCAACGGCCCGGGCTTTGCTGCTATATTGGGTACCGGCACCAATACTTGTTTGTATGACGGTAAAAATATTATTAACAACATTGACTCCGGCGCTTATATATTAGGTGATGAGGGGAGTGGCTGCTACATAGGTAAAAAGTTATTGATTGATTATTTAAGGGGATATATGCCTGAAGTTGTACGTTCGCTTTTTTGGGATACTTACAAACTAACCCCTGATGAAATTAATGAAGAAGTTTATACTAAACCGCTTGCCAATCGTTTTTGTGCCGGGTTCAGTAAATTTGTTTATGATAATAACGTACATATTGAGTATTCACGCAACCTGGTAAAAACTTCTTTCGAAGATTTTTTCAAGAACCTGGTAACTCATTATCCTGATTATCAAAAATATACTTTTAATTGTATTGGTTCTGTTGGGTATAACTTCCGCAATGTTTTGGAAGAAGTTGCTACAGAAAACGGAATGACAGTTGGCAATATCATACGCTCGCCTATAGATAACCTGGTAAAATACCACATGGAAGCCGCTGTAAGCAAGGTTTAAGACAGAATTTTAGAAACAAGAAACAAGAGTCAAGAAATAAGATCTGGATTGTCCGGTTTTGGTTCTTGGCTCTTTTTTTAACAAAAAAATGCGGGCTCTAATAACCCGCATCCTATATCTTAATTCTTGTCTCTTATTTCTTGACTCTATTCTCACACACCCATTTCGTTCTGAAATATCTTTGAGTATTTGCGTCTGTCAAACTTATAAAGTTTAGCTGCGCGGTATGATACACCTTTTTGCTTTTCAACCAGTTCCTTCAAAAAACCATAGCTCAGCATTTTTTTACGGAAGTTGCGTTTATCAAGCTTCTTGTTTAAAATAGCCTCATACAGTCCCTGTAGCTGTGTAAGTGTAAATTTTTCAGGCAACAGGTCAAAGGCAATAGGCTGGTAATTTAACCGCCTGCGTATTTTGCCAAAGCCGTTATTAAATATTTCTGTATGGTCAAACGCCAGTTTGGGCAAATTATTAACAGAGTGCCATATAGCTTTTTTAGCGTAATGACTTATTGGCCTTAGCTCTTTTTGCCCGTTAATACGTATCAATGCATAATAACCCACCGTTATTACTCTTCCCTGCGGGTGGCGGTTTACTTCGCCAAACGTATGGAATTGCTTCATAGGCAGATCGCGCAAGCCGGTTAATTCATATAATATACGGTCGGCCGCATCGTCTACGCTTTCTTCCTGTTTTACAAAATAGCCGGGTAAAGCAAGCCAGTCTTTAAACGGCTCTTCGTTGCGTTCAATCAATAATATTTTAAGTTCTCCTGCGTCAAACCCAAAAATTAAACAATCTATTGAGAATACAGAATCGATTGTGGGTAATTTTTCTTCCAAACGGCGTTATAATTAAAGTTTATAATTTATAAGATATTGCTTTGCAAAGATCAAAAATAAATAAAAATAAATTTAATGGTGTAATTTTCACACCTTATATTCGTGCAAAATTTTTTTGGTAAGACAAATGCATAAAATTTCTAAACTTGGGGTACTTACATCAGGCGGCGATGCACCGGGCATGAACCCCTGTATACGGTCTGTTGTAAGAACGGCTATATATAACAACTTAAATGTTGTTGGTATACGGCAGGGCTATAAGGGTATGATTGAGAATGATATGTATGATATGGATACCCGCTCTGTAAGTAATATATTGAATCTTGGTGGTACCATTTTAAAAACGGCCCGTTGCCTGCCTTTTCGTACAGACGAAGGTATGGAAGCAGCTTACCAAAATTTAAAAGCACGCGGGATAGATGCTTTAGTAGTTATTGGCGGCGATGGTACTTTTACCGGAGCGCTGCGTTTTTCGCAGAAATATCCGGATATAGCCGTAATGGGTATACCCGGAACAATTGATAATGATCTGTATGGCTCAACATACACTTTAGGATTTGATACTGCCACAAATACGGTTATTGAAGCAATTGATAAAATACGTGATACCGCCGATTCGCACGATAGGTTATTTTTTATTGAAGTAATGGGCCGCGATTCGGGCGCTATTGCTTTACGGGCAGGTATATCATGCGGTGCCGAAGCTATTTTGCTTCCCGAAAAATCAACAGCAATTGATGATCTGATCAAACAATTAAAAGATGGCCAATCAAAAAAGAAATCGTCAAGCATAGTTATTGTTGCCGAAGGCGATAAAAGCGGCGGTATTTATGACCTGGCCAAAGCAGTACAAAAAGAAGTTACAAATTACGATATAAAGGTTACCGTACTGGGCCACCTGCAAAGAGGGGGCAGCCCAAGCAGTTTTGACCGTGTACTGGGCAGCCGCTTAGGCTTTGCCGCGGTTAATGCTTTAATTGCCGGCCATAGCCAAAAAATGGTGGGCCTTGAGGCTAATGATATTAAAATAACCTCGCTTGACGAAGCGCTTAGTCATCATGATTTTAAGCTGGAGGCCGATCTTTTACAAATGGTGGAGGTGCTTTCCATATAATGATAGCTGTTGTATATAGCGGATCGAACAATGCTGACTGGCGACTGTCTGACAAAGGAAGAACTATTGCTTCTTTTAAAACAAATGGCATCAATCCGTATTTTATTGACGAAAAGCACATCATACAACTACTTAATAAAAATATAAACCTGATACATCATGCCGAAGAAGTAAAACGTATTTACTTTTTTGGTGCCGGTTCTTCGTCAACAGAATTAAAGGCGATTGTTTTTAACGCGCTTTCCACATTTTTTAAGTTTGCCAAGGTTACCGTTGCCCATGATATTGACGGAGCGGCTATTGCCTGCTGCCGGAACAATCCCGGTATTATTGGTATATGCGGCAGCGGTTCAAACGCGGCATGGTATGATGGTAAAAAGGTAAAACCTAATAATTACGGGCTGGGATATATATTAGCTGATGAAGGCTCTGGTAATTGGCTGGGCAAGCAGTTAATAAGAAGCTTCATGAACGAAACTTTACCCGAGAACCTGAGAAAAAAATTTGCTCACAAGTATGAAGCAGATAGAAAAACGCTGCTTGAAAAAGTTTATCGCCAAAAACAGACCGCGTTATATTTAAGCTCATTCAGCGAATTCTTTATAGAGAATAGTGATGACCAATATCTGACGAGCGTCATAAAAAGTGGTTTCAATAAACTAATAACCACATACTTGCTACCTTTACACAAGCAATACCCGCAAGCGCCTTTACATTTTGAAGGCTCGGTAGCCTTCGCTTTCCAGGATTATCTGCGTGAGACTGCCGCCGAAGCGGGTCTTGAAATTACGGGCATTATAAAAGAACCTATAAACAATCTATTAACGTATTATTCAAATAAAAATTAAAAAATCATGAAAATAGGAATTAACGGTTTCGGCCGTATTGGCCGCCTGGCATTCAGAGCTGCAATTGAAAGATCAGACATTGAAGTTGTTGGTATTAATGACCTGGTTGAGCCTGATTATATGGCTTACATGTTAAAATACGATTCAACTCACGGTCCTTTTAAAGGCACAATTGCTGTTGAAGGCGGACATTTGGTTGTAAACGGTAAAACTATACGTGTAACTGCCGAAAAAGACCCTTCTAACCTTAAATGGGGCGAAGTAGGTGCAGAGATAGTTATCGAATCAACCGGTTTGTTTTTAACTATCGAATCAGCCCAAAAACATATTGACGCAGGTGCCAAAAAAGTTGTAATGAGCGCCCCTGCAAAAGATGATACCCCTACATTTGTAATGGGTGTAAATCATAAAAGCTTAACCGCTGCACATACCATCGTATCAAACGCGTCATGTACCACTAACTGTTTAGCGCCAATTGCTAAAGTATTAAATGATAGCTTTGGTATTGAGGAAGGCTTAATGACTACTGTACACGCCGTTACAGCTACCCAAAAAACAGTTGACAGCCCTTCGGCTAAAGACTGGAGAGGTGGCCGTGGTGCTTACCAAAACATCATCCCTTCATCAACAGGTGCTGCTAAAGCGGTTACTTTGGTATTGCCTGAGTTAAAAGGTAAATTAACAGGTATGTCTTTCCGTGTTCCGGTTGCCGACGTATCTGTAGTTGATTTAACAGTACGCTTGAAAAAAGGCGCTTCTTACGAAGCTATTAAAGCAGCCATGAAAACCGCATCAGAAGGTGAGCTAAAAGGAATTTTAGGTTATACCGAAGATGACGTTGTATCTGAAGATTTTAAAGGTGATGCACGCACATCAATATTTGATGCTAAAGCGGGTATAGCTTTAAATGATAACTTTGTAAAAGTGGTATCATGGTATGATAACGAATGGGGCTACTCAAACAAATTGATAGACTTAGTTCAAGAATTAGGTAAATTGTAATTTGCCTAATTGTATAAATGAGCAAAGCCCCCGAGTCATCGGGGGCTTTGCTCATTTATAACCTCAAAGTTCCCCCTTCAGGGGGAGCGGCGGGGGTTATGCCTGCTGTATAGAATCATTCACATCATTAGACGCGCTTTTTACTTTTGACTTGGCATTATCAACCTGGTTTTTTGCCGATTCTGTTAGGTCATCAGCGTGCGATTTTACTTTATCGCTGACACCGTCCCGGTAATTATACAGGTCGTTAACAGCATCGCTATATTTTGATTTTACCTTGTCTGCAACATTATTGCCATAATCTTTCAGATTTTCAGTTGCAGATTGCGCTTTATCCTTTGCTTTGCCTACTGCGTCGTTTATAAATTCGCCCAGGTTGCTTCGGGTTGCTTCACCAGAATCGGGGGCCAATAATAATGCTATGGCAGCACCTGCTGCGGCTCCTGCTAACAGGGCGGCAATAATTTTTGCTTGATCTTTCATATGCTTTTCATTTTTGTAGCTATGAGGTATAACGCAACAACAGTGCCAAAGGTGCAACCTCATTTATCTTAAAACGGGATAAAGTGCAATGTATTAGTAGCCAGTTATTTGTAATAAATGCCGCTTTAAGGCCGCGGGTTAAAGTGAGGGCAAAAAAAAACATCCGCCCATTGGGCGGATGTTTTTGAATACGTTTAAAATGGTATATTATAATTAAATAACCTTTACATTTACCGCATTTAAGCCTTTTCTACCGTTTTCGATCTCAAACTCAACTTTATCATTTTCACGGATCTCATCGATTAGGCCTGTTGAATGAACAAATACATCCTGACCACCATTGCTTGGTGTAATAAATCCGAATCCTTTTGTTTCATTAAAAAATTTTACTGTTCCTTCTTTTTGCATTATTTTAAATATTAAA
>NZ_JAQBOW010000103.1 GCF_028287845.1 Mucilaginibacter sp.
TTTCGGCTGGGTGGCAGAACAACTCCTTTGTTTAATAAATCCATCTATTTAGAAGGTTTTTCTGCTTATGGAACTAAGGATCATATATTCAAATATTACTTTGGCAGCACCTTTTCTTTTAATCAGAAACCTTATTACCAGTTTCCAAATGATTATTTGAAAGTTAGCTACCAGTATGATACTGACATACCGGGCCAAAACTTTTTAATTCAAAAGTCGCAAAGTATACTTTTATCAATTCGGCGGGGGACGAGTGATTTTTGGTTGTATAATAAAATTTTTAGAGTCGATTATGTAAAAGATTTTGAAAATCACTTTTCCTATAATGTTGAATTTAAGAACTGGAATCAGCAACCTGCAGGTGCACTTAATTATCAGATCAATAATCAGGCTAACAGCCCGGTACAAAATTTAACCACTACTGAATTTGATCTGGGTCTAAGATATGCACCTAATGAACATATTATGCAGGGCACCATGTACCGGCATACTATCTATAGTAAATACCCCATTTTCAACATGCAGATTAACCACGGATTCAGCGGAATACTTAACGGATCTTATAGTTATACGAACGTAAGCGCAAGTATCGGTAAGCGTTTTTACCTATCTCAGTTGGGTTATACTGACATTACCCTTCAGGGAGGGATTTTACTTGGCCAGGTTCCGTTCCCCTTGCTGAATATAATTCCGGCTAATCAAACCTACCTGTATGACCCTAACGCTTACAATATGATGAACTTTTTGGAGTTTGTGAGCGATCATTATGCCGGGTTAAACCTGACGCATAGTTTTGGAGGGTTCTTTTTAAATAAAGTGCCATTGATTGATCATCTTAAATGGAGAGAATATCTTTCGCTTAAAATTTTATATGGGGGCCTGCGCAATGAAAATAATCCGCGGTATACCGCCAATTTATATCAGTTCCCAGTTAGTTCAAGTGGCGTACCGGCAACTTATTCGCTCGGTAATACGCCTTATATAGAAGCAGGAGTGGGCATAGGAAATATATTTAAATTAGTACGGATCGATTTGATCCGCAGGTTTAATTATCTTGATCATCCCGGTATAACGCCTTATGGCCTCCGTTTCAGTTTTAGTCCCGATTTTTAATAAAAAAAATATGCCACCCCAAATCGTTCAGCTAATTAGCTCTTATAGCTATCTGGCTTTATTTCTACTAATTTATTTACAGGAAATAGGCGTTCCTATCCCCCTACCCAATGAGCTGTTGATGTTATTCGCGGGTTATTTATCTTTTAAAGGGATACTTTTTTTTCCGGCAGTGCTGCTATGCATCATTACCGCGGATTTTACGGGAACAATTACCTTATATCTGCTGTTTTACTTTTGCGGTAATTACCTAATGGCACATAAACCCAAATGGATTCCTTTATCCGATTCAACCCTTGATAGGTTACAGCAAAAAGTTACCCAGGGTGGCTGGTGGGCTGTATTTTTGTGCAGGATCACCCCTTTTATAAGGGGTTATACTTCAGTAGTTTCCGGCCTTTTGCGCTTAAAGCCGAAATGGTTTATGCCGATAGCGGGCATATCCTCCATCCTGGTGTGCGGAACCTATATAACACTTGGAGAAATATCCGGCCCTTATTGGAATGAAGTCGCAATTAAACTTAATCATTTCAGGTATGAGGCTCTCGGCTTAGTATTGTTGATTATCTCCATAATCGGCATAACCAGACTAAGCACTATCTTAAAAGAAAAAAAGAAGGCAAAAGAAAAACTGCAATATGAAAAGGACCGGTTCATCAGGCTGCATATGGTATCAGAAACCGCCTGGGTTACGCAGGGACAAGGCGTACATACTGCCTATATAGAATTAATGGAACTACTGGCCGGCGACCGGGATATTATTCTCACTGTAAACGGGGAAGGAAAAGGAAATATTTTCCACTCCCATACTTATGGGCCATACTATTTCTGGAAGGGATGGGCCTACAAAGGCAGGCGCATCCTTACCGCGCATGTAATACCGGATTCCAGTAAAGGCACTATTCCTTTTTGGAAACAACTATTTCCGCTAACCAGCCTGTACTTAAAAATGGTTTATTCTTTTGCCGATGTCGTGATCGCTATTTCACCTACGGTTGAAAAGGCGATTAAGGATTTAGGTGTAAAATCTGACATTGTACGAATATATAACCCCGTATTGACGGAAAACTGGGCAAGAACACCCGAAAACAGGCAAATAGGCAGGAAGCTTCTGGGGATTAAACCAAATGAAAAATTGATATTGGGGGTTGGGCAGTTGCAGGAAAGAAAAGGAGTAGAAGATTTTATTGATATGGCAATAGCCATGCCTGATCAAAAATTTGTATGGGTGGGTGGCCGCCCCTGGGGAATGTTCACCGAAGGCGTCCAGCGGATAAACAACCGGATCGAAAACGCCCCCGCCAATATTTTCTTTACCGGTTTAAAGGCAATTGAGGATATGCCGCCCCTATATGCCGCAGCTGATGTTTTTTTATTCCCGTCCTATCAGGAAAATTGCCCACTGGCACCTTTAGAAGCGGCGGCGGCAGGTTTGCCGGTGGTATACAGGGATATTAAGGAATATACTACCTTATACCGGGCACCTTATTTGAGGGCTACTGATACGGCCGCATTTATAAAAACCGCGCAGCGATTGATTGACGATCCGGACTATTACTGTGAGTCTGTTAAGACCTCCTGTCAGCTGATAGCAGAATTTGATAAAGAAAAAATAAAAAATGAATTGATAAGCCTTTACAGGCAAACGCTTGATAAATATTTTGAAGAAAATAAGTGGGGCAGTATATCAAGCACGTGGGCGAAACATTAGCCCACTATATTTTAAAATACTAATTATTTCGATAATGCGAGGACTTACTTTGGTGATTGGTATCCTTTATATCCCTTAAGTCTGAAAACATAATACTTTTTACAAACCATTCCGCTTCTGTACTCGGGAAATATCAGGGCCATATCATGAGTTTTAAAACTGTTAAATACCTTATTAGAGGTTTTATAGCTAAATAAATTTGAAGGACAAATATAATAAGCATCATCTCCGTACTTTAATGATTTCTTGTAATTATTCATCAAATAATATTGATGCAAATCCCAAATATTACCAAAACCATAAGTTTGTTGCCCCGTAGGATGGGCCATATAGAAGTCGACATGGGCTCCGGGAATCCAATTGGTAATAATTATGGGAGCTCCGACAGGCATTGTTTTTTTTGCTACATCACTTTTATATAAAGAATCGTATTTTATTCCGGCTGTTTTCCAGCCATATATATCTAAAGTCAAATCATTCGCGCCAACTTTCATTCCTTGCTTTTCTGCCGATAATGTGCCTGGAAAATAGTTGATGAGCATCAACTGGGAGATGGCTATAAAGATGGAATAGCCTATGGCTGATTTTAAAATAGTTGGTAGTTTGCCTGCTATGCTTTTTTCCCGGGAAGCCAATTTAATGGCCGGTAAAATTAATAATAGGCTAAATGCCGGACCGGGCCAATGTGGTAATGTCTCCCGAAAAAGAGATAAAAACACCAAAATCACAATCAGCGGTAAACCGCAAAACAACAATATTTGAATATGTTTTTTATCAACTGTTGAATTGCCTTTCAAGACCCAATAAATACCGCTAAAGACCAGAAAATAATGAATTGGGCCGGTAGAAAAAATTACTTCTGACAGGGTTTTCAAAAACATTCCCACATGCCACCCTGCCCCTGCCAGGCTTATCCGACTGCTATGAAATTTATAAGTAATAAAATCATGCTGAATGTTCCAGATAATAATAGGAGAAATAATAATGAAGGTAATGCCAAGTGATAAGTAAACGTATAAATTTTTGAGCCGGCTACGATCAAACACCAAAAGGTATGAACCTATTCCAAACCATAAAAAAACACCATGAACCTTGCTCATGATACATAGTCCTGATACTATACCAAATAAACACCAAAGCAAAGGGTATTTGGGGTGATCCGGAGGCATCTGAATAATCTTTACCAGCAGCAATACGCCAGATAGCCAAAATATCATTTGAGGGCTGTCTGGTAAAATAAAAACCCCAATTTCAATACTTGAATAAATGGAAGTTGTATAAAGCAATGCGGCAAACCAGCCGGTTCGTTCATCTTTAATTAGCGTGCCTAATTTAAAGATGAGCCAGGTACAAACAGCACAAGACATAACAGCGCCTAAACGAACGAAGAGCTCTGCATGTATTAAATTCATGGTTGTTAGCCGAATGAGCCAGGCAACCATAGGAGGGTGATCAAAATAGTTCCATTGAAGCTTTGTTGATAAAGCCCAATAATAAACCTCTACATTGCCCAATTCCAAAGAGGATGCAACAATAAGCCTTACCAGGGTAGAAATGGCGATTAACCAAAAAAGCTTTTTTTGATAATTCAAAATGACTTGATTTATCATCAATTATAATAAAACAATTTGAATGCTTTTTGAAGTTATGGATTTCATGGTTGCAATAATTCTATGACTCATCAAACCATTGCCTTATAAATAATTGAATTATAATATGTTTACACTTTTAAATATCTCCAAACAAAATCAAAATAGGTTGCAAAATAGTATATCATAAATGACGGTATACTATGGTTTGCTTTCAGTTCAGAATTTCTTCTTCTTGTAAACGATTAGCTTTTATCAATAAGAGCAAGATAATAGTTAAGCTTTTGTAGAATAATATCAACCGGCAGGTCTGCATTAGGATCAATTTGCGTGGATTCATATTTATCTTTTGGTTTAGTAACCTGCCTCTGTTCCTGCAAGCTTTTATCAAGGCAAAAGCCCAGCATGAGCTTTTTACGGTTAAGCCATAAGTAGCCTATTTTTTTTCCTTTATAAGTAAAGAAAGGTATCTGAAACTTGCGTTCATGGCAAATATCAGGATTGGCAAATAAAATAACATCCTTCAGCGCCAGCAGACAGCTTTGATACGGCTCGGGTTTAGACAGGTAATAAGACTCGAGTATAGTGTGCATCTCCATTAAAACAACAGTATTTTCATTTACCCAAAACAATTCATTATTACAAACTGCACTCCGGCTTGAAGGTCAACCACAACGGTTATACGGTACTAGGCCGAAAAACGCCTTTTCCGGTAGTAAAATAGGAAAATAAACTTGTTTTTATCCAATGCGTCCAACCCGGAGCACAGTCTTTGTAACACTCAACTTCGGGTGTAAGACCTTCATGCTTAAACTTCAGATCTGTTACGCCATTATTTTCAGTGACATCAAAAATTAACTTGGTGTTAGCCCATTCCTTTTTATCCGCATACCAGGGCATGTTGCAATCGGTAACTAACCAAACAACTCTTTTACCGGGAATTAATTCTGCAACGGTAAAGTTAAAGAAGGAATCCCCGCCCATTTTTACTATAAATTGATCATTTTGTTTTTCGGAATTTCCACTAAAGGTTACTCCCCACCACTCAGGTAACTTGCTGATCATTTTGATCGCCTCGTCCGCACTAATTTTTGCAGAAATACTGCTTATAAAATCGTTCTTTTCCATCTTATTTTATTTTTTATACAAAGATAGGGTCATGGCATCCCTAAGTATTGTACAAATCGGAACTCAGCTCTTATATTGTTTGGTTGAGAGCTCATTCGTGCTGTTTTGAAGATCGGTTGGGGTAGATCCGGTGAACCTTTTAAATGCCCTAATAAAATGAGATTGATCGTGGTAGTTATGGTAAATTTGTTCCTTTAGGTTTTGTAATTTAACACCAGTTGAATACGCGTGGTAAAATTGTTTAAATCGGACGATCTCGGAAAGGTTTTTGGCACCTGTCCCCAAATGCTCCGAGAATTTTCGATGAAGCCAGCGCGAACTATAACCTGTTTCCTTTTCAAGTTGTGTAACAGTCAGCAAACCATCAGCACCCAATATTCGACCGATACAATAATCATAGATAGGGTCAGCCACCGTTTTCTCCAACTGTTTGATCAAAAAATTTTGCAGAAGCTGCAATTTCAGATTTATAGAATTTGCTTCAACAAGTTGTGATTGAAGTTCTTCCGCGTGTTTGCCAATCAGGTCGGCCAGCTCTACAATTTGATTTTTGACCTCAGCGTACGATACGTTGAAAAAACGATATGCCCCGAGTGGGTTGAATTCTATAATTATTGTGCCAGTCTGCGCGTCTTCCTGGGAATCAAGAATGACAGGCAAATCAATCAGGCCCGTTAAACTTAGTTTATTTTCAGCTTGAATAAAGGTCTTATCGCCGATGCCGGCCACGATCCCGTTACGATAGGTAAGCGTTAATTTAAAATTTGCATTCGGGACGATCAGTTTTCTTTCCTTGGCGGGAAGACGGCCACTGCTTTCAAATACGTATATTTTTGCAACATACTGGCTTAGTAAAGGATGTGGCGTGATAGGAATGAATCGGAAATCTGTCATTTGTTTCTCCTCGCAAAGCATCAATGCTCATTAAAGATAAGAGTAAGAAATGCTTTCTCCAATTTTTATTGCAGAACGTATTTATAGGTGCTATAATTTAGTCATTTAGTTTTAATGAAACAAAAATAACCGGAACATTTCCCTATAACCATTTGTTATAAAGTGAGTTTACAGACCTACGATATAAACCACAAATAAGGAGGCGTCTGATGAAAAGTAAAAGTTTTTTTCCTACAGTTATATTCTTCATAATTTTAGGAATAGGTTTGGCAATAACCTACTCCATGAAAGAGGGTTCAACTCCGACCGAAAGTACTATTGCGGCTGCAATTGTCCTGATAATCGCCTCATTTATTTCTTCGGCGATTCAAATTGCTAATCCCTGGGAAAAAGCGGTGGTTCTGCGGCTGGGTAAATTTCAATCGCTAAGGGGGCCCGGGCTTTTTTTTATTATCCCAATCATAGATATGATACCCTACTGGATTGATACCAGGGTAATCTCCACCTCTTTTAAGGCAGAAAAAACGCTTACCAAAGACACGGTTCCGGTTGATGTAGACGCGGTATTATTTTGGAAAGTATTGGACCCGAAAAAAGCTGCACTTGAGGTGGCCGACTATAACAATGCCATCAACTGGGCTTCACAAACTGCTTTGCGGGATGTGATCGGGAAGACCATGCTTTCGGAAATGCTTGAGGGAAGGGACAAGATCAGCGATGTGCTGCAAAAAATTATCGACGAACGCACGGAACCATGGGGGATCAATGTCAATTCTGTTGAAGTTAAAGACGTTTTGATCCCTGCCTCATTAGAAAGTGCGATGTCCATGCAGGCCCAGGCAGAAAGAGAACGGCAGGCACGTGTAATTCTTGGTGATTCTGAACGACAAGTGGCTGAAAAATTTGCCGAAGCAGCCGAAGCTTATACCAACAACCCGGTAGCCTTGCATTTAAGGGCAATGAATATGCTCTATGAGGGATTGAAGCAAAACTCAACACTTGTAATTGTGCCTAGTTCGGCAATAGATACCATGCAGCTTGGCAACCTGGCAGGGATAACTGCACTGGCAACCGGGGTAGAACAGAAAAACTTAAACCAGAAAGGTAGCAAAAAATAAAGAGTAAAGGCTGCTTTTCAGCCCAGTTGCTCAACTTACTTACTAATTAATTAGCTAATATACCACTTCCTGACCTGAAATTTACTTAAGAATACAGCGTTCATTTGTGAATACTATCAAAAATGGCTGCAAACAAACACTATAAAAAATCATCACTCCTATTGCTCGCTTTTATCATGGGTTCGGCATTTAAACCTGCAGAAAAAACTGATGCTATTTTATTTACTCATGTAACATTCATAGACGGTAATGGTGGCAAACCGTTGTATAATGCGGATGTGCTGGTTAAAGGCAACAAAATAGCCGCTATAGGTAAAAACTTAAAAGCTAATAATGCTCGCATTATTGACCTGACAGGGAAAACAATAATACCCGCCCTAATCAGCGATCACGTTCATGTCGGATTGATTCGTGGGCCGGATAATAAAACCAATCCTTACACCCGAGACAGGATTGTAAGTGAGCTTAAAAAATATGAAAGCTATGGGGTAGGTACAATTATGGTGATGGGTACCGATAGACCAATTATGTTTGATGGCGGCATCCGGGATTCGTCAATGTCCGAACTGCTGCCAGGCGCACGCCTGCATTCTGCCGGTTATGGTTTTGGTATGCCCGGCGGTGCGCCGCCGGTAGAAATGGGTATGACTAAAGTTTACCGGCCATCTTCAGCAGCGCAAATTCCCCAGGAAATGGACAGCCTTGTACAGGTTAAGCCTGACCTGGTAAAATTATGGATCGATGATTTTAACGGTAAGTATAGCACCAAAATGTCACCTGCCATTTATAAAGCTATTATTGATGAGGCCCACAAAAAAGACCTGCGTGTTGCGGCCCATGTGTTTTATCTTTCGGATGCGAGGCAACTGATCAATGACGGTGCGAATATCATCGCACACAGCATCAGGGATAGCGTAATAGATGACGCGCTGATGCAAAAAATGAAAGCAAATCACGTGGTATATATCCCTACACTATCGCTGGATGAATATGCTTATATCTATGCCCGCAGGCCCGATTGGATCAATGATCCTTTCTTTAAAGCATCTCTGGAGCCGGGTGTGTATGAACTGATCACTTCTGAAAAATATCAGAATAACCTCAAAAACTCGCCCGCTTATGCCAAAAATATGGCTGCCTTTAGCATTGCCTTAAAGAACCTCAAAAAGATCTACGACGCCGGCATCCTGGTTTGCCTGGGTACAGATTCTGGTGCGATGATGTTACGGGCACAGGGATTTTCGGAACACCTGGAACTGGAGTTAATGGTACAGGCGGGGCTGACCCCGTTACAAGCGTTAACTGTTGCCACTAAAAATTCATCAGAGATGCTGCACATCGAAAAGCAATTTGGAACACTGCAAAAAGGAAAAATTGCAGACTTCATTATTCTGGATGGCAACCCTGCCGTTAATATTAAAAATACCCGCAAGATTTTAGCGGTATACAAATCCGGCAAGGAAGTGAGCAACGGGCCATTAAGTAATTAATAGTTACATTCTGATTGCTCCGAATGAACCAACCAATTATTTTCTCATTTAACACCTATCCGAGTATCGCACAATGCGATACCTTACCATTTTCAGCATACACTAACTCAAGCTAAATTCAATTAATAGCTTACGGACCTGCCTGCTCCTTCTTGTTTAAGGACTCCTAATTTCGTGAAGTTCTGAGCCAATTAATTATTTATTCAGCTCAAGTATAAGTAAAACATGAGCCGATTAGTGTTTTTAATCGACTCATATTATTAGATATGTCCATCAAATTAAGGAATAACCACAAGTCAATGGTCAATTAACAAAATTAGAAAACCCGCACTTGCGCTCTTAAAAGGGACTTTTAAGCATAAAAAAACCTCCTAGTAGTGCTAGGAGGTCTGATTTTTTGTGGTATCAGCTGGGATCGAACCAGCGACACAAGGATTTTCAGTCCTTTGCTCTACCGACTGAGCTATGATACCGACCGTTTAAGGACTGCAAATGTAGCCTTTTTTTTATTTATAGGTATTTTTTTTTTGAAAATTCTGCTGCTTAATACATAGGCCGTAATTAACTATGCAGTAAATCAAATAATTACAGCTCCAAAAAAAACAAAAGAGTATGTAAATGTTTACTGGTATATTAATAGTTGATAGATAAAACTATCTTTGAGTAAATTACTATGCACGCATAATGATTGCACAGATCATCTTTATCTTTATATTAATATCAGCCATTTACCTGTTTAGTAAAAACGCGGGTAAAATTAGGCGCAATATTTTGTTGGGGAAAAACACCAATCGGGCCGACCAACCCGCCAGGCGATGGATGGTGATGGCAAAAGTAGCCCTGGGGCAAACCAAAATGGTTAAGCGCCCGGTAGCCGCTATAATGCACTTCTTTATTTATATAGGCTTTATCATCATTAATCTTGAAGTTTTAGAGATAATGATAGATGGTGTATTTGGCTCGCACCGTATTTTTTCAAATCCTTTAGGTAGTTTATATGGTTTGCTGATAGGTGGATTTGAAATATTAGCCATATTGGTACTTATAGCCTGTGTAGTTTTCCTTACCCGTAGAAACCTGATCCGTTTAAAGCGTTTTAGCGGCGCAGAGATGACCGAATGGCCAAAATCTGATGCCAACTATATCCTCATTATTGAGATATGCTTAATGACCGCCTTTTTAACCATGAACGCTGCCGACTATAAGCTGCAAGCTTTACATTTTGGTCATTATATTAAAGCGGGGAGTTTCCCGGTAAGTAGTTTAATAGCTCCGCTCCTATCGGCAAATACAAATACATTGGCCATTACGGAGCGTGTTTGCTGGTGGCTGCATATTGTTGGGATACTGGCGTTTTTAAATTATCTGCCTTACTCCAAACATTTTCATATACTGCTAGCTTTCCCTAACACATGGTATTCAAACCTGGAGCCTAAGGGCGAGTTTACCAATATGGCAGCTGTTACTAATGAGGTAAAAGCAATGCTTGATCCATCGTTTGTACCCGAAGGCAACGGCGAACCGGCCCGCTTTGGTGCGAAGGATGTAACCGACCTCACCTGGAAAAACCTGATGGAAGCCTATACCTGCACCGAGTGCGGCCGGTGTACCTCTGTTTGTCCGGCTAATATTACGGGCAAGCTACTATCGCCCCGTAAAATTATGATGGATACCCGCGACCGTATAACCGAAGTGGGTAATAACATAGATAAACATGGCAAGGAACACCAGGATGGTAAATCCTTGCTGGATGATTACATAACCCGTGAAGAACTTTGGGCCTGCACCACCTGCAACGCTTGTGTGGAGGCCTGCCCCGTAAATATAAATCCGCTGGAAATTATAACCGAAATGCGCCGCTATATTGTTATGGAAGAATCGCAGGCACCTGCAAGTTTGAATAATATGTTTGGCAATGTTGAAAATAACAGCGCCCCGTGGAAATATAGTAACGCAGACAGATTTAATTGGGCGGAGAAATAGTCAGTATATCATTGGGTCATTAAGTCATTGTATCGCGACTTAATGACCCAATGACGCAATGACCTAATGACTAAAAGAATGACAGAAATAAAAGTCCCCACCATGGCCCAAATGGCTGCCGAAGGCAAACAGCCCGAAATATTATTTTGGGTTGGCTGTGCAGGCAGTTTTGATGAACGCGCGCAAAAAATAACCCGCGATATCTGCAAAATATTGCAGCATGTTGGGATGAGTTATGCCGTATTGGGTACCGAGGAAAGCTGCACCGGCGACCCTGCCAAGCGTGCGGGTAATGAATTTCTGTTCCAGATGCAGGCCATGACCAATATACAGGTGCTGGATGGTTACCATATTAAAAAGATAGTTACCGGTTGCCCGCATTGCTTTAATACCATAAAAAATGAGTATCCGGGTTTAGGTGGTAATTACGAGGTGATACACCACTCGCAACTGATACAACAGCTCATTGACGAAGGCAAACTAAAAGCCGAAGGTGGCGAAAGCTTCAAAGGTAAACGCATTACTTACCATGACCCTTGTTATTTAGGCAGGGGAAATAATATTTATGAAGCTCCGCGCAAAGCATTAGAAATATTAGATACCGAGTTGGTTGAAATGAAACGTTGTAAAAGCAACGGCTTATGCTGTGGCGCAGGCGGCGGGCAAATGTTTAAAGAACCCGAGAAAGGCAATAAAGACATCAATATGGAACGTATAGACGAGGTAATAGCTATTAACGCGCAAGTTGTTGCCGCCGCTTGTCCATTTTGCATGACAATGCTAAGCGATGGCGTAAAGAACCATGATAAGGACGATAAAATAGTGGTGTTGGATATAGCAGAGATAACCGCGAGAGCAAATGGATTATAATCCCTTCGTCTTAAAATAATTTAACGCGTTGCGCAAACTATCCAGCCTTTCGGGGTCCATGTTTTTTACCGGGATACTTAAGACCATAGCCATCGAATCTACATTACCTTTTTTGTCATTATAGGTTTGTACAATAATGTCATCTCCCTTGGCTTTTAACTGCAGGGTGCCATTACTAACCGTACCCACGTAATCTATATCATCTAATTTTTGCAGGAAGAAAGAGAAATATTCCTGCTTACCATTCTGGTAAACTTTACGCATACGGATAAACGAATCATCTGTTAATACCAGCTCCCATTTTTTTAATTTAACGTCGGATGATGCATCGAAGGATTGCGCCAAACATTTGTTACCCCAGCTTAACCAGTCCTGGTCGCCCATACCCGCGACAAAGCAAAAACTAATCAAAACGGTTAGTATGACAGAAAAAATAATTGCTATTTTTTTGATTTTTAGCAGAACTGATTTTACCATGACAACAAAACTCTGCCCCTAAGTTAATAAATTGGTAGCTTTGCAGATGCAATTTTCTGAAAATTCAAGAGTATGGGTATATCAGTCGGATAAAAAACTGGCTGATGGGGTTGTACAGCAAATTCAGCAACGCTTAAACAGCTTTACTGCCGAGTGGACAGCCCACAATAATCAGCTTAAGGCCAAAGCCGAAATACGCTATAATCGTTTCTTTATATTGATAGTTGACGAAACGCAGGCGGGCGCTAGCGGCTGTTCTATTGATAAGTCGGTTAATTTTATGAAGCAATTGGAGCAGGAATTTAACATCAGCCTGTTTGATCGTTTTAATTTAGCTTATCGCGATGCCGGTGAGGTACTCTCCTTACCCCGTCATGATTTTGAAGAACTGCTAAAACAAGGCAGCATCAATACAGATACCATTGTATACAACAACCTGGTACAAAACCTTACCGAGCTGGAAACCAAATGGGAAGTACCATTTAAGGATAGCTGGCACATACAATTGTTTAGGGATTTGGTGAGTTAATCTAAATCGGGCAAAAACGTTTGTAAATCTTGTGAGCGCTCTTTTAATTTTACAACTCGAAATGAGAAGTGGGTTCAGGTGGGTTCAGGTAGCTCTGGGTAGAAATGGTTTATAATTTGTTGTCCATATTTTTCATTATCTTGGTACTATGGAACAATACGATCATCGCATTGACACGTATATAGGCAAGAAACCTGCCTTTGCTCAACCAATATTACAGCATTTACGCGCGCTGGTACATTCTGTATCGCCGCAGATAACCGAGACCATAAAGTGGGGCCATCCGTTTTTTGAGTATAATAACGGTACGCTTGCCAATATGGCTTGCTTTAAAGAGCACCTGGCATTTGGCTTATGGAGCAGTACAGCCATTGTAGATACGCATGGCGTATTGCAACGCCCGGGCGAAAAAGAAGCTGCGGGAAATTTCGGGCGAATTACAAAACTGTCTGATCTGCCTGCTGATGATATCATGATAGATTTCATCAAACAGGGTATGGCATTTATTGAAAAAGGCGAAAAATCTCCGGCAAGAAAAGCGTCCGCAGCCAAACCACCTAAAGCAGAGATTGCTACGCCCGATTATTTTTTAGAAGCATTGGCAAAAGACGAGAAAGCCGCAGCTGCTTTCTACAATTTTAGTCCGTCGCATAAAAGAGAATACCTGGAATGGATAATCGACGCCAAAACAGAAGCTACCCGCCAAAAGCGTATAGAAACCGCTATGGAATGGATGACAGAAGGTAAATCAAGAAATTGGAAGTATAAGTAGGAAATACAACTTGTCATTTCGAGCGATAGCGAGAAATCTATAGACACGCAAATAGCAAGTGTATAGATTTCTCACTCGTACCTCGTATCGAAATGACAAGTTTTTTTATTGAATAAAACTCTCCAATATTTTAAACCCACCGGTAGTTTCCAGCTCTATTTTATCAATTGTTTTTGGCAGCAATATACACTCGCCCATTTTAACCGGATAGCTTTCGCCGTTATAGTTAATGGTGTACTCGCCGGCAACACATACATGTATTACAAACGAATCAAGATTGCTGTAATCTTTACTGATGTTTTCGGTAGCATCCAATACACTGGTAGTAAAATACGGGCATTTAACCAGTTGAACTGTTTCATCCTTTTCGGGCGTGTATTTGGTTTTATAGTTTCCGTAGTATTTATAATCTATTGCTGCTAAAGCTTCCTCGGTATGCAGCTCGCGTTTGTTGCCATTGGCATCAACACGGTCAAAATCATAAATACGGTAAGTTATATCAGATGTTTGCTGTATCTCGGCCAATAGTAAACCGGCTCCAATAGTATGTACACGTCCGGCAGGTAAAAAGAAAACATCACCAGCGTTTGCGGTTTCACGATTCAAGATGTCCATTAAATGGCCGCTGTTGAATTTTTCTAAATACTCTTCCTGAGTTAATTCTTTGTTGAAACCCGCAATTAGCGTAGAGCCGGGATCAGATTCAATAATATACCACATTTCGGTTTTACCGAAAGAGTTATGGCGCTTTTTAGCTAATTCATCATTAGGGTGAACCTGTATAGAAAGATCCTCGTTGGCATCAATAAACTTTACCAATAGCGGGAAGATATTACCGAAATGCGCATATACCTTTTTACCCACTAATTCTTCGCCATGTTTTTCTAACAAATCAGCTAATGATTCGCCAGCTAAAGCGCCGTTGGCAACTATCGAAACATCGGTTTTTACGCCTGATATTTCCCAGGTTTCTCCGCAGTTTGGTAGTGAGCCAAAATCTTTATGCAGGTAGGTTTTTATTTTTTGACCACCCCAAATTTTGTCTTTGTAAATGGTTTTGAATTTTAGCGGATATAATGCAGACATAGCAGATATAATTTTGTGCTAAGTTAGGTATTTTGGGTAAGCCTGAAACAAGGTTTTGCTAAAAATGTCAAATAATGTAGCTATCGTATAATGTGGAATATAGACATATTCAATAAATACAAAAAGCCCTGACTTGTGCCAGGGCTTTTAATATTTAGATATTAGGTTATACTTACTTACCTAACTTCTTTTTCAAATTTTCGTCAATAGCTTCCAAAAATTCTTCGGTGTATAAGTAATCTGTACCGTGCTCAACTTTTGGTTTAATGGTTATGGCCAAATCTTTGGTCATTTTACCGCTTTCAACAGTTTCAATACAAACCTCTTCTAAAGCCTTACAGAAATCAATCAGCTCTTGGTTACCGTCCAATAAACCACGGAACTCTAAACCACGTGTCCACGCGAAGATAGACGCGATAGGGTTAGTTGATGTAGGTCGGCCTGCCTGGTGCTCGCGGTAGTGACGGGTTACGGTACCATGTGCCGCTTCTGCTTCCATTACAGTACCATCCGGAGTAACTAAGGTCGAGGTCATTAAACCTAACGAGCCAAAACCTTGCGCAACGGTATCAGATTGTACGTCGCCATCGTAGTTTTTACAGGCCCATACAAAATTACCGTTCCATTTTAAGGCGGATGCAACCATGTCATCAATTAAACGATGCTCATAGGTAATGCCAGCGGCAGCAAACTTGGTTTTATAGTCTGCCTGGTATATCTCTTCGAAAATATCTTTAAAACGGCCATCATATTTTTTAAGGATGGTGTTTTTGGTTGATAGATACAAAGGCCAGCCTTTCATTAATGCCTGGTTAAAGCACGCGTGTGCAAAACCACGGATAGATTCATCGGTATTATACATTGCCAAAGCAACGCCATCGCCTTTAAAGTTAAACACTTCAAATGATTGCTCAGGACTGCCATCTTCCGGCGTAAATTTTATGGTTAGTTTACCTTTTCCTTTAGTTAAGAAATCGGTAGCACGATACTGGTCGCCAAAAGCATGACGGCCAATGCAAATAGGTGCTGTCCAGTTTGGTACCAAACGCGGCACATTGTTCATTACAATAGGCTCTCTAAAAACAGTACCATCTAATATATTACGGATAGTTCCGTTTGGCGATTTCCACATTTGCTTTAAGCCAAATTCTTCCACACGCTGCTCATCAGGCGTAATAGTAGCACATTTAATACCTACACCATATTGCTTAATGGCATTAGCGGCATCAATAGTTACCTGGTCATTAGTTTCATCGCGATATTCTAAACCGAGATCATAATACTTAATATCCAGATCCAGATAAGGAACTATCAGTTTATCTTTTATAAACTTCCAGATAATGCGGGTCATTTCATCGCCATCCAGCTCAACTACCGGATTATTTACTTTAATTTTTGACATACCAGGTGCTCTATTTTTTTTATTATTAATGGCACCAAATATATAAAAATTGATTTTACCATTTAGTTAATTACCTATTCAAAACTAACAAGTTGGTAAATTTTACGTTACTATTGTTTTATTAACGTTTGATTGCACTTTTATCATTATTAAAATTAAAAAAAAAGCAACTATTATTTTAAAGCATTGTTTACCATACTGTTTAAAGTTACCCTAATTATTGCCTGTAAGTAACATACTAACATATTTCTATATGATAAATTGTTTAAAAATTACTTTTATAACAGTATGTAGCTGTTTGCTTTGTTATTCGGCCAAAGCACAGGTAGGTAATGATTATGCCCAATATGATTTAGGTATTGGCCTGGACATAAACAAAGCATATACCGCTGCGCAAACCGTTACACCTACCAAATCAGTTCATTTTAATTTTAATTATAATTCAAGCCCGTATGTTAATTACGTGTTTGAATTGCAGTTTGGCGAATTAAAGGGTGGCGATTCCTTGACAACCAGTACAGGCAGGCAATTTACCAATAACTTCGCAGCGGTAATATTTAGGGCACAGCTGCAGGCCGGCGAAATAATAGATTATTCGCAAAGCAAATTTGCCAATGCTTTAAAAAATCTTTATGCATCTACAGGTGTAGGGCTTGTTATAAATCACATGAAAGAAATAAACAGAGCTTCTATTCTGGATCCCGGATTCTATACACCCGGCGACGACAATAGTAGCCAAATACTTATCCCGGTAAGGTTTGGGTATGAAATTAAATTTTTTAATAGATATGATCAGCCCGGCTTTAAAATAGACCTGGGGTACCAATATAATTTTATAATGGGTGATGGCCTTGACGGTTTTACTGTTAGTAATCAAAAAGATTCCTACTCTCAATACTCCATCGGGATAAAATTTGCTGTAGGTGGAGTTGTATCCTCTAAAAAAAGGATTAATTTTTGATATTTAAACTGTTTTGGCAGGATTTTTTCTATATGTTTTATGTATATTTAATAAAACATTAGCCACATGAGCAATAATCCATTTGATAACGAAAACGACGACAGGGACAAAAGTCTTAAGGACGAGCTTGGCGAAACAGTTGACAAAGATCAATTGCGTTTTAACGCCGATGATAATAGCTATGAACTTGATGTAAAAAGTGATGATCCGAATTATGACCATCCTGACCCTTATAACACCTCACAAAAAAATGGGGCCGATATCAGCTCAACCTATGATGAAGCTAATCCTTATGATGTGATGGATGAGTATATACCAAATGAGTCATTAGAAACAGATGTTGACCGATTAGGTATGCATATTGACGATGGCGAAAGTGTAATAGTTGACCCAATTGACGAAATGCTTTCGCATACGCCCGAGGATGACAGGGATGACCTGGACGAAGAGGGTTATCCAAAAAACGATACACCTAAATAACAATCGGTAAAATAAAAAAATCGTAGGGGCGCAATATTTTGCGTCTCTTTTTATTTAATCAGAAAACTTAATAAAAATAGAGCTTTTATCTGCATCAATCAAAATCAAGGTTAAATCGCTTTTTAAGCTCGGCCAATTGTGGGTTTTTGGCTGCCATATATTGATATTTCTCCTGGCTGGTATAGGGGCGCTTAACTCTTACCTGTTCGTCTATCCTGGTATTTACCTCTATACTATAGTTTTTAAGGGTACTGCGTAAGTAATTAAGCAAAGGTGGTTTTTCATCACGAAATTCTTTTTCCTGCGATTTGTTTTCAACTAATACCTCAAACTCATAGGGTTTAAGCATTTTTGGCACCTCGGATATAAATATAGTGAATAGGCTCATCTTGCCTTCGGCTTTTACAGTGGCGGCAAATGTGTTCCAATGCTTCAAAAAATCGTCGAAACTAAAATCTTCTCTGGCATCTCCTTTTTGGTATGGGTCTTCTTCTTCCGCTATTGTTTCCTGTGCAGCATTCAGGTCTTTTAATGAGGGTATCTTTGTAGTGGCCCCATTTAAATTAGGGATAAAAACAGTTTTGGGCTTCTCTGCAACGGGCGTTTCCTTTACAGTCCCGGAAATTTCTTTTACTGGTTCTGATATTTTTGGTGTAGTTGTATAAATAGCCGGGGTATCGCTCATTATCGGCACCTCGTTATTGATAGTACCTGTTTGAGGAGAATTTATTGCTGAGGTATCAGGTTTTTTTTTTAGCTGCCCGCTGTTATCGGGCATTACGGTTAGCGGCGTGGCAGCCAGGTTAAATACCGAGAGCAGGTGGCACATTTTAAGCAGAGCCAGTTCAACCTGCAAACGCTGGTTCTTGCTCAGTTTATAATTCAGGTCGCACTGGTTGGCAATATTCATGGCCGATAGCAGGAACGACACATTTGCCGCCTGCGATTGCTGCAGATATTTAGCTTTAATACCCTCGCTTACCTCTAATAACTTTAAAGTTGATGCATCCTTAGTTACCAGCAGGTTGCGAAAATGCTCTGACAGCCCTGATATAAAATGCGCGCCATCAAAGCCTTTGGTTAATATCTCATCAAAACATAACAAGGTTTTGGCCGTATTTTCTCCCAATAAGCTATCAGTTATGCTAAAATAATAATCGTAATCAAGTATATTCAGGTTATCAATAACCGAGCGATAGGTAACATTAGCATCAGAGAAACTCACGATCTGGTCAAACATGGATAAAGCGTCCCTTAAACCGCCATCAGCTTTTTGGGCGATAATGTGCAGGCCGTCAACCTCGTATTTAATGCTTTCTTTTTGTGCTATTGATGCCAGGTGATGAGCCATATCATCAACGCTGATACGGTTAAAATCAAATATCTGGCAACGCGAAAGTATGGTAGGCAATATTTTATGTTTCTCGGTAGTGGCCAATATAAATATGGCATAATGCGGTGGTTCTTCCAACGTTTTCAGGAAAGCGTTAAAAGCCGCCTGCGATAGCATGTGCACCTCATCAATAATATAAACCTTGTAACGCGCGCCTTGCGGCGGTATACGCACCTGCTCTATCAGGCTGCGGATATCATCAACCGAGTTATTTGAGGCCGCGTCTAATTCATGAACATTAAAAGAGTTACCATTTTGAAAAGACTGGCAAGTGCTGCAAACGCCGCAAGCCTCGCCGTTAGGCTGTAAGTTTTCGCAATTAATGGTTTTGGCAAGGATACGCGCGCAGGTAGTTTTACCCACGCCCCGCGGGCCACAGAACAAAAATGCCTGCGCCAGCTGATTATTCTTAATAGCGTTTTTTAACGTATTGGTTATATGTTGCTGACCAACAACGGTTTCGAAAGTAGCCGGGCGATATTTGCGTGCCGAAACGATAAAATTATCCACAGCTACTAAGTTAGCAAGAAATTGCTTTACCTGAAAGTATCAGAAAAGGATTGTTGATAAAATTGGAATTTTACTTTTCTCTTCCGCAGTCTGTGTCCTCGCAGACCGCTATTGTAAAGTTGTCTGTGAGGACACAGAAAACGAATTTTCTTTTTTATTGAAGATCATCATCCGGCAAATGATCGTCGTCCGGGTTTGGGTTGGTAATATCGTACCCATCATCTTCGCCGGGTTCATTTATATCATCATCTACCTGTATGGCATGCAGATCGTCAAGGTCGGCAGCCCGATCATCAAAATCTTCATCTTCCTCATCATCTTCTATGTCGCTTTCTACATCATCAAAATCATCTCCCGGCGATTGAAAATAGATGGTATCATACATAAATGTAGTGTGGTTTGCTTTTTGGCTTTCAAGATATTCAAACTCCATGGCAGTAATATTTTGT
The DNA here is from genome assembly GCF_028287845.1 of Mucilaginibacter sp. Taxonomy (GTDB): domain Bacteria; phylum Bacteroidota; class Bacteroidia; order Sphingobacteriales; family Sphingobacteriaceae; genus Mucilaginibacter. Next base: position 19,956 of record NZ_JAQBOW010000103.1, read on the forward strand.
TAATTAAAAGACAACCGAACTTAGGCTAATGTTTTGTATAGAATGTTAATTTGGTATTTTATTTTTATTAACAAAAGTTAGCTATTACATCACCTATAATGGTAGCATTACTATAGTGTGTTATTTTACTACCATTTCTGTTGGATAATTAAAAATAACTTACTACATTTGCAACCCCGAATTATCGGGTAATTAATTAAAAATCAAAGTATAATAATGCAACAGTACGAAATCGTGATCGTTCTAACCCCGTTGTTATCAGAAGAAACTGCTAAAGAGGCAATAGCCAAATATAGCAAAACCTTAACTGATGGCGGAGCCGAAATTGTCCAGGAGGATAATTGGGGTTTGAGAAAATTAGCGTACCCTATCCAGAAAAAATCTACAGGGTACTATCACTTAACTGAATTTAAGGCTCCAGGTGAATTAATTAACAAATTGGAAATCGAGTTAAGGCGCGATGAGCGTGTTTTGCGTTTCCTTACCATTGCTTTGGATAAACATGCCGTTGCATACAATGACAAAAAACGCACAGGTGCCTTTAACAAGAAACCAGCTGCTAAAGTGGAGGAAACCAAATAATGGCAAACGATCAAATTAAATACGTTACCGCCCCTAAAGTAGAGGACAACCGTAAAAAATACTGCCGTTTTAAAAAGAATGGTATTAAGTATATTGATTACAAAGACGCTAACTTTTTATTAAAGTTTATTAATGACCAGGGTAAATTATTACCCCGCCGTTTAACCGGTACTTCATTAAAATTTCAGCGCAAAGTGGCCCAGGCCGTTAAACGCTCACGCCACATTGGTTTATTACCTTATGTTACAGACTCATTAAAATAATCAGGAGGTAAGAAAACATGGAAGTTATTTTAAAACAAGACATAAAAAACCTGGGCGATAAAGACGATGTAGTAACCGTTAAACCAGGATATGGCCGTAACTACCTTTTTCCTAAAGGTTATGCCATATTAGCTACTGTATCTGCACGTAAAGTTTTAGCCGAAAACCTAAAACAAGCGCAGTTTAAACAAGAAAAAATACGCAAGGATGCTGATGCAATTGCCGCCCGTTTAGAAGGTGTGAAGTTGACTATCGGCGCTAAAGCCGGCGAAACCGGTAAAATATTTGGTGCCATCAACACAATTCAAGTTGCTGATGCATTGAAGAAAGAAGGTTTTGAAGTTGACCGTCGTAGAATTACTTTTGACCAGGAACCAAAATTTGTTGGTGATTACACTGCAATTGTAAACCTGCATAAAGAAGTTAAGGTACAAGTACCTTTCTCTGTAGTAGCTGAGTAATTTCGGGTAACCGAATTATTATAGAATTTAAAGGTGTTTAGCATTGCTAAACACCTTTTTTTGTTTTCACAGCTCTTGTCATTCTGAGCGATAGCGAAGAATCTTCTACGCGCAATGAGTACGGCGCTCTATTATCAATTATATAAGATTCTTCGCTATCGCTCAGAATGACAGGCGGAATAATAAATTCCGAAATCGAAATTCCGAAATCCGAAATAATTAAGATATTTTCGCCCTATGAAAGGTCTCGGCAAACTCATCTGGCGCATTGTTAAACTAACCCTGATTCTTTTCATTGGGATCACTGTGTTTTGGGTTATTATATACCGCTTTATAAACCCGCCTGTAACATGGCTAATGCTTACCCGTGGGTTTGAGCAAAGAGCCGCCGGCAAACCCTGGAAGATAGACAAGCAATGGCGCGACTTTGATGATATTGCCGACCCCATGAAACGCGCCGCCGTAGCCGCCGAAGATCAATTGTTCCTGGATCATTTTGGTTTTGATTTTAAAGCGATGGAACGGGCCATTGATAAAAACTCGCATTCGCATAAGCTCATAGGTGGCAGTACCATTTCACAACAAACGGCTAAAAACGTTTTTTTATGGCCGGGGAGATCATACATACGCAAAGGATTTGAGGCTTACTTTACCTTACTGATAGAAGCTTTCTGGAGCAAACGCCGCATTATGGAAGTTTATCTGAACGAAATTGAAATGGGCGACGGTATATATGGCGTAGAAGCAGCAGCGCAGGCATATTATCATAAAGACGCTTTCGACTTAAACCGCCAGCAAGCGGCTGCGATAGCCTCAATTTTCCCTGATCCGCTAAAATGGTCGCCAACCGACCCGACAGATTATGTGAGGCACAGACAGTATTTGATTATGAAGAATATGCGCAGGTTAGGGCCGATGGATTTTTAACCCCCTAATGGGGGAACAATAGCGAAGTAGCCTAATGACCAATGACGTAAGACTAATGACTATTTAATCTTTCACAAATCTCTCTTATAGATTTCCTTATCGGCTTAAACTCAATATTAACAGCGGCTTTAATTTTTGAGTTATCAAAATCACGTACCTGTGTAGACGACTTAGCAGCGATCTTATCCAACGCCGGCGATTTGCGTGTAATGAAAGCGATAACAGCCGCGCCGCGCCAGGCTATTTCCATCATCCAGGCTTTGGCTAATATGGCGGGTGGGGGCATGTTAAAACCTTTGGCTATTTCGGCAGTGATATCTTTGTAACTCCAATTCTCGGCATTAATAATGTAACGCTCTGCGGTAGTATCGCTTTCCATCAGTGCTATCATACATTTGGCCACATCTTCTACATCAACAAACCCTGCAGTACCTTCTGTATAAAACTTAAGTCCTTTACGTACCGTTTCAAACAATTGTCCGCTACCTAAGGTCCCGGCGTTGGCACCAATAATTAGTGACGGATTAACAATTACCGCATTCAATCCTTCGGCAATACCGCGCCACACTTCCATCTCGCTTTCCAGTTTTGATATGGCATAGCCATCATTTTCGGTAGACGATTCGAGGTGATGGTTCTCTGTTATCAGTTCGCCGGGCTTGGCGTGCCCTATGGCAGCTATAGAGCTTACGTGTACCAGCTTTATATCCCTGTCTAGACATAAGTTAACCAGGTTGGCCGTACCGGCAACATTGGTACTTATCATGGGCTCTTTATCGGCTTGCTTTAACGATACCCAGGCCGCGCAATGATAAACCTGCGTTACACCCTGCAGTGCATCCTCCAGCGCGAAAATATCCAGCATATCCGCATCAGCCCACTCTATCTGGCTATAAGGCACCAATAATAACGGAATAATAGAATTAGCGCGTTTGGTACAGCGTATCTGCTCACCTTTTTCGGCCAATTGCTTAGCCAGTTCTGATCCTAAAAAACCTGTTGCCCCTGTTATTAATATCATTTTAGATGTGCAGATACGTAGATGTGCAAATGTGCAGATAGATGCTCGGATATGCAAATGCGTGTATGTTTCATCTTGTTTCACTACTTCTAAAAAGTCTGTTTCACAGATAATTGATTGTCAGTATTTAACATTAAAAACATACATAAAAATACTGACGAATAAGTTGTTACATTTTGTTACATCACTTTTTCACAATAAACTCATAAACAATATTTTAAGTCAAAATCTTGTTTCACTTGTTACATTTTGTTTCACCATTTCGTGAAACAAACAATACCACTCAGTTGCATCCGTACACTTGCACATCTGCGCATCTATCTGCATATTTGCACATACGCACATCATTACATGTCCTTATCCGATTTCTTTACACCTATCGACCTTAAAAAGATCATTCCTAAAAATGGTTATTATACCAGTCATTTAGGTAGTAAGATAGATCATTACGTGGTTAACTTCCCTGAACTGGAACAAATGCATATTGCCATCATTGGTGTGCAGGAAGACCGTAATGCCATAAATAATCCCGGCTGTTCTTTAGGGCCAGATTATGTGCGCGAAAAACTATACCTGTTAAACGAAGGGTCATACGACACTAAAATTGTTGATCTGGGTAACATCCGCCAGGGCGAAACCGTTACCGATACTTATTTCGCGCTTAAAACCGTAGTTGCCGAGCTGATTAAAATGGATATTATCCCCGTGATTATAGGCGGTGGCCAGGATCTTACCTATGCTCAATACCTGGGCTATGAAACTTTAGAACAAAAGGTTGATTTGGTTATTGTGGATTCGCACTTTGACCTTGAGGACGACGAAAATATAGATAGTATTGAAACAACCTCAACATCGTATCTAAATAAAGTGTTTTTACACGAGCCTAATTACCTGTTTAACTACAGCAACCTGGGCTATCAAACTTTTTTTGCCAGCCAGGATAGCCTGCGGGTAATGGAGAAGCTTTATTTTGATGTACATCGTTTAGGCGAGCTAAGCTATAATGTTACGGTTACAGAGCCTATCATTCGTAATGCCAATATGGTAAGCTTTGATATGGGCGCCATTCGCGCGTCGGATGCTATGGGTAATGCCAATGCTACACCCAATGGTTTTTATGGTGAGGAGGCCTGCCAGATATGCCGTTACGCGGGCTTCAATGACAAGCTAACCTCTATAGGTTTTTATGAGTTTAACCCGGCTTATGACAGTAATGGCCAAACCGCTATGCTGTTATCGCAAATGATATGGTATTTTATTGATGGCGTTTATAACCGTAAAAAAGATTTCCCGCTTAATCCAAAATCGCAATACCTTATCTATAAAACCAGCCTGAAACATGATGCGCACGAGCTGGTATTTGTAAAAAGCAAAAAATCCGACCGTTGGTGGATGCAGGTACCTTATCCGACAGGTGGCTCAAAAAATGCACGTTTTCATTTGGTACCCTGCCGATACGAGGATTATAAAATTGCAACATCCGGCGAAATGCCCGATCTTTGGTGGCGCACATATCAAAAATTAAACTAACAGGCAATGCTTAAGCTATTTATACGTTAATCATCCTATATAGTATTCAATTTAATTCATGAAGAAATTATTTTTTTTAGCAATGGCTTTATTGCCATCAATCGTATTTTCACAAACACTAACTCAGAATTTTACAGTAAAAGGTAAAGTTGGTAATATAAATTCTCCTGCCGAGGCTTTCTTGTTTTACCAGATTGGTGCTAACCGGGTTATTGATTCGTCAATGGTTGTTAACGGTAACTTCAGTATTTCGGGCTTTATATCCAATCCGGTAAATGCTTATTTAATAATTGATCATAAAGGCGTGGGACTTCAAAAATTAGATAAAAATCCTGACGTAATAACTTTCTTTTTAGACAAAAGCAACATAGCTATAACCACCGCCCGCGATTCTGTATATACCGCTAAAGTTACCGGTTCTGTAATAAATGATGAGAATAACGATCTTGCCCTTCAGTTAAAACCAATTAACGAGGAAGCTAAAAAACTGGATGACGAACGAAATACTGCCATCAAAAACAAACAAAATACACCTGGTTTTCAACGCGATATTGAAGCAAAAGGCAAGGCCTTGCAGGATAAACAAAAATCTATCCTGCAAAATTTTATTGTAACCCATCCTAACAGCTATCTGAGCTTACTTGCGTTAAACGCGCTGGGTAAACAAGGAAAGGCCCCTGCAGAGATGGAAAGTCTGTTTAATGCTTTAACCCCTGCAATAAAGGATATGGAGACAGCTAAAATGCTGAAAAAATCTATCGATGATTCGAAAATTATAGCCATTGGCTCAATTGCTCCAGATTTCATACAAACCGATACAGGTAGAAACCCTATAAGGCTTTCATCTTTTAGGGGCAAGTATGTATTAATAGATTTCTGGGCATCGTGGTGCGGCCCGTGCCGCATGGAAAACCCTAATGTAGTTAAGGCTTATAACAAGTATAAAAATAAAAACTTTACCATTATCGGGGTTTCGTTAGACAGGGCCGATGGTAAAGCTGATTGGATAAATGCCATAAAAAAAGATAAGCTGGAGTGGACACAGGTATCCGATCTGAAATACTGGAGCAACCTGGTGGCTGTATCTTATTTTATTACCTCTATCCCTGCAAACTTCCTTCTAGATCCTAATGGAAAAATCATTGCCAAAGACCTGCGCGGCAGCGACCTGGAAGATAAATTAGCAGAGTTGTTTGGGAAGATATAAATTATTTCGCAACGCGCTTTCACACGCGTCATAGCGAGGAACGAAGCAATCTCTACGTAGGATATTCAACAGTGGAGGTTGCTTTTTTTATACAGCACAATAAGTATTTTTCATAATTAATTAGCGTGTGCAGTGATGGCTTATCGCCGCTTACTGCAAATACTTTCCAACTATAGGCATCCTTCTGCCCATGCCAAATGCCTTTGGTGATACCCTTAAAATCGGCGGGGTTTGATACCGCTTATGCTCTGCCAAATTAATAAGCTTTATTGCACGATGCACGGTTTGTTCGTCATAACCCATTTTAATAATCTCGGCTGCCGAGCAGCGGTGCTCAATATACTCGGCCAATATTTTATCCAGTATATCGTATTCAGGTAATGAGTCAGAGTCTTTTTGTCCGGGCCTTAACTCGGCAGATGGGGGTTTAATAATGGAGTTTTCAGGGATAATTTCACGATCCTTATTAATATGTCGCGCCAGCTCAAAAACCTGTGTTTTATAAACATCACCAATAACAGATATGCCGCCGCACATATCGCCATATAAAGTACCATAGCCTACCGCGGCTTCGCTTTTGTTGGATGTGTTTAGCAGGATGAAGCCAAACTTATTACACATAGCCATCAACAATACCGCACGACTGCGCGATTGTATATTCTCCTCGGCAATATTAAATGGCAGGTCCTTAAATTGCGGACTTAACGCGGTTTCAAATGCTTCGGTAATATTTTTTATGGCGACGGTTTCGCTCATACAACCCAGGTTACTTACCAGGTCCTCGGCATCTTTTAAGGAGTGGTCGCTTGAGAATTTAGAAGGCAATAATACAGCCATTACATTTTCTGCACCCAACGCCTCGGCAGCCAGCGCGCACACCACAGCCGAATCAATACCACCTGATAAACCTAAGATAGCACGGGTAAATCCCGATTTATAAAAATAATCCTGTATGCCTAAAATAAGCGCCTGGTGTATTTGCGCAATATCACTTTCCCGTTCTTTTTTAATGGTCGACCGATGATCAAAAGAAACAGCTCCCTTATCATCCAACGTATAATAGGTTAAGCATTCTTCAAAGTAAGGCAGCTCATCAATCAGGTTACCGCCATTATCAAATACTAATGATCCGCCGTCAAAAATAAGCTCTGTTTGCGCGCCAACGTGGTTAACATAAAATAAAGGCAAATTATAGCGTGCAGCATTATCTTTTAAAATAGCAATACGCTCTTCATCATGGTTATAAGCAAATGGAGAAGCGGCAATATTTATCATTACATCAGGCTGCTGCTTCATCAGCGTATCCATTGGCCTGGTTATGTATAACGGGTTTTCAATAGTGTTCCACAAATCTTCGCAAATAGTTAAGGCTATTTTATGTCCCTTAAACTCAATGCAATTAAATTCGGTCGATGGTTCAAAATAGCGGTACTCATCAAAAATATCATAATTAGGCAGCAGCGCTTTATTTACAATGGCTTTAACTTTTCCGTTTTCAATAAAATATGCAGAGTTATTAAGGTCCTTGCCCTCTGTTTTGTTATTAGGAATAGGCAGGCCAATTATACAGGCAATATCAGTACATACAGCGGCAATTTTTTGGGCCGCGGCAGCGCATTGGCTAATAAACTCGCTAAATTCTAAAAAATCACGCGCGGGGTATCCGCAAACACATAACTCGGCAAATACAACCAGGTCTGCACCATTCTGCCGTGCCTTTTGTATATTTTGGATGATTTTAGCCGTGTTCGACTCAAAATTACCTACGTGATAGTTAAGCTGGGCTAATGCTATTTTCATCAGAATGATTTGTTTTTAAATGGTGATGAAGCTATCATGAGTTTTTTGTAATTGCATCTCATGATGGTTTCATATATAATATTACAAGTACTTAACTTGCATCTAAATGCAAATAATAAATTATTTTTGTTGAAAGTATAAAAATGATACCAACCAATTACAAGTTCAAACAAATTTATTTATTTTTTATTGCCGGTTTACTGTTAACAGCTTGCAGCCGCAATAAAAAAATTGAAGTTAGCAATATACCAATTGAAGTTAAAATTGAGCGCTTCGATCATGATTTTGACGCCATGCGTACAAAACCAATGCTACAGCAGGCAAATTTCATGCAAAAAAAGTACGGCATTTTTTACCGCGACTATGTTGAACAGATATTGGAAGCAGGCAGCACTGCCGATACCGGCTATTTTAATGTATTAAAACCTGTATTTGCAGGACAAGCGTATTTAGACGTAAAGCATGACGTTGATGAAGCTTACCCGAACCTTGATAAACAAGAAACCGAGCTTACTGATGCCTTTAAGCGCATCAAGTACTTTTATCCCAAAAAAAATATACCAAAAGTATATGCTTACTTCTCTGGCTTTAAGGCACAAACAGCTGTTGGAAACGGATACTTTGGCATTGGGCTGGATTTGTTTTTGGGCGCTAATTCGCGGTTTTACCCTTCATTGACTGAAGTCTTCCCGCGTTATATATCCAGAAGGTTCACGCCTGATAATATTACCCCCCGTGTTATTGAAGGCATGGCCCGCGAGGATATGTTCCCCGAAAGTGACAATGACAAAACCTTATTATCTAAAATGATATACAGCGGTAAAATATTATATTTTATTGATCAAATTTTACCCGATGTGGCCGATACAATTAAAATTGGCTATACAACTAAACAATTAAATTGGTGCACTAATTCGCAATCAATTATATGGGGTTATTTTTTAGAACAAAATTTATTATACGAAACCGATTACGAGAAATTGCAGACTTATTTAGGCGAAGCGCCTTTTACGCCGCAATTAGGCGAGCGTAATGAATCGGCACCCAAATTGGGTATATGGACAGGCTGGCAAATTGTGAAACAATATATGGAGAAGCATCCCGAGGTGACCCTGCAACAACTAATGGTTAATAATGATGCACAAAAAATATTGAATGATGCTAAATATCATCCCAAATGATATACATCAACAGCTATAAGCAAAAAAAGCGTCCCGATTTCCGGAACGCTTTTTTTATATATTGAAATGTAAATTACTTAATTATAGTAAATATTGCTTTAAGACCCATACCTGCGCCAATTGCCAATATAAGATTGGCTACTGCCGAAGCATGTTTAAAATCAGCGAAGCGTAAATAAACGCCTGCCAAACCTATAACTATCGCTATAACTAAAAATATGTAATGGCGCTCTGAATTTGCTTCCTGCATTGAGTTCATATCCTGCTGTTTTTTTTGTTGGTACAAAAATAGAAATGTTTAGGTAATTTTCTAATAAGATTTTTAATTTAACTAAAATTTACGAAGTTTTAAAAAATTCTTAAATTTCCTTTTACACCTCACCTTCCCGCTTCCTTAAAAACCATTCGGCTCCTAACAAAGCTACTATCAGCACAAATATCCATTTAACATCTATCAGGTCGCTGTAGTGTTTGTCTTCGTATACCAGCGTCTTAATGTTTTCGTTTTGCTTTATCAGGTTCACCAATTTATTAATTTGTGTGGGTTGCAGCATTTCGCCGCCGCTTTGTTTAGCTATATTTCTAAGCAGCTGATGGTTGGCCGCGCTTTGGCGGATCTCTAAATTAAGCGGCTTAACAGTTAACTGCCCGCTGGCGTTAAACAAGCGGTTACCCAATTTGGTGTTAGCTGTGTAAGTATATTCGCCAACCGGCAATGTCCCGGCATCCAGCTGGTAGCTTTGCCCGTTCCGGGTAAATAAAAAACTGTAGTTTTTACCGTCGGTAGTTTTAAGGTCTATTTTTACATCGGGGGTGTTGGTTAGCTCAAGCGCGTCATTATATAGCTCGGCATTTAGCAATACATTCTCCCCCTCATCAAAAATATTTTTAGATGGATAGGCCCTAAAGCGCTGCCTGTTGGCATTTGCCGTAAGATATTGTATGCTTTGGTTAAATAATTCTTCCAGCGCATGGTGATTGCCGTAGGTTTGATACTCTGTTAATTGCCAGCGCCATAAACCCTCGGCAGTAAGCACGCCTATGCGCCTGCCATTGTCATCCCCAAATAAAAGTAAAGGATAGCTTGTTGCTACCGATCCTATTTTTTGCTTAAACAACACACCATTAGCAACCGCAGCAGTATAACTGCCAAATGGTGCCAATAAAGGCGGCATCCTGCTTAATTTTTGCAGAGTAGAGTCTGATAAGGTAAATGATGAAAAATCAGGCACGGGCTGGGCAAACGTTTCCTGCATCTCTTGCCGGGCAGTGCTTATCCGGATTAGCTTTTGCCGCGCATTAAAATTAAAAACATCAGCCTGCGCACCCAACATATACCAAATTGGTGTTTTGCCTTTGGCGATAAAATCCTTCAACGCGCCAAAGCTAATTGCAGATGGCTGATAAAGTATAACCAAACTATAATCACTCAGCTTTGATGAACCGATGTCGGCTGTTAGGCTTGTTTTAACTTCGTAATTCTTATTGCTTTCTATGGCCTGCCGTATTACGCTGATATCCGGATGCGGACCATCATACAGCAGCAATATCTTTTGTTTGGCATCCAGTACCTCTACATAAATAGTCTCCGAATTATTTTGAGTAGACAGCTCATTTTTAACCGGTGTTATACCGATGTTAAATTTATGGATGCCTTTCCTATCAGCATTTAACTTAATAGTAAGCAGCTTTTTAAATCCGTCGCTATTAACTGCAATGATCTGCGAGTTTACCTGCCGGCCATCTTCGGTAACGGTTAGGTGCATGGTTTCGCCTTTACTTTGCCAGGCCTCGGCCAAAACCTCTATCTCAAAATCATTGCCTAAAAAAGCGGTTTTGTTGTAGTTAACGTTGCCTATTAACAAATCGCGTTTAGCAATAGTATCGCCAAGCGCGACAGTGTAGATGTTAGTTTTAAAATTGCGCGCCTCGTATTGCGGGTCGCTGCCCTGGTTGTAGGAACCATCCGTAGCTAATATTAACGCACCTATGTTTTGGTTTACAAACCTGTCATTCAACTGGTGCAGCGCGGCGGCTATGTTGGTTTGCCTGGCATTAAAGCTTTTGGACAGGCCGCTATTAAGGTCGTGCCCAAAATTAAATTCCTGCACCTCGTAGCCATCGCCTAATTGTTGTTTGAGCTTGCCCAATTCATTAATAAATTGCGAAGTATTAAAACCTTTAGGTTCGAAGGTATTTACCGATTCTGAATTATCCTGCGCTATTAAAATAAGCGGCTTTTGGGGCTTGTAGTTGGTAGACCTTACCAATGGCGATACCAGCAGCAGCGCAATAAAAAACACAGCAATCGCCCTTACGGCAGATAAAATATAGCGAAACTTATCAGCCAGATGCACCGGCCGGCGGTACATCACCCAGGCATATAATATACCCAACAGCAGGCATACCGGCGCCCACCATCCCGAAATTGTTCCCCAGGTGATTGAAAATAAAAACAGCATATCTGTATTTCAAATATGCTGTTTTTTTATTGTAAAGGATAAAAGTAATCCTGTAAAATACTTAATACTAATCTCTAACTACAACATACCCCCATCAACAGGGATAACCTGCCCGGTGATGTAAGTTGCCATATCTGACGCCAGGAAAACACAGGCATTGGCTACATCTGTGGTTTCGCCGGCGCGTTTAAGCGGGATAACTTGTGCCCAGCCTTCAACAACTTTAGGGTCAAGCACCTCGGTCATTTCTGTACGGATAAAGCCCGGGGCAATAACATTAGTACGTATATTACGTGAGCCCAGTTCTTTAGCTATTGATTTGGAGAAGCCAATAATACCCGCTTTTGAAGCCGCGTAATTAGCCTGCCCCGCGTTACCATCAACCCCAACTACCGAGCTCATGTTAATAAACACGCCATCGCGGTTCTTCATCATAATTTTTGATGCCGCCTTGGTTATGTTAAAAACAGATTTTAAGTTAACCTCTAAAACATCGTCCCACTGCTCTTCGGTCATGCGCATCAGCAAACCATCTTTGGTAATACCGGCGTTGTTTACTACAATATGTAAAGTGCCAAAATCGGCTATAATATCATTGATGAGTTTTTCTGCCTCGTCAAATTTTGACGCGTCAGAGCGGTAGCCCTTTATTTGGGTGCCAAAGCTTTGTAGTTCCTGCTCCAGAGCCTGTCCTTTTTCAACAGATGATAAATAAGTAAAAGCCACATTAGCACCATGCTCTGCAAACTTCTCTGCTATTTTGCGTCCAATACCTTTTGACGCTCCGGTTATTAACGCGGTTTTTCCTTCTAATAATTTCATAAACTTTTTAACAAACAGTTTTGGGGCGTGAAGATAAGTATTTAGTATGAAAAGTTAATGAATGAGGATAATGGTATTGATAAACAGAAATAGACATGCAACAATTTCATTGCGGACAATGCCTTATTTATTAAATTTTATTAATTTGGCACTAACCATTATAACAACAAATTAATATCCGGCTCATGAAAAATAATCACCTATCCAGGCGCATGTTTATTGGCAGCAGTGCAGTTGCCGCTACAGGAGCGCTGTTGTTGCCTAAAATATCTTTTGCCCGCACAATTTTTAGCGGGGCCGACAAACCTAATTCGCTGGTGGGCGGTGTGCTGATAGGGGTAACAACCTACTCTTACGGCCAAATGAAAAACGTTACTGCCGAGGACATGCTGCAATATTGTTTACAAGACAACATCAGCGGGGTTGAGCTGCGGGGCGATGCTGCCGAGTTAACCGCGGGTGCGCCAAAACGCATAGCCGGGCAGTCGGGAGCCGACTTTGCTAAAGCCATGGCCGACTGGCGCGCCAGTGTATCAATGGATAAATTTAAAGCGATACGCAAAATGTATGATGACGCGGGTGTAAATATCTACGCTTACAAACCTGTGGTTTTTGGGGTTAACAATACTGATGAAGAAATTGAGTACGCCTTTAATGCCGGTAAAGCGCTTGGCGCAACGCACTGTAATTGTGAAATGCCGGACAGTGATGCCCAAACCAAACGCATTGGCGAACTGGCTGCCAAACATAAAATGCGCGTAGGGTATCATGCCCATACCAACGCCACGCCTACCTTATGGGACACCGCCATGAGCCAGTCTGAATACAACTGTATTAACCTGGATATTGGCCATTATGTAGCCGGTACCAGCACCAGCCCTATTCCGTTTATTGAGAAAAACCATGCTCGCATAACCAGCATGCACATTAAGGACCGCAAATTTAATAACGGCCCAAATAGGCCCTGGGGTGAAGGTGATACGCCAATTAAAGATGTACTGTTGTTAATGAAGAAAAATCATTACAAGTTCCCTGCTACTATTGAGTTGGAATATAAGATCCCTGCCGGATCTGATGATGTAAAAGAGGTTTTGATATGCCGCAATTTTGCAGCGGATATTTTGAAGGGATAAATCATCCTTACAACCTGTCTTTAATTACCAGCGTGCTTGCAATTACATCATGCAGGCATTGCTGTTGCTTGTTAAAATAGCAGTACAGGTAACCCATAAATAAAGTAAGGACAGAGAATATCTTGGCTGCATTCCTGCCGATGGCATGAGCGGGGGTTAACCTGTTGCCCTGCATATCGCAAACTTTTAATCCCGCCAATTGCTTGCCATAGGTGGCCTGTTTGACCAAGCTTTCCATAACTACCTGGTAAATAAACTTTACTACGGGTATCACCCCTAGCAGGCTGAAAGCAAAAGCCAACCCTACCACCATATTGGTTATAAATAAAGAAATTATAAACGCCGTGATGATACAAACTCCGGATACAAAGAACCAATCTAACGCGGCTGCTATAAGCCGCTGATCAAAGCTGCCGTAGTATTGAATAAGCACTTGTTTTTGAAAGCCGAATAGCTGACGCAGTTCAGCAACCTCGTGGGCCTCTTTGTAATCGTCCATATCGGGAGTCTTTACAAAGTCGCCGGGTTTTATCTTGCGTTCTTTCAGCTCGTTTAAAGTAAAAGGACCTTCGGGTTTACCGTTTATAACAAGTGTGTACATACTCATCGCGAACTAAAATTAAGATTAATCTTCCACACTAATTGCGGTTGATATTATCTTCTCTATATTTGCCTCAAGTTCTTTACTTTATTTCAACAGATAGGTTCCCGGTTATTTAGAGACCGGGATTAAAAAGGAACCGTGTGTAAATCACGGGCTGTCGCGCAACTGTAAGTAACATATAAAGGTTGATGCCTTACCCAAAATGTCCATTATTCGTATTAAAAGCGGATGAGAAGGACGGCATCAACGTTACAAGCCAGGATATTTGCCATTTGTTTAAGACAATGCTTTCGCGTAATGAAGCAGTAGTCAGAGCACGAAAAAAAGGAATTTATAGGGGTGTTGTATGCCCGTATATTTGCTGCGCGTGTCTTTTATTACCATTTCCACGAAAGCATACCGAAAACCGTAAGGAGCATTAAGTCAAATTAATGTTTAACCAAAAAAGTTTTATGCGTATGCTCAAAAACAATCTCGGCTACCCACGTGTGGGGGCCAATCGTGAACTCAAAAAAGCCAGTGAACAATACTGGGCCGGCAAGACCGGAAAACAAGAATTATTTGCCGCCGCCCGCGCCATCCGCGAGCAAAATTGTCTACTGCAGCAAGAGGCGGGTATCGACCTTATTCCCTGCAATGATTTTAGTTATTACGATCAGGTGCTGGATACCTCGCTTATGCTGGGCGTCATTCCGCAGCGGTACACGCAGGTACTAAGCAAAAACCCCGACAACTCAGAGATCGATCTGTATTTTGCCATGGCCCGCGGTTATCAAAAAGATGGCCTGGATATTACCGCCATGGAAATGACCAAATGGTTTGATACCAATTATCATTACATCGTGCCCGAATTTACGGCGAACCAGCAGTTTAGGATATTCTCTGACAAAGTGTTCGAAGAATTTAACGTGGTCAAAAAAGTAATCGGCAGCAATCCAAAAACGGTATTAATAGGCCCGGTAACTTACCTGCTTTTAGGCAAAGAAAAAGAACAGGGTTTTGAAAAGATCGACCTGATCAAAAACCTGGTACCGGTTTATATCGAAATCCTGAAAAAGCTAAAAAGTTACGGTGCCGAATGGGTGCAATTAGATGAGCCTTTCCTGGCGCTTGATTTGACCCAAAAAGAAAAAGAGGCTTATATATATGCTTATAAAGAGATAAGAAAAGCAACCGGCGGCTTAAACCTAATGGTAGCTACTTATTTCGAAAGCCTGCACGAAAACACACAGCTTGCAGTTAACCTGCCTATTAATGCTTTACATGTTGATTTGGTGCGTGCCCCGAAGCAATTAGATAAAATTTTAAGCCTGATACCTGATAGCCTAACGCTTTCTTTAGGCGTAGTTGATGGCCGTAATATCTGGAAGAATGATTATATGCGTTCATTAGGCTATATCAAAAATGCTATTGCGGCTATTGGCACCGATAGGGTGATGATAGCGCCAAGTTGCTCATTATTACATACGCCTTTTGATTTAGAGCTTGAAACTGCCATCAACCCCGAAATTAAAAACTGGATGGCGTTTGCCAAACAAAAATTGAATGAGGTTAACGAGTTGGCCCAGATCATAGACGGGAATAACGATTTGCTGCAAGCTAATTTAAAAGCCATATCAAGCCGTAATATTTCTAAGTTGATCCATAAGCCAGCGGTTAAATTACGCACCATGGCTATTACCGATGAGGATGCCAATCGCGTTAGCAAATTTGCCGAAAGACAGCAAATACAGCAGCAAACATTTGGGTTGCCACTTTTCCCTACAACTACCATTGGGTCTTTCCCGCAAACGGATGATATCCGCCAGCTACGTGCTAAATTGAAAAAAGGTAACCTTACCCAAGCCCAATATGATACTGAAATTGAAAAAGCCACCGTTGATGCCATTCGCTGGCAGGAAGAAATTGGGCTTGATGTATTGGTGCATGGCGAGTTTGAGCGTAACGATATGGTAGAATACTTCGGCGAGTTGCTGGACGGATTTTTATTCACCAAAAATGGCTGGGTACAAAGCTATGGCAGCCGCTGCGTTAAGCCGCCGGTTATTTATGGTGATGTAAGCCGTCCGGCGGATATGACCGTTAAATGGACGAGCTTCGCCCAAGCCAATACCCATAAATTGATGAAAGGGATGTTGACAGGTCCGGTTACCATACTGCAGTGGAGTTTTGTACGGGATGACCAACCACGGTCGGTTACAACCAACCAGATAGCTTTGGCTATTCGCGACGAGGTGGTTGCGTTGGAGCAAGCAGGCATTAAAGTGATTCAGATAGACGAACCAGCTATACGCGAGGGCCTGCCTTTACGCAAAGCGGACTGGGCCGCTTATTTGGATTGGGCGGTTAAAGCGTTCCGAATATCTGCCGCAGGCGTAAAAGACGAAACGCAGATACATACCCACATGTGCTACAGCGAGTTTAATGATATTATTAAACACATTGCCGATATGGATGCCGATGTGATCACGATAGAAACCTCCCGCTCGCAAATGGAACTATTGGAAGCTTTTGCCGATTTTAAATACCCTGCCGAAATTGGCCCGGGTGTTTATGATATCCATTCGCCACGTGTGCCTACGGTTGAGGAGATGGTAAGCTTATTGGAGAAAGCTGCTGCCCTGTTACCTGTGGGCAACATCTGGGTGAACCCTGATTGCGGCCTTAAAACCCGCAAATGGCCGGAAACTAAAGTCGCCCTGCAAAACATGGTTGACGCCGCCAAAGCTGCCCGCGAAATTTTTAGCAAGCAGCCTGTTAATTAATAATTTCAAGTTAATAGTGAGCCGTACGGAGAGATTCGTGCGGCTTTTTTGTTTACCTCATATCTCAGTAATTGTCATTTCGAACGAGTTACGAGGAGAAATCTTATACAAGCGGCAATAAGCATGGCGTATAAGATTTCTCACTATCGTTCGATGACAAATTATATTGGTTCAGAATGTTAATACACATACGCCAACGGCCCATCCTTCGATACCAACACCGACCAACCCGGTTTGGAGCCTGATGTGATCGATGCGATGAATTTTCCACGTATAGAAATGCCAACTTCTATCAAACCGTCATTTAATGATTCTGTCCATTCGCAACGAATATCACTTTCGCTTTCTACGGGTTTTATAGCGGCATTTTTTGCCAGGTATTCGATTGGATTTAGAAAAGGCATATCTTCTTCTCGCCAAAAAGAAACCTCCGGGGCTTCCTGCTGGTTATATAACCAAACATCGCCAATAATGTCTTCGCCTTCGTATAGGTAGGCGTAAGCAACCCGCCCGTCGTCCTTTATCACTATAGAATAATGACGGTCAAATTCGCAATGGATTTTTAAGGAAAATGTTGACATATTAGTTTATACTATTCAAAAATGGCAGGCAGACGCCTTAAAATAATAATACACATCATTAGGAGGCTCCCATGGAGCCTTTTCTAACTTTATAGCTTTCTATAAACAGGCGACTCCTCCGGAGTCAAATGCCCGCTTTGTTTTAGCAAATATTGGCTCCGGAGGAGCTCCCTGTTTGTAGAAAGGCAAGACAAACTCTATTTTGGCTCCTATTAGAAACTCCTTATATAGGCGATACGTTTTAAGTTATTTTTATGTACTTGCTCGTTTTTTTATCCGTTTATCCGTTTATCCGTTTATCCCCATCGCTTCCCTATACTCACCCTGCAAAGCCAGCAAACAAGCCGCGCACATACAACCCTCATAATTCTCACTGATGTATTGCACCTCGTTTAAAGTAAGCTGTACCACGCTGCACTGGCATTTGGTGTAAGCGTTTGCTTTACATTCAATGCGCGCGCCGCAACGATCGCAGGATATGATTTCGTGTTTGGTCATTGTTTTTTAGTCCATGGACCATAGTCGATGAAAGAAAGTCCATAGTCGATAGTCCATGGTTGCTATTGGCAAATATAACGCAAAAAGACTATGGTGAGAAAGTCCATAGTCTATGGTCCATGGTTGGTATTAAACAAATCCTAACGCAAAAGACCATAGCCATTGTCAGTTTGAATTTCTTCTTTTGACAAGAACTATGGTCTTGATATGTTAACTATGGTCTATCGACCATGGACTATCGACTAATTATCCGGAGCAGGTAACGCAACCTTCTTCCATGGAGCAGGTTGGTCCTGCCGGTATTTCGTCGGCAACCTGGTCAACCATCTCTGGTATAACCGGATCCATGTTTTTACCACCCTGGTTCTCTACGGTAAACTTAACAGCTTGCGAAGCAGCCTGTGTACGTAGGTAATACATGCCGGTTTTTAAACCTTTCTTCCATGCGTAGAAGTGCATTGAAGTTAATTTGGATGCGTTTGGCGAATTGATGAACAAGTTTAATGACTGCGACTGGCAGATATAAGCACCCCTATCGGCAGCCATATCTATAATATCGCGCATTTTGATCTCCCAAACGGTTTTGTACAAGTCTTTCAATTCTTGCGGAATTTCGGCAATACCCTGTATAGAACCATTTGCGGTGATAATCTTATCCTTCATTGTGTTATCCCATAGGCCACGGTTCACTAAATCGCGCAGCAAATGTTTGTTTACAATAATAAATTCGCCGCTTAATACTCTGCGGGTGTAGATGTTTGAGGTATAAGGCTCAAAACACTCGTTGTTACCCAATATTTGCGAGGTTGATGCAGTTGGCATTGGTGCAACCAATAAAGAGTTACGTACACCATGATTCATTACATCTAAACGCAGGTTTTCCCAATCCCAACGGTTACTGGTTGGTTTTACTTTCCACAAATCAAACTGGAACAGGCCTTTTGACAATGGCGAACCTTTAAAGGTTTCGTATGGTCCTTCTTTTATAGCCAGATCTTTTGAAGCGGTCATTGAAGCAAAGTAGATAGTTTCAAATATATCTATATTGAGTTGCTTAGCTTCGGGGCTTTCAAAAGGCATGCGTAATAGTATGAACGCGTCGGCCAATCCCTGTACACCCAATCCAACCGGGCGATGCCTCATGTTTGAATAGCGGGCTTCTTCAACCGGGTAATAATTATGATCAATAACTTTATTCAGGTTTAAGGTAGCCTGGTAGGTTACTTCATATAATTTTTCATGATCAAAAGCGCCATTGATAACAAAGCGTGGCAATGCCAATGATGCCAAGTTACAAACAGCTATTTCGTCAGGAGAAGTATACTCCAAAATCTCGGTACATAAGTTTGAACTTTTGATGGTACCTAAATTTTGCTGATTTGATTTGCTGTTAGCTGCATCTTTATATAACAAATAAGGCGTACCGGTTTCTACCTGGGCATCTAACACCGCGAACCAAAGTTCCTGTGCTTTTATCACCTTGCGGGCACGGCCCTCTTTTTCGTATTTTTTATATAGCTTTTCAAAGTCTTTACCAAAGCAATCGGCCAAACCCGGTGCTTCATGCGGGCAGAATAAGCTCCAGTCCTCATTAGCCTCAACCCGTTGCATAAACAAATCGGATACCCAAAGGGCGTAGAACAAGTCGCGGGCGCGCATTTCTTCTTTACCGTGGTTTTTACGCAAGTCTAAAAATTCAAATATATCCGCGTGCCATGGCTCTAAATAGATAGCGAAAGCTCCTTTACGTTTGCCGCCACCCTGATCAACATAACGGGCGGTATCATTAAATACACGCAGCATAGGGATAATACCATTGCTTGTACCATTAGTACCGCTGATATATGAACCTGTTGCACGTACATTGTGTATGCTTAAACCAATACCACCGGCGCTTTGTGAAATTTTAGCGGTTTGTTTTAAAGTATCATATATACCATCAATACTGTCATCCTTCATGGTTAACAAAAAGCATGATGACATTTGTGGTTTTGGCGTACCTGCATTAAATAAGGTAGGTGTACCATGTGTAAACCAACGCTCGCTCATCAGGTGATAAGTTTTTATCGCGCTTGCTATGTCTTCTTTATGAATACCCACCGCTACGCGCATATACAAATGCTGCGGGCGCTCGGCTATTTTACCATCTAGTTTTAACAGGTATGATTTCTCCAAAGTTTTAAAGCCGAAGTAATCAAAACCAAAATCACGATCGTATATAATGCTGCTATCCAGTTCTTCAGCATTTTTTTCAATTATTTCCCAAACATCATCAGCCAGTAACGATGCATTTTTTCCGTTTTTGCTGTCGACATAGTTGTACAACAGGCGCATGGTTTCTGAGAATGATTTGATGGTGTTTTTATGCAGGTTAGAAACCGCTATACGCGATGCCAGTAACGCGTAATCGGGGTGTTTCGTAGTTAACGACGCGGCAGTTTCGGCTGCAAGGTTATCCAGCTCAGAGGTGGTTACACCATCAAACAAACCTTCAATAACCTTTTTCGCCACATCAACCGGGTCAACCAGCGAGGGGTTTAAACCATAGCACAGTTTTTCAATACGTGCGGTTATTTTGTCAAATTTAACTGACTCTTGCTTACCATCTCTTTTTACTACATACATAATTTTGGCATTTAATGGTTAGTACTGGATACCAACCGGTTATTATTTATTACTGGATATTATTCTTAGTACTTAGCAGCTAGTATCAAGTATCAAGACATTAGCTATTTATTCTGTCGTAGTAATATCAATCTTGATACTTGATACTCACTACTTGATACTTTCTAGAAATCTTCGTCTAACGAAAACGATTTATTTTCCTGGTTATTTAATACACCGCTTTTTTGATAATCGCCTACCCTCTTTTCGAAAAAGTTGGTTTTGCCCTGCAGCGATATCATCTCCATAAAATCAAATGGATTGCTTGCGCCATATACTTTATCATAACCTAACTCGCCTAACCATCTATCGGCAACAAACTCAATATACTGGCTCATCATTTTGGCGTTCATACCAATCAAACTAACCGGAAGCGCGTCGCTAATAAATTCTTTTTCTATTTCAACCGCGTCTGTTATAATAGCCGTTGCTGCTTCTTTTGATAATTTATTATCCAGCATACGGTATAACAAGCAGGCAAATTCGCAGTGCATGCCTTCGTCGCGGGATATCAGCTCATTGCTAAAGGTGAGGCCCGGCATTAAGCCGCGTTTCTTTAACCAGAATATAGAGCAGAAACTACCAGAGAAGAATATTCCTTCAACCGCCGCGAAAGCAATTAAGCGTTCTGCAAATGTGCCGTTGTTTATCCAGCGTAATGCCCACTCTGCTTTTTTACCTACACAGGGTACGGTATCAATAGCGTGAAACAAACGATCCTTTTCGGCGGGGTCTTTTATGTAAGTATCAATTAACAGCGCATAGGTTTCAGAGTGGATATTCTCCATCATGATCTGGAAACCGTAGAAACAACGAGCTTCTGGCAATTGCACCTCGCTCATAAAATTTACAGCCAGGTTTTCGTTCACAATACCATCGCTTGCCGCGAAAAATGCAAGAATGTGCGACACGAAATGCTTTTCGCCTGAGTTAAGATTTTCCCAATGTTTCAAATCATCGGAAAGATCAATTTCTTCAGCAGTCCAAAAACTTGCTTCACATTTTTTATACATCTCCCAAATAGCGGGATATTTAATAGGGAGAATAACAAAGCGATCCTTGTTCTCTTTCAATAATAATTCTGTTTCTTCCGCCATGTGTTACAATTTTTAATATTTCAACTTCTAAAGTTTTTAAAACCTGCTACTGGTAATTTTAGCCGACAATGCCGCCGGGTAGTTGTTGTTAAATAATGATAAATACATTCCTATCACCTCCAACTACTCTAAACAATCACCCTCACTAATCCCTACTAAACTACTTAACAGTGTACATCAGCCCATGATTTCATCATGGTTTTCCATTTTTACAGGCAAGGATCACCGATAATTTGGATAGCTTTAAAGAACTTATAATCCAAAGATATGGTTTGTGATTTTTCATTGTTAGTGATAGTTTTACACATCCCCTATAAGTTATAAACAAAATTTTTGTGGAGAGTAGAAACTGGTGATTAGTAGCCTGTTAAAACAGCATTACCGAATTATAAATTAATAGACTAAATATTTGTTATGCTTTTGGAACAAATTTCATAGAAACAGAATTAACGCAGTGGCGGGTGTTCTTTGGGGTTAAAAATTCGCCCTCAAATACGTGCCCCAGGTGGGCGTCGCAATTAGCGCAAACAATTTCCACCCGACGTCCGTCCGCATCCGGTACGCGTTTAACAGCGCCCGGTATTTCATCATCAAAGCTTGGCCATCCGCAATGCGATTCAAACTTCGTTTCAGAAGTATATAATGGCGTATCGCATCTTTTGCAAACGTATAAACCCTCTGCTTTATTATTTAATAACGACCCGGTAAATGGCCGCTCTGTTCCTTTATGCAATATCACCCATTCTTCATCGGGTGTTAAATTATTGTATTCCATATTAATTATTAATTAAGTGAAATATTAGTTTCGCACTCATACAATATACGACAAATTAAGGGGATTGATTGTTTTGAAACGGATGTTGACACAGGTTTGACCTAAACAAAATTGGTGTCATGTTCGCTATTTATTTACTCACAACCTCCAAATGATACTCCTGTATCAACCCCGGTGTTTCCGGTGTTAGAGTAAACGCTACGCGGATGTTTGCTTTTTCGCCTTGCATAATAAAGTAGCCGCGCATTTGGTTTTCGGCCACTATTGGGCCTACGTTAACCATTTTACCTGCTTTAGCAAATGCATCTGTGGCGGCAATTTTTAACTGATCGGGAAAGTAATCCATAAAAAAGTTCATGGCAAATATGCCACTGGCTTTTGCGGTATTCCAGTCGGCAATTACTTTTAGCAGATCACTTTTGCGCTGCTCTAAAATAGCAGAAGCCGGTAATTGCCTTGTTTTTATTCCCGAAAGCGCAAGCAAGGTATCCAGCACCTGATTATTGGGCACCCCGGCCCTTGCGTAGGTTAAATTCGCGAAGCAAACTATTCCGATGCCATATTCGGGCATGATGTTCCACTGGCTGCCAAAGCCCGGCAAACCGCCGGTATGACCAATGTAAATGCGGTTATCGCAATCTTTTTCCCAACGTAAACCATAGCAATAAGCCGTAACATTAGGGCATGGCCTGCCGGTTGTTGTTTTTGCATTTGATGATAGCGCGTTTACGTCCCACGGGTATTGCATTTCTCGGATAGAGCTGCGTTTTATGGGGCCGGTCTCAGCATCATCCCTTGGCGGCCAGGCATCCAGGTGCGCAGCCATGTATTTACTAAAGTCTTCTATAGTAGTTATTAAACCACCCATAGCGCCGTAAGAGCCATCATGCAGTAAAGGCTGTTCTACCCATTTATTATCCAGCCAGCGGTAGCCGTGTGCCAGCTTATTTTTAGGCACTTTGGTATATTCCCAATAAGTATGGGTCATGCCCAGGGGTTTTAAAATATATTCGGTTATATAATCCTCATAAGTTTTGCCTGATACTTTTTTGATGATGTACCCCAAAGTTGCAAAGCCCAAATTACTATACTCATAGCCCAAACCCGGATTGTTGGAAAAAGATATACCTTTTTTGTAAAGCGCTATCAATTCGTCGTCGCTATCAGCCAGTTGCCTGTCGCCCCATGGATTATCTTCCGGATAGCCGGATGTATGGGTCAATAAGTTTTTTATGGTGATGGGTGTAGCGTCTTTGGTTAGATATTTCAATCCCTTCATTTCGGGGATATATAGATAAGCCGGATCATCCAGCTTCAACTTACCTTCATCACGAAGCTTTAATATGGCCATGGCTGTTAAGCTTTTGGTCATGGAAGCAATACGGAAATCTGAGCTGGCATCTGCCGGTATCTTTGCGTCAATATCGGTATAACCTATCCCACCGCTGTGTACCAGCTTGCCATCAACCACAATACCATAAGCCATGCCGGGCCAATGGTTCTTTTCGGCATAGTCTTTATATAGTTTATCTATTATAGCATAGGTTGATTCTATCTTTTTCAGACGGTCGGCATCCGCAAATACCGCAGGCTTGTAAGACTGTGCGGACGCTATTAAACTAACTACCGATAAGGTAATTGCAGCAATAAGTTGAGGTAGATTTTTAACTGTCATAAAGTACGCGATTGAGATATTCCAAGATACAAAATTTAATTATTGATTGATGGGATGAGTGAATTAGTGAATAAATTTTTTTGAACCATGATTTGTAAGATTTCAGGATTACCATGATTAACCTAATCAAAATCGAGAGATTCTTAAAGCTTATAAATCAAGGTTCAAACCAACAAAAAATCCCGGCCAAACTGACCAGGATTTTAATATCTACAAGCAAACCTTTTATCTTTCGCCTTTTACCTTTAACCTCGAACTAAGCTAATTTAGCCAATTCCTCGGCCATTGCAGCACCAATTTCGGCAGGCGATTCTACAACACGGATACCACACTCGCGCATAATTTTCATTTTTGCAGCAGCGGTATCGTCGGCACCGCCAACAATTGCACCCGCGTGGCCCATACGGCGTCCCGGAGGCGCAGTCTGTCCGGCTATGAAACCTACAACAGGTTTAGTGCCGTTTGCTTTTATCCAATGCGCAGCTTCGGCTTCCATGCCTCCGCCTATCTCGCCTATCATGATAATGCCGTGAGTTTCCGGATCATTCATTAACAACTCAACCGCTTCTTTGGTTGGGGTACCTATAATTGGGTCGCCGCCAATACCAATAGCGGTAGTAATACCTAAACCGGCTTTAACCACCTGGTCTACCGCCTCGTAAGTTAATGTGCCCGATTTTGAAACCACACCTACATTACCTTTTTTAAAGATGAAGCCCGGCATAATACCAATCTTGCTCTCATCGGCAGTAATAATACCCGGACAGTTAGGGCCTATTAAGCGACTATCTTTATCGGTTAAATATTCTTTTACCTGTATCATATCCTTTGTAGGGATACCTTCGGTAATACATACAATAACTTTTATACCGGCTTCGGCAGCTTCCATTATCGCGTCGGCTGCAAATGCAGGCGGAACGAAAATGATAGATACATCGGCGCCTGTTTGTTTAACAGCATCGGCAACGGTATTAAATACCGGGCGGTCTAAATGTGTTTGTCCGCCTTTACCCGGTGTTACACCACCAACAAGCTGGGTGCCATAAGCTATCATTTGCTCTGCGTGGTAGGTACCTTCATTACCTGTAAAGCCCTGAACTATAACTTTAGAATCTTTATTAACGAGTACACTCATTGGTCTTATTTCTTTTTGTAGCGCAAAGCTAAAATTATTTTTCGCCCCCTAAGTGTCTGAGGGGTGAATTTTTTGTTTGATGATGAAAAATTTACAAAACACAGGTAGTTATTCTTGCTCTCAACTTTCTGCACACCAAATACCAGCATCCACCCGCTCAATCGCCGCGGGAAGGCTTTGTTCTTTTCCTTGATGAAAAGAACCAAAAATCAAGTCAGCAAAGATGCTTCTTTGCGCACGAGGCCTTTGCCCTGCAAATCAGGTAAAACCTCGGACTGCATAATTTTGCTCCAGGTCGCACAGGCCATTCCCCGGGCAAAAGACGCTATGCCCCTCCCTATGCGCATGGCCACCAGTTTTTCCTGCTTTCGCCCGAAGCTTATTTGCTGACGCTTTAGGATAGAACCAACATCTTGATAATTATGAGCAATCAAAAAGAAGAGGTGGCCCGTCAGCCCACGCGGCCGGGAGTCTGGCCTGTGTAGTGGCAGCGATTGGGCTGACTTGATCTTTTGGTTACTTTTGTATCACAGACAAAAGTAACAGCCCTTCCCGCGGCGATTGAGCGGGTGGATGTTGACGCTGGGAATACAGGAGTGAAATACTTTGAAACAAACGGACGGTTATTTATTAAGTGCGATTGCAAACTCAATACCCGTAATTACAAATATTAAAAGGCATATCGATACAAACATCCAAATCGCTTTTTTCATTTTTACCTTATCTCCCCCAATTCCCGGCCAAAAATAAATGTTGAAAATTACCATCCCTACTATTATTATGGTTGCCTTAAGTATTGTCAAAAAAATATATACATACAACTACCCACTAATCTCCGGACTAATAAACTCCCCCTCACTCTTAGCAATCACAATAGTAGCTACGCCGTTGCCAATTACATTGGTGATGGCCCTCGCTTCCGACATAAACCTGTCCACCCCTAATAATATTGCCACACCTTCAACAGGGATAACTTTGATGGCTGCCAGGGTTGAGGTTAGCACAATAAAACCGCTGCCAGTTACGCCTGCCGCGCCTTTGCTGGTGATCATTAATATACCGATAATGCCCAGTTGCTGCTCTATTGATAGCGGGATATGAAATACCTGCGCCAAAAATATTACCGACATGGATAAATAGATAGTTGTGCCGTCTAAATTAAAAGAATACCCTGCCGGGATAACCAAACCAACTACCGACCGCGAGCAGCCAAATTTCTCCAGCTTCTCCATCATACCCGGTAATGCCGATTCTGATGATGAAGTACCCAATACAATCAGTATTTCTTCCTTAATGTGTTTTAGGTACTGCCACAAACTAAATTTATAGATACGGCAAATAATGTTCAGCACCACAAAAATAAAGAGTATCATGGTAATATAAACAGATGCCATCAGCAAAGCCAGCGGTTGCAGGGTTTTAATACCATAGGTGCTTATGGTATAAGCCATTCCGCCGAAAGCGCCTATCGGGGCAACTTTCATCACAATATGCATAATATTAAAGAACACTTTAGATAGCTTTTCGAAGAAGTCGATAACTATTTTGCCGCCATTACCCATGCGGCTTAGGCCGTAACCAAATAGTATGGCAAAAAACAATATCTGTAAAATATCGCCTTTGGCAAAAGCATCAAAGGCATTGGCGGGTACAATGTGGGCTATAAAATCGCCCCAATGCATCTCTGCCGCAGCCTTTTGGTAAACCGCAAGCTTGGAGGTATCGGCCTTAACGGTACTTACAAAGCCTTCGCCGGGTTTAATTAGGTTGGCTACCGCTACACCTATAATTAGGGCAAACGTGGTAACTATCTCAAAGTAAAGCAATGCCTTGCCGCCTACCCTGCCTACCTTTTTCATATCACTCATGCCGGCAATGCCCAGTACAATGGTGAAGAAAATAATAGGCGCTATAAGCATGGTTATCAGGCTGATAAATACTTTACTAATGAGCTGCGCCGTTGGCGCAAATGGCTTAAAATATAGCCCTACAATAATGCCCAGCAAAATTGCAATAAGTACCTGGAAGGTTAGGTTGGTAAATAATCGTTTCATTATAGCAATAATACGATTATACAGCAAAAAAAAAAGACTTACGAGGTTAAAATATTTCGTAAGTCTTGATCTTAGTTAGATGAGATATATTATCTCCAATGTCCCGGTACCCAAACATAACCCCGTGGGCGATTAGCCCAGTGGCCTGATACCCACATTCCACCCCGATGTGGGGCTACGGCCCAATATCCCGGGCGTTCAACATAGGTTCTGCCTCTGGGGGTCCATTCGCTTTCAATCCAAACATGGTTTGCCGAAGGGCGGGCAGGACGAACAGTTACCGTACGATGATGTACCATGCGGGTTCTTACTACAACTTGGGCACTGCTATTTGCTGTTGCAAATAGCACCACAGCTGCTGATGCAAATAAAATTCTCCTTAGTGTTTTCATAATGGTTGTATTATATTACTAAAGACAGCACACAAACAAAAAAGTTTAATTTTTTGGGCAAAAAATCGCCCAAATATTACATGCGGAGCAATCAATTTTTGAAGTGCTGTTATTTATTTCCAATGACCGCCTATCCAGGTGTATCCTTTTGGGGTTTTACTCCAACGCCCCTGTATCCATATTGCTCCCGCACGCGGGGGAAATCCCCAAAAGCCGGCCGAATAGTTCTTATTATACGGTTCCCATTCGGGTGCTATCCAAACGTATTTAGGCGAAGGCCGGGGAGCCCTTTTTCTTACAGGGACAGGTGGAATCTTAGACACATACATTTGTGCGTTACTTGCTGTAATTCCAAGCACAAACAGCATACTTAATGCTAGTAAAAATTTAGTAGTTTTTTTCATAAAATAATTTAATAATTGGTGTTTCAAATCTAAAAAAAAATCAAAAAAATCAAATATTTGAAACTTCAATTTATGGGTGGAGCGGTAGGTGTTTAAATAAAAAAGCATTCCTCATTAATCAATTTATTATCTTCGCTTCATGTCACCGGCAGAAGCTAAAAAACAAATAGAAACCTTATCGGCAGAGTTAAAACAGCATAGCTATAATTACTATGTATTGGCTATGCCTGCCATATCCGACTTCGAGTTTGATAAAAAACTGGAGGCGCTGAACGCGATCGAGCAGCAATTTCCTGAATTTGCTGATCCTGATTCGCCAACGCAGCGGGTAGGTGGTTTTATTACCAAAGAGTTTAATACGGTTAAACATCGCTGGCCAATGCTATCATTAGGTAATACCTATAATGAGCAGGAGCTGCTTGATTTTGACCAACGTATACGTAAAGCCATAGGCGATAATTTTGAATATGTATGCGAGCTAAAGTTTGATGGCTTGTCTATGAGCCTAACCTACGAAAATGGTAAGCTTGCGCGTGCCGTTACCCGCGGCGATGGAGTAAAAGGTGATGAAGTAACTACCAATGTGCGCACCATACAAAGCATCCCAAAGCAATTAAAAGAAGGCAACTACCCGGATGAGTTTGAGATACGCGGCGAAGTATTTATGCACCTTAAAGCTTTTGAAAGACTTAACGGGGAGCGCATAGAAAATGGCGAACCACCTTATGCCAACCCCCGTAATTTCGCGTCGGGTACTATAAAGCTGCAGGATTCGGGCGAGGTTGCCAAGCGCCCTTTGGATTGCTTTTTGTATTTTTTATATACAGAAAAACCGCTGTTTAAAACGCATTGGGAAAGTCTGCAAGCTGTTAAAAGCTGGGGCTTTCATGTTAATGAGCATAGTAAGCTTTGTAATAATATAGATGACGTATTAGCCTTTATTACCGGGTGGGATAAAAAACGCTTTGGCTTAAGTTACGATATTGACGGCATAGTAATTAAAGTAAATAATTTTGGCCAGCAGGAAGAGCTGGGCTTTACCGCCAAATCGCCGCGCTGGGCCATATCTTATAAATTTAAAGCAGAACAGGTACAAACCCAACTGCTAAGCGTAAGCTACCAGGTGGGCCGTACCGGTGCAGTTACACCAGTTGCCAATTTAAAGCCGGTATTGCTGGCGGGTACCACGGTAAAACGTGCCACCCTGCATAACGCTAACGAAATGCTGCGATTGGATCTGCACGAAGGCGACTGGGTTTTTGTAGAAAAAGGCGGCGAAATTATCCCGAAGATTATAGAAGTAAATTTAGAGAAACGTGATCCATCGGCACCCTCCATTGATTATATAACCGAGTGCCCCGCATGTAGCACCCCATTAAAGCGCCAGGAAGGTGAGGCTGCTTTTTATTGCCCTAATGATGAGGGTTGCCCGCCGCAAATAACGGGCAAAATGCAGCATTTTATTGGCCGTAAAGCCATGAATATTGATGGACTGGGTGATGAAACTATCGAGACCTTATATCAGAAAGGATTTATAAGGCACATAAGCGATCTGTATAAACTGCATGAACATGCTGATGAGTTGAAGCAGATGGGCCGGTTTGGCGAAAAATCTATCAGCAACATGCTGGAAGGTATTGAAAAGTCTAAGCAAATGCCTTTTGAAAAAGTACTGTTTGGCTTGGGCATTCGTTACATTGGCGAAACAGTAGCTAAAAAACTTACCCATTATTTTAAAAACATGGATAACCTGATGGCCGCCACGCTTGATGAACTGATAGTTGCCGAAGAAATTGGCGAACGCATTGCCCATAGTTTAATTGAATATTTTGGCAATGAGAAACATCGCGAAGAAATTAAACAATTAAAGGCACAGGGGTTACAGTTTGTAAGCGACGAAAAAGAAGTGGTGCTACAAAGCGAGGCATTATCAGGAAAGACTTTCATTATATCCGGCACTTTTGAAAGATCAAGGGACGAATTAAAAGATATTATTGAGCAAAATGGTGGCAAAATTTTAAGCAGCATATCAGCCAAACTAAACTACCTGGTAGCCGGGGATAACATGGGCCCGGCTAAACTGGAAAAAGCACAAAAGCTGAATATCCCTATTATTAGTGATGCGGAGTTGATGG
>NZ_JAQBOW010000127.1 GCF_028287845.1 Mucilaginibacter sp.
ACCAAAATGAATTATATGCTTTTCCATCCCGGAGTTATGTTCCGTTTTCATAATGGTTTTACCATTATCCCAAGGCTAGCTTTTCAGACAGACGGCAGATATGGGGTCACTCCTGTATTCAGTAAAATAATTATGAGTAAAAAAGATTACCAGGTTTATCTTTCATTAAGCGAACCGGCGCGATTTGGCAATAACCTATCCGGATCATATACTACGGCGATGCAATTAGGAATTAGTTTTTAGCAAGGTGAGTGAAAATAAATCCTAAGATTAGGGCCATAGCAAAACTATATATAGGATTTGTTCAATTATCTGTCACTATTAAACCTTTAATCACAGTTTTATGGTTGACTAAGGGTTATCCTTATCTTAACAGGGTATTTGTTATTTGAAAGAACCCGCCTTTTATCCAGGATTGCGTTTACTGTTATTCCAATTATACTATAACTAAACATTTTTCTTACCCTTTTGATCTGTGCAAACAATTTGCACACAAGTATAGCCAAACATGGAAAAGGAATGAAGCGAACTGTTGATTTATTTAATGGTAAATCACTTAAAATCAGTCATTTGTCAAATTAATGAAAAGGCATGAAAAGCAATGAAAATCGTGCTACTGCGCATGGCATGCAAGAGGTCATCGGTTCGACTCCGATATTCTCCACGTAGTGATTATCAGGCTTTTAGATGAATTTCTAAAAGCCTGTTTTTTTTTCATGGGTACAACATAGGTACAACACTTCTTTCATTATTGTTAGCACTTACTGGAAATTTGAAATGAATAGCTACTATCATGCGGGTTTTAGTCCTGTAATAAGCCGTCCTTGTCTATGTGTGGTCGTTCCTTTGTAATGAGGTGATTATGTGAGTTTTATTGCATAACTTGTTTTTTTTAATTATCATGAAGAAATTGTTGGCTCTGTATATATCCTTTATGGTAGTGCTGATTTGTGGTAAAACAAGTTTTTCACAGACTATTGATAAAGCTATCTTGCCACTTTTAAATGCAAGTAGTCAACAAAAAATATATGTTCAATATGACAGAAAGGTTTATGAATCTGGCGACACGATATGGTTTAAAGCTTATCTATTCAATGGTTTAAGCAGGTCAAAATCGAGTAAAAACTTCTACTTTGAATTAATTACTTACGATGGACAATTAATAGGTCGATCGGTTACACCCATATTTGAATCCACATCTTCAGGTAACCTGGTTATTCCAACGTTAGCTCAACAAACGGTTTGTATTGCCGGGCCTATACGACAGAGAGTATTGCTGCCGACCCCGATTTGCAATATTTTAATGCACTTTCTTATATAAATAGAAAAGCTGGGAATGACTCAGTTGTATCGCATTCTTACGACCTGCAATTCTTACCGGAAGGAGGGGATTGGATTAACAATCTACCGTCTGTTGTTGCGTTTAAAGCCATTGATAGTACAGGAAAGCCAATAGAGGTATTTGGGACTATTGTTTCAATGGGAGAAGTAGTGTCAGAATTTTCAACATCGCATGATGGAATGGGAAGTATTAGTCTAGTGCCACGTTTAAATAAAGCGTATAATGCTATCTGGAAAGATCCTGACGGGATTGAACATAACACTATTTTACCGGCGAGGAAAATGCAGGGAGTTGCTTTGCATATATCCGATCTGGCTGAAGGGAAAAAGTTTTTTATATTTAGATCTCACGAAGTTTCTGCTGCTGAAAAAGAACTTTTACTTGTAGCCTATCAAAATAATGAGATAATTTATGAAGCAAAAGTAAATCTTTCCGTTAGTGAAAGCATTGCTGGAATGATTCCTACAAAAGGTCTATCTACCGGCATTCTTTATCTCACCCTGTTCAACAAAAACCTTCAACCCCTGGCAGAACGGGTAACATTTGTAAACAACCACAATTATAATGTTAATGCAGGATTTACAATTACAGATATAGATCACACCAAGCATGGTCTAAATAAGATTAAACTATATATAACCGATACACTGAGATCAAACTTTTCTGTAGCAATTACCGACGCTGATTTAGACAATTCACCAAAACCCCAAGACAATATTATTTCTCATTTGTTTTTAACCGGCGATTTAAAAGGAAAAATTCAAAATCCAGGATATTATTTTGTTAGCAAGAGCGATAGTGTAACAAAAAACATGGATCTGGTTATGTTAACTCATGGATGTAGAAAATATCACGTCCCTGATTCAACCTTTAAGGAATCAAACTATATTACACTTAGCGGCGAATTAAGCGGCGCGAATTATTTAACAAACCTCGAGAATCCGGTGGTCAATATCATTATGAAAACCGATGATAAGAATACT
The DNA here is from genome assembly GCF_028287845.1 of Mucilaginibacter sp. Lineage (GTDB taxonomy): Bacteria > Bacteroidota > Bacteroidia > Sphingobacteriales > Sphingobacteriaceae > Mucilaginibacter. The sequence goes on from NZ_JAQBOW010000127.1 coordinate 2,326, forward strand.
TTCCTCCTTCCAATAAACATCGATAAATTGGGGCGTTTTGTTAAGGATGGTATTGTTTTTTATGGTTCAGCCAAACTGTATTTTAAGTTTAATAATAAAAACATAGATTCCAAAAGAATCAAATTAAAGGTTAACAATGGCTTCCTTGATAGCTTGCCAACTATTCCAATCAAAACAGATCTTTTGCTGTATGCTGGCAAGGAAGTAACTAAAGCGCCTGATCAATATGTTCAGAATTATTTCAGCAGAGGTCACTCACAAAATTTGAAGGAAGTAAGCATAACGGCAAAAAAAACAGATGAAATTCAAAAGCTGGAAAACACATACACTGCAGGATTACTCAGTGGGGGTATTTCTACAAATCTTTTAGTAGGTGCCGATCCTAAAGCATTAAATTATATTTCCCTTTTCGATTATTTAAAGAGCAAAATTACTGGTATGCAGATTTCCAACTATAGGTCTTTGTTCCCAATCGTACTATGGAGAGATAGGGTCATCAAATTTTACTTGAATAATAATGAAAGTTCTGCAGCCGATATCAGAAGCTTGGGAATGGCAGAGTTAGATTACATTAAAGTATATGACCCTTCGATGGGCGGAGCGTTTGGCACAATCGGCGGGGTAATTGCTGTTTATACTAAAAAGGGAAAAGGTTTTGATTTTAGTTCAAATGAACTTGTTACTACCTTGTCTGGTTATAATTCTGTTAAGGAATTTTATTCTCCAAATTATGGAAAGACTTCGTTAAATCGAGCCGACGTTCGAAAAACATTGTATTGGCAACCTAATATCATCATGGATAAAGGCAGACCAACATATCAATTGGAGTTCTATAATAATGACATCGCGAGTAAATTCAAAATAATAATTGAAGGCATTAATTCGGAAGGAAAAATATTTCATAGCGAAAAGATTTTTTAAAGACAAATCCTTCCTCGCCAATATTTTGATACGTTATGTATATATTATAATTTATTCAATATAATTTTAGCAATACTGTAATTGGGCTGTAATATTTGTTGTATTATTTGATGATTTTGCATAAATTACCCCTGTAATACTTTTTGGTATTATTACAACCAATATACTATCTAAATTTATGTGTGCTTTTAAAAGGACCTTGTTATTATTTATTTATTTATGTGTTTCAACAAGTAATATTTTTGCGCAAAAAACAATACCTATTGATAGCAGCGTACAACAATATAAATTCACATTAAACGAGATTGAATATTTAGAAGATAGCACCAACAAATTATCCTTTGATCAGGTAAGGGGCTTGAACAGCAGTTTTAAAAGCAACCTTATTTATTATCCTATAAATAAAAATCGTGAGTATACATATTGGTATAAAATAAAGCTTCGCTTTACACAGACAATTGCTAATAAAAGTTGCCTATTTGAATTTTTTGATCAAACTACAGAAAATGTAACCGCTTACATCCCTAATGAAAAGGGCGATTATATTATCAATCATTCGGGAGCGGGAGTTAATTTTAGGGACCGGCTATATCACCACAAAAATTTTGAGTTTTTAATACAAAATACATCAAAAGGAGAATATACCTATTACTTTAAATTAAAATCAAACAACCCCGTTAAAGTAATAATTGTATATCGCACACTGGGTTATTTTATTAAATATGCCTTATCTGAATATTTGTTATTTGGGCTATTCTACGGCATGATACTTATATTCTGTTTTCATAACCTGCTTATGTTTACAGCAGTACGAAAAAAACAATACCTATATTATGTGTTTTACATTTTAAGTGTCGCGCTCTATGAAATGAGCGTTGACGGAATTGCCTTTCAATATATCTGGCCGGGTCATCCGGCTTATAACGATTACGTTTATGGCATTGCATTATATGCGATGAGTATTTGTGCCTTAATTTTCACTAAAGAGCTTTTGCAGGTTAAACTTAAAGCTTATAACTTTTACCGTTTACTTAACGCAATCATAGTACTTAGGAGCGCTTACTTTTTGTATTGCCTGTTTATTGATAAAAGCTTATTCATTTACAAATTTGTAGAGGTTGTACCGCTATCAATTGCTTTTGTTACCGGTATATATATTTATAAAAATGGTTTTAAGCCGGCCCGTTTTTTTGTATTGGCGTATGCTGTATTATTTACAGGTTTTATTGTTAAGGCAATAGATGCCCTGGGCTATGCTAACTTTTTACCGGCATTTTTAACTTATTACAGTATAGGATTTTGCTTCATTATGGAAATGCTATTTCTTTCATTTGCTATAGGCGATCAGGTGCGTATAATACGTAAAGAAAAAGATAACGCCCGTGATGAGATCATCCGCCAGATGGATATTAATAATAGGCTTAAAGATTCAATAAATAAGGAATTAGAGATGCAGGTAAATGCCCGCACCAAAGAATTGATCAGGAAATCCGAAGAATTGGAGGATCATTCAAAAATAATTGAGGAGCAAAACGATCTGCTAATAAACATTAATCATCAATTAGAAGAGCAGTCGGCCGAAATTAGCCGGATGAATATTTTGCTGGAAAAAGACAACGTTCAGCTTAAAACTGATATTGATAAAGTTACCGAGGCGCGCGCCTTATCTACAGAACTTAATTTTGAAGAGTTTAGTGCAAAATATCCCGATCAGGAAAGTTGTTATAAATTTCTTGCCGAGTTAAAATGGAGAGCTGATTATACCTGTACACGCTGCAGTCATAGTATTTATAATGCGGGGAGGGCTCCTTATAGCCGCAGATGTACTAAATGCAGTTATGAAGAATCTGCCATGTATAATACTATTTTCGAGAACAACCGCATACCTATTAACAAGGCGTTTTATATAGTTTATTTGATATATAGCAGCAAAGGCACCATTTCATCGCACCAGCTATCGCAAAAACTGGGTATCAGGCAAAGTACTTGCTGGGCATATGCTATTCGGATTAAAAAGGCTATGCAGGACCATAAATCCCTCAGAAAAAAAGGCAACCCCCAAGGTTGGGTATCACTGGTGATGTAGCTGATTAAAGTGTAGGTGCATACGGTATACAGTGTATAATCTCTACACGATAGACACATCGGTTATCTATCGCGCAGAGATCGCCGCACTTTATTATTTTATCAACTCAAACTTACTCTTTAATAAAATATGATCTGATGAATTGCCTATCATCAGCTGGAATGTTCCCGGTTCTGTGGCCCAGTTCATTTTTTGATCGTAAAACGATAGGGTTTCTTTATCTATAACAAAATTGATGATTTTGCTTTCGCCTGCTTTTAAATATACTTTTTCAAAGCCTTTTAACTCTTTTACCGGGCGCGTAACGCTGGCAAATTCATCCCGCAGGTATAACTGCACAACTTCTTCGCCTGCATAGTTACCGGTGTTTTTTAATGTGCAGCTTATATTCAATTTATCGTTAGCGGTTAGCGTGGTTCTGTCCAGCTTCAAATCAGTTAAAGCAAATTGGGTATAGCTTAGGCCGTAACCAAATGCATAACGCGGGCTGTTTTGCATATCATTATAGCCCGACCGGTAGTTGATCCCCATATCATTTGTTGACGGGCGGCCAGTACTTTTATAATTATAATAAACCGGTATCTGCCCTTCTGACCGGGGAAAGGATATAGGCAGCTTTCCTGCCGGATTATAATCGCCAAATAAAACATCGGCAATGGCATTACCGGCTTCGCTACCCAACCACCAGGTTTGTAAAATAGCGTCGGCGTTGTCGGCTGTCCAATTAAATATCATGGGCCTGCCAGACATGGTTAATACCACAACCGGTTTGCCTGTTGCTTTAATAGCTTTAACCAAATCTTCCTGCACACCGGGCACGTGTATATTGGCGCGGCTTTTGGCCTCGCCTGTCATGTCATAATGCTCGCCAATTGCCAGTATCACCACATCAGCCTGCATAGCTGTTGCTACGGCCTGTGCAAAATTGCTTTTTGAGGTATCGGTAACATCACAACCCTGCGCATATAACAGGCGGGTGTTTTTACCAACTTTATTTTCTAAACCTTCATATAATGATACCAAATGATCGCCCTCCCATTTAATCGACCAAAATCCCATCATATCAATATTTGATTTAACCAAAGGGCCTATTACCGCAATAGTTTTCAGGTTTTTTGATAGGGGTAATAGTTGCTTATCATTTTTTAACAGCACTATACTTTTTTTAGCAACTTCGCGGGCCGCGGTCCGATTCTCTGGCGAGTTTAGCTCCTTTTTTTCACGCTCTTCATTACTAAAACGATAAGGATCATCAAAGAGGCCCATTTCAAATTTCTTGCGTAAAATGCGTTTTACAGCATCATCAATAAGTGCTACCGGCACTTTATTTTCCTTTACCAATTGAGCCAGGTTATTAATATAAGCATGGCTTTCCATATCCATATCACTACCGGCTGTTATAGCTAATTCGGCTGCCTGTTTGCTATTGCGCGCATAGCCATGCTGTACCATTTCGCCAACAGATCCCCAATCGCTTACTACAAAACCCTTATAGTTCCATTTACCTTTTAAAATATCTCTTTGCAAATAGCTGTTACCTGTTGCCGGGATGCCATTTAACTCGTTAAAACTATTCATAAAAGTAGCGGCACCTGCATCAAGGGCGGCTTTAAAAGGCGGCAAATACGTTTCCCAAAGTGTACGGTCACTAATGTCGACCGCGTTATAATCGCGACCGCCTATTGCTGCGCCATAAGCTGCAAAATGCTTTACGCAGGCCATTATAGCATCCAGACTGCCTAAACCATTACCCTGAAACCCTTTTACCCTTGCAACCGCAATAAGCGAAGCCAGGTATGGATCCTCACCGGCGCCTTCCATTACACGGCCCCAGCGAGGGTCGCGTGTAATATCAACCATTGGGGCAAATGTCCAGTGTAAACCCGCGGCAGCGGCTTCTTTACCTGCCACACGTGCCGAAGTCTGTATGGCCTGCATGTCCCAGCTGGCGGCTTCTGCCAAAGGCACAGGGAAAGTTACCCGGTAACCATGTATAATATCCAAACCAAATAGTAACGGTATTTTTAGGCGAGATTGCATAGCCAGTTCCTGCACCATACGGGTTTCTTTCGCGCCTTTTACATTTAGCATAGAACCCAATTTTCCGTCCTTAATATCCTGAAACTTGCTGCTGTTTTCTGTTAACGGGCCGGTTGCCAAACGATCGCTGGTGTATTGGTTTAACTGACCTATTTTTTCGTCTAAGGTCATTTTGGCAAGCAACGCATCCACTTTACCATCAATAGCATCAGTATGTTGTGGTGTTTTTTGTGCTAAAACACAGCAAGCAATGGACAGGAAGCATAATATGGTTAAAATTCTTTTTTGCATAATAGTATAAGGTATTAGGTAAGAAAAATTAGAAATTATTTGTGGCGATCAATTATTAAAAAATATTTAATCCCAGATGTAGGTACCAACTGCCCCGCTATTTAAAGAGGCAACTATTGTTTTACCCTTATTTTGTATGTTAAATGTTTGTGCCGTTGTGCCATTGTTTACAACAATTAATACCTTTTTACCATCAGGCCTTTTAAATGCCACGTTAGGTAATAGCTCCAGGTCGTTAGAGCCAATACGGACAGAACCCGGCCTTACAAATTTTGATGCATGGGCCATGGCATAATAGGCTACATTGCGGGTAAATCTGTTACTATCAATAGTTACCGCGCCTTGGCACATAGGGCATCCGCCCCTGTCTGTAAAAGGCTTATTCTGCGGATCTGCTGCCAGATTCCATTCCAGCACGTTGCGGCACCAATTGCGTGTCGCGCCTATAAATAACCGGCTAACCGGATTTGCTACATTTAATTTCGGATTGTTTTTTCCACGCTCAACCACCATCTGTTCGGTGAAATAAAGGTTCTTTTCGGGATGCGCGTTATGTACATCCGTAAGCGCGGTGATCTTGCCCCCATATAAGTGGAAAGCCGACCCGTCTACATATTTTGCGGCTTCGGGGTCATTTAAAATAGCAAGCGGATAATCGGGCCTGTCGGCATTATGGTCATACGCTATAATCTTTGTTTTTAAACCCGCCGCTTTTAGTTTCGGACCAAATACTTTTATAAATCGGCCCTCATCGTCGGCAAGCATTAACATGCTTGGGTTATTGCCGGGGTGCAATGGCTCATTCTGAATAGTTATGGCATCCAGGTTTATGCCTTCGGCTTTCATGGCCAATAAGTATTTAATTAAATATCTGGCATAAACATCAAAATATTCGGGCTTTAAACTGCCCCCGCGGGTATCCCCATTATCTTTCATCCATACCGGTGCAGACCATGGCGAACCTAGTATTTTAATTTTAGGATCGATCTTTAATATCTCCTTCATCACCGGTATCACATCATTTTTATCCGGCCCCAGGTTAAAGCGCTTTAGCTCCATATCTGTTTCGCCCGGTGCCAGGTCATCGTATGAAAACACATGGTCATTCAAATCAGACGCGCCTATGGTTAAGCGCAAATAACTTACGCCAATGCTATTGCCTTCAGTTGAAAAAACGTCTTTTATTAACTTGGCCCTGCTTTCGGCACTCATGCGTATCATGTGCATGGCGCTGCCGCCGGTTAGCGCGAAGCCAAAACCATCAATTGGCTGGAAGGTTTCTTTTTCATCCACCTGTATAGTTGGGTTTGCCACATCGGCCTTGTTTGAAAAAGCAATAGGCTGTTGTTGTTGAAATAACGCCGATCTATCAGCATTAGTTAGCCAGATATCGGCTGTTTTTGTTTTTTGTGAAAACGCTGTAACAGTGATTAACATCATGGTAAAGACCATTATGCACTTATTTCCTTTTCTTTTCATTAGCGAGAGGTGTATATATAACATTGCAGCAATATTAATTGCTGTGTTGGGCGTTCTTTATTAATGATAATATTTGATTGGTTTGCTCAGGATAAATAGCTATGCGGTGCGTATGTAAAAGGTATTGAGACGCTCCCTTCATTGCCGACATTTTGAAGGAAATTAATTTAGATGGCAAAGTGGGCATGTGGCAATCAATACATTTACCGGTTATGGCGTTGCCCAACTGTGGGCCCATTTTGCAAAAGTTATGTGTTTGCTCTTTATGGCAATCCAGGCATTTTTGCGACAATAACACAGGATCGCTTTTTTCTTGTTCATGCACATTATGGCAGGTAGTACAGGTAAGCGATGGGCTATTTAAATAGCATTTGCTCATAGCTAACAATTTTGCCTGGTTACCATGAACGTCGGCACTGGCATTGAAACCAAAATCAGGATCATAAAAACTGGCCAGGTTATCGCCCGGTTTATAGCCGAATGTTGATTTTTCTGTTTTAAGGTCATTGCCACCATGGCATACTGCACACATATTAACCTTTAGCTGCCGGTTCAATGAATTATAGGTAGTAATATATTTTGCTTTCTTATCAGTAGGATTATCAAAATGGTATTGCACGTGATTAGCAGCCGGCCCATGGCAACGCTGGCAATCTATCCCATACATAATTGATTTTTTATCGTACTCTTCGGCTACTTTGATAGGGCCGGTTTGTACAAAAGTTTTTTCAAGGTATGACCCATGGCATTCAAAGCAATGGCTAACAATTGCCCTGTCATAATAAACCAAATCTGGCGGAAAACCGGGGCTGTTTGCCCAGTTATTTATTATTTTAAAAAAAGATAAAGGCAATTCATACAGTCGGTTACCTTTCCAGTAACCATATGTTTGTGCTTTTTCATTGGCTCCAAATGCAATATCAAACCGCTCACTTCTTATCTGTTTGCCCTCAAAAATAGCTGTTTGATAAATGCCATCCTTACGTTTATCAATGGTTATTTTTAGTTTATCGTTAAAAATAAAAATATGGGTGTTAGCCATTGATTCTGCTTGCAGTTTATTGCCATCAATAGCGCTTGATGTATGAAAGTGAGCGGTATGAGTGTAAGAATTGTACGTGTCTTTATGACAGCTTATACAAGTTTGCGGATTAGCGTAAGCGCTGCCCCTTTTATCAGGTTCAAGGTTTTTACCTTTATCCCTGCATTCAGAAAAGAACATTGCTATGGCAAATAGTATTCCTGACGATAGAACAATTAATATGCGGATATTTCCCTTCATATATTAAATTAGTAGAAACAGGGAATTAGTAAACAAAAATTACATGGTTTAAGTTAAAACTATCAGAAAGCGGCATAACCGCTCCCTGATAGGTATATGAACTAACAACCAATCTAATTAACTATTAAAGGGGACCGCCCCATTCTTTGCTTTGTTGTATTTTGGTATTATTAAGCTCTGATTGTGGTATAGGGAAAATTTCCATTTTATTTGCAACAAAGCCCTTAGAAAGTAACACCGCATTAGTGCCGGCATCACCCCAACGTACAAGGTCCAACCAACGCTGGCCTTCGCCGGCAAGTTCTAAGCGTCTTTCTTTTTTGATGTTATCTAATGTAACCGCAACTGGCCCGGCACCAACACGTGCCCTTACTGCGTTTAACAAGGCATAAGCACGGGAGCCTGCACCAACTGCACCACCACTGGCTAATTGAGCCTCTGCTTCTAACAGGTACATATCAGCTAAACGTATTTCATACATATCAACCGGGAAATTTAATTCTAATTGACCTGATGCCGCTTTAGTTGAATTACGACCGGCAAATTTTTCAATAAAGTGACCGGTATTTTGGTAAGCATGTAAATAAGTAATGATACCATTTGTTTCTAAACTATCGCAGTTAGCAACAGTTGCCGCATTGCGCGGATCATAGTGAACCAAGTTCCAGAAATCATCAGTGAAAGGTTGGCCGCTCCATCCGGAAACATAATCTGGTGCAGTTGTTTTTAGTGGATTATAATTACGCGGGCCAACTAAAATACATTCCAGGTTACCTTCTGTACCACCAACATTACCCCAGCCACCATTGGATGTAGAGTTAAATACAATTTCAAAAATTGATTCGCTGTTAAATTTGTTATTTGTTTTCCACAGGTCACCAAAATTTGGAATTAATTTATAACCATAAATACTTGCTGATGCACCAGGTGCAGTACCATTTACCAAAGCAAATTCGGTTAGCGCGTTGGTATAATCTTTTTGCCACATATATACCCGGGCCAATAACGCATGATCAACACCCAGAGTAACACGTCCGCCTTCTGACGCGGCCGGTACTGTAGCAGGTAACGATGACTGGGCATCTTTCAGATCCTGAATTATCTGTTTGTAAATAACATCCGGGGCTACTTGTGTAATGGTGTAAATATTAGTAGGGTCTGTAGGCTCTAATATCAAAGGGATGTTCTTAAAGAAACGCACCAGATCAAAATAAAAATATGCCCTTAATAATTTAGCTTCGGCTATATACCTTGCTTTTAACGTTGCATCCATTGATACCGTAGTAATGTGTTTTAAAAACACATTTGCTCTGTAAACGCCGGTAAAGCCTTTGGTCCATAAATAGCTGGGGCCACCGTTTTGTGCAGATTGGGTATAAGTGTATTTAGCAATCGACTGCAGATCGCCAATATCAGATGAATTTGCACCACCGGCCCAATGGTCATCAGATGCAACATTCATAATATTGGTTTTTGTTAAATAACCGCCTCCCTGATTACCTACCATATCATACACACTTGTTAAGCCCGAAAAGGCCTGTGCCTGATTAGCATAATAATCAGATTCCAGTATACGTTCTTCAGGATTCACTGCAAGGAATTTCTTGCAGGATCCCAGTAGTTGCAACCCTGCCAGCAGGACAACCACCAATGTAATTTTGTTTCTCATCTTAATTCTTTTTTAAGTTTTTTAAAATCCAAGGTTTAAGCCCAACATAAAAGTACGTGCTTGTGGATAATTGCCTTTATCAATGCCTAACACCTGGCCAGCACCAGCTCCGCCGTTTCCAATTTCAGGATCGTAACCGGTGTACTTGGTAAAGGTAAATAGGTTTAGCGCGCTGGCATAAATACGTAATCTGTTTACACCAAGTTTTTTTGTTAAACCCTTTGGTAACGTGTAGCCAAGCTGCATTGTTTTTACCCTGAAATAGTTGCCGCTTTGCAGGTATATTTTGCTAAACTTTGTGTAGTTACCATTCGGATCATCATCCGTCAAACGCGGGTTTGTAGTAGATGGGTTAGTTGGTGTCCACCTGTCTAATATTGTTGTTTGATAGTTGGCGTTACCAATATCTAAACGACGTAGGCCCTGAAATATAGAATTACCGCCTACACCATTACCAAATGCCACAAAATCAAAGCTTTTGTATACTAAATTAACGGTTAAACCATAAGTTACTGTTGGTATTGGATTACCTATTATTGTACGGTCACTACCATCAATTACGTTATCGCCATTTAAGTTAGCGTACTTAATATCGCCTGGTTTTGCATTTGGTTGTAATGGTGTACCGGCCGAACCTACGTAGCTGTTAACTTCTGCCTGGGTTTGGAATATACCTAACATTTGGTAACCGTAAAACGCATTGTATGAACCGCCAACAATTGAGCGTGAAATATTACCCATTGTTTGGAAACTGGCTTGTTGAGTCTCTACAAACGAAATACCAGGAGCTATATAAAGAATTTTGTTTTGCAGGAATGATACGTTACCATTCATGCCAAAGCTTAGGTCACCAATTTTGCTATGGTAGCCCAATTCAATATCAATACCCCTGTTTTGTGAAGTACCATAGTTAGCGTAAGGAGCTTGGGAATAACCCAAATAACCAGGTACAGGTGGTTGTTGTAATACACCAACAGTTTTCTTGGTAAATAAGTCAACACTTAAGTTAAAGTTATTAAACAAAACAGCGTCTAAACCTATATCTGTAGATTGAGTTTGCTCCCACCTTAAGTTGGGGTTTGCCGGTGCGGCAGGGCTAAAGCCTATAGTACTTGCATTAGCTGTACCAAAGGTATAGTTACGTCCGCCACTTATTATCGAGTTAAAAGCAAAATCACCAATACCCCCATCATTACCTGTTACACCATAACCACCTTTAATTTTCAGGAAGCTAACTGCATCATTTTTAGGCCAGAATTTCTCTAATGAAGGAACCCAACCCAAAGAGAATGAAGGGAACACACCAAACTGATAATTTGCACCAAACCTTGATGAACCATCACGACGAACTGTACCAGTTACCAGGTATTTTTCATCATAATCATAATTCAAACGTGCAAATAGCGAAGTAATTCTGTGCTCAGTACCATCACTACCACCACCGGTAATATCACCGGTTACCGGCTTGTATTGCAAATTAGCCTGGTAAAAACTGGTAGCAATTACGTTTGCATAGTTTACGTTTACGTTTTTGGTATCATTATCCATATAAATACCCTGGCCAACTACCGCAGACACACTATGCTTACCAATTGAGCGGCTATAAGTTAATGTGTTTTCTAAGTTATAAGCTAAGCCATCGGTTATTGAGCGGTTAAATTGTTGTTTATTGCCAATACTTGATGATGTGAAATAATAATATGGTGTATAACTTTCACTACCATAAAAGGCCAATTTAGTACCCAGGCTCGACCTGAATTTTAAACCTCTAATTGGACTCACTTCGGCAAAAACGTTACCAACAATATTATGCTCCCAGTTATAATTACCCAATTTAGATTGAATATAAGCTAACGGGTTAGACATTTCCTGGCCAACATAAGGTGAAAATGCATAATATAATCCATTAGGTCCTTTAGCAGGATACGCTGCATTAGCTCCAGTGTAAGGTGCAAGAGCAAGAATATTGGGATCTGTCTGATAAACAGGAGTTACAGGGTCAAGGTTTACAGCATCACTAAGTGTACCGCCAAACTCTGTGTTATAATTACCGCCATTAGATTGTGTTTTAGCAAAATCATATCCCAAATTCTCGCCCAAAGTAAGCCATTTGGCTAAATTGTAGGTTGAGTTTAAACGAATGTTAATACGTTTGTATCCCGAAATGTCTTTTGCAACAATCCCTCTTTGATCTAAATAACCAAACGAAGTAAAAAAGGTTGACTTGTCACTGCCACCGCTTACGCTAAATTGATGATTTTGTATAGGCGCCTTAGAGAAAACCAGTGACTGCCAATCTGTACCAACACCCAATGATGCAGGGTTTGCAAAAGGCAATGCCGGTTTAGTAACAGCATTTTGATAAGCAACCGTATTCATAAAAGACTCATCCCTGATTGTTGCATACTGCGTAGCATTTAACAGATCAAGTTTTTTAGCCGTAGTTTGTGTGCCATAATAACCGTTATAATCAACTTTTACCTGGCCTGCCTTACCTTTTTTGGTAGTTACTAAAATTACACCGTTAGCTGCACGTGTACCATATATAGCTGCTGATGCCGCATCTTTCAATACTTCAATCGACTCTATATCGGCCTCGTTAAGATAACCTATACCACCATTATCAACAATAACACCATCAATAACCCACAATGGATCATTATTAGCTATAGGCGAAAATGAAGTATAACCACGTATACGAATAGTTGACGAAGCACCCGGTAAACCAGAAGCTGCTGATACGTTGATACCAGATGCTCTACCTTCAAGGGCTTGCTCTACACGGTTAATAGGCATGTTTTCCAGTTCTTTCGAGGTTACGCTTGAAATAGAACCGGTAACCAGGCTTTTCTTTTGCGTACCGTAACCAACTACTACAACCTCATTAAGATTGTTTTCGGTAACGGTAAGTGTTACGTTTAACGTATTGGTGCTACCAACTTGTGCATCCAGTGTAGCAAAACCCACGTATGAAAACGTTAATGTAGCGTTTGGCGGAACAGTAATTGTATAATTACCCTTCGCATCTGTTGCAGTTACGCTTTGCATGTTGGCAATTTTAATTGTAACGCCTGCAAGAGGCTCGCCCCTGCTGTCACTAACTTTACCTTTTACGGTGGAGTTTTGTGCTAATGCAATATTTAAAAAAGCAAAAAGCATAATAATCAATAAAGGAAATTTTTTTGTCATAATTTGTTGGTTAAATGGTTAATAATTGGCATTGTTTATTCTGCTGATATAAAAATACCCGCAGAAAAATCTTGAGGCGTAGTTAGCCGTAAGCAGTTAAAATGTGCATTTTATTAAAAGGTATTAATTGGTTAATTGGTTGGCATAAAGGATATGCCTGTTTAGTTTACTTGGTCAAATTTATGTAAACAAATATTAATAAAACAAGAAAAAATATCATAACTACTTGATAATTAATTTTTTATAAAAAATTTAATACGCTTAATGAACTATTATAAAAAATTTATACTGAGTATAATAAGCACTTTTGGAGCTTAAATAAATAGTCTGGGTAATACGCTTAAATCCTTGTAAAAAAGTTGCATTTTTTTACATTTTATATCCTAATATTGGTTACAAAATACAATGGCAACCGATTGCCCAATTTTTGTTAAAAAATTCGCAAACGATTGCGAAAACTTATAAAAACAGTTTGAAATTTTATTGTGAATTTATCCTGTTGCGTAACTGCAAAAACCCACTTGCTTTCGAGTTTTTGCACACCAATTAAACCCGTTATAAATCATCTTTTTTATCAACTATCAGAAGAATAGTATTTTTATTATATGTATTAGTAAATCAAAGTTTCACAACAACTCGTCAGGATTGATAATAGTTTGCCGCAACATATATTTACTGCAAGCGAAAATTGAGTATTTGGAAGATGGCTCTAAACCATATTAAACATGCGCCTGCTGCTTGATTTTTAATCGTCAAACTCGTTAATTTAGTAGCTAGTTTATTTGTCAATTATTTAATATGATGATTTTCAGAGCATTATAATTCTTGCCGTCCCAGGGTGTCCCAGGGTGTCCCACGGTGTACCAACGTGTACATGGGACAGTACAGTAATAACATTTAAGGGATATAGGTTTATTGCTGCATTTGCATACTTCACGGGGGAAGTAATTTTTGTTTAAAGCTCAAAAATCGATACTCATGGATGGAGCAAATTAGTAATGGAGAGTAGCAAAGCAAGTGGCATACCTAAATTACGTACGCCACTTGCAAGTTAACTTCAAATCAGTCTTTTATAAACTGAATTGATTTAAAGTTGAAACCGCCTTCGTCAGCAAGTACACGTAGTTTGTTAACGCCTTTATTAAGCTTAATGCCTTTTATTTCAACCGGGTACCATCCCGCTATTGATGTTGCAGCAGTTAAACCAACTGTTTGTGCAGGGTTATTATCAACCGATAAGGAAACCTTACCCTTGCCGCCTTCTGATGATACTAAAAGCTTTACAGTATAAGTGCCTTTGCCGGCCTGTACGGTGTATTGCAGCCATTCACTATCCTCAATACTGAAAATATGGTAGCCGGTCTCATCAGCCTGTATATCCACGCCTTCATTTCTATAAGCGCGCCCTTTGTTGCCTACTGTTTTTACCCCGGGTGTGTATTGATAGCTTGCGGTATCCTTATCAAAATAGGCTATGCGCTGGCTGCCCATATCATAATCAACCGCGTTAATGGTTGTGTTGCTGCCAATAATATTCCTTTTAAACGGAATAGCTGTAGCCAGCCTAACCTGCCTGAACATAGCATCAGTAATATCTTTATGGTAAATATTATTTTCCTGCTTTATATTCTCCAATAGCTCATCAAGCGTTGCTGTGGCTTCGCCTTGTGATGGCTTTGCGGCCTTACCGCCCCAGTAATCTACCAGTTTCTGGTAACCGACAGGTACTTTAATTTCGAGCGGATTGGCGATGGCCATCTTTTTTAACTGCCACCAGGCCCAGCCTATATTATTGCTTTCGGCCAGTTTTATAGCTTCGGTAAACCAGGTATCAGAGTTTTCGCCCGATTCGCCCAACCAAAGCGGCACATTATATTGCTCGCTCAGTATAAGGAAACTTTGGATAGCTTTTACGTTATTAAAGTTGCCGTATTTATGAAAACTCACCACCATATTATTATCCCAAAGCGGGAAAATGCCACGGTAATTATTACCAAAGCCATTGCCCTCCACAATAACAATATGGTTTTTATCAACCTCGCGTATGGCTGTAGTAATATCCATCATAAGTTTGCGCAGCGGTTCGTTTTTAGTTTCGGATGTGCCGCGTTTATCGTCAGCGCTTTCAAAACCCCAGTTTGGTTCGTTTATAATATCATAACCACCTATAGCGGGTTCATTGGCATAGCGTTGCGCCAGTTTCTTCCATAAGGCTATCATTTTATCCTGGTTAGCTTTACTCTCCCACAATGATGGTTTATCCGGGTCACGATCTGAAATAGGCAGGTCATTGCCCTGGCCGCCGGGTGCAGCATGCAAGTCTAATATCAAATAAATATGTGCTGCCCTGCACCATTTTACCAGGCTATCGGTCATAGCAAACCCTTTTTCAACCCAGGTATTTTTACCGGCTACCGGTTCTTTATCAACAGATAACGTATATAAATTGTAGTGCATTGGTAACCTGATAGAATTAAAACCCCATGCCGCCATAGAATCTACATCAATTTTACGGGTATGATTAGTGAGCCATTTATCATAAAATTTGGCAGTATATTCTGCTCCGGCCACATCCTCAATATGTTGCCTGATGATGTATTGCCTGCCCAAATTGCCCAACTTAAACATATAGCCTTCCTGCAGCATCCATCCACCAAGGCCCATGCCTCTTAAAATAATTTTGTTACCCTTGCCATCTACAATTAAGCGGCCATTGGCTTTTAAAAAGCCCTGGCTGTAAGCGCTGGCAGTAAATAAAATTATTAAAACAAATGCACCAAAATAGCGTGCGGCTGATCTGTAATATTTCATTTGATTAGTTATATAAATTAAGTCAATCAGGTTAGTTAATTATTAAAGTAGCTATTGAGTGAGCCGGGCTTTTTGTAGCCGCGCCTTTTCCTTTTATCCATAAAGTGTAGGGTATCTCATTATCGGTAGCATTCATTACCACTACGGCAATTTTACCATCGGGGTTAAGGTAGGCTGTGGTTAACAGCTTATCGCGGCTGGCAATGCTTGTAATGCGTTTTGCGCCAGGCTGTATGTATTTAGAAAAATGACCTATGTAATAATACGCGTTGGTATAAATTAAACTGCCATTACGCGTATCGGCATGTACAGGCGCGAAGCAAAAATTACCTACGTGGTTAGGACCGCCTTTTTCGTCAAGCAATACGTTCCAATCTGTCCAGGCAACTGTACCGCTGTTAAAATCATTGATCATTGAGGTACCATATTTTTCGCCTAACGACCAATCATTTAACCGGTTAAAGTCAAACTTCTCTACGCAGCCCTCTGTAAAAACAAGGTTCTTGCCCGGAAATGCTTCATGAACACGGCGCGTGCTTTCTAAATTCATACCGGCTCCCGTCCAGGTTTCATACCAGTGAAAACCTATACCCCAAACATATTGTGCCGCTGCCGGATCCTCTAATACCGTACTGGCACGCTGATACAGCAAATCGCGGTTATGATCCCAGATAATTAGTTTTTTACCTGCTAATCCTGTTTTTTTCAAAGTCGGGCCTAAAAAGTTCTTTACAAAATCGCGCTCTTCTTCGGCAGTATATATACATGATTCCCACCTTTGTTTAGCCATTGGCTCATTCTGAACGGTAAGGCCCCATATTTTAATACCTTCTTTTTCATAAGCTTTAATAAACTTCACATAAAAATTGGCCCAGCTTTGGTCGTACTCCGGTTTTAGCTTGCCACCGTTTAATACATTGTTATTATCTTTCATCCAGGCCGGCGGGCTCCACGGGCTTGCAAACAAATTAAGTTTACCACCGGTAGCATTTGCAACTTCCTTTATAAAAGGTATACGGTATTTTTTATCATGGCTGATATCGAAGCTTTTTAATCCCGGATCATTATCACCTACATAGCTATAACTGTCGCTCGAAAAATCGCAGCTCTGTATATTGGTGCGGCCAAATGTGTAGCCTATGCCTTTGTCTTTATCATAATAAGCCGTTAAAAACTCTTTTTGCTTATCAACGGGCAGTTTATAAAATGTTTCGGCAGCGGCATCCGTTAAAGCGCCGCCTATGCCTACCATAGTTTGAAACGTTTTAGCAGGATCAACAAACACAGCTAATTCTGTTTCAGCAGGTTGCCCTTTTTTAGTAAGTGTTATTGTTCCTGATGATGAAAAATGCTCATTACTGCCTTTAACATCGGTGTATATAGTTACTCTATTGCCAATTTTTGCGGCTGGTTTTTGTTGTGCACCGGCTATATAAGCGCTGCCGGTAATCAATAATAAAATGATAGATCTTTTCATGGGTTATGGTTATAATAATTTTATTTAGGTTTAAATACTACAACAAAGGCTTGTTGTCATTTAATTTTAACGTTTATAACTTTCGTTATAAACGCTGGTTTAGCCATGCAAGATATATAATTTTTATAGTTCAAATCAATAGCAAGCCACTTTGAAAAAAAGTTTAGGAGCTATGTTTCAAGTACTTCTATACAATCGTCTTTGTTTTTTGATAAGGATTTAACCGTATTTATAAATCGGTCATAAAATCTATTTTGATAGGGGTTCATGAAAAAATCATCAGGATTTAACCGTATTAGTTTTCCGTTTTTTGAGCTCTTATAAACGGAAAAGATTTCGATGCTTTTTACTGAAATTTTCTTCAATGTTTTTTTTAAAAAGATCATTAATTGTTGGTAATTAGATTAATAAAGACGTGTTTAGCCATTTAGCTATCCGGTTAAGACCTGTAATACTACAATAACCGGGCAACCCCGAAGCTGTGAGGGTACTGTCCCAGGGACAGGTGCATACACCTGGGACACCTGGGACGCCTGGGACACTTGACGTAAAAAGGTCCGGCTCTGCCTTTATAAATTGTATTAAACTTATATTGCAAAAAATTCTGCTGAATACTATGAACAGTTGCAAGATTTGTAATACCGGATTATTAGAAAGCACTTTCAATGTGCGCGAAATGATGCTGGGCATGCGTGATGAGTTCGCTTACGCGCAATGCCCCTCCTGCCAAACTATACAGATTATTGATATGCCTACTCATATAGAAAGCTACTACCCGGGCTACTATTACTCTTTTCAGCATACAATCCCGCCGTTGGTGCCCCTGCCGTTTATAAAAAGATGGTTTGAAAGCTTTAGAATAAAGAAGAAGTATCGGAAAAGCAAAATGGATATCTTTAACTATCTTAAACCGTTAGGCACGCTCCCATCTCAAAAAATACTGGATATAGGCTGTGGCAAAGGCAAGTTGATTTGCGAAATGTATAACCTGGGCTTTACCAACATACAAGGCGTGGACAAATACGTGCACCAGGAATATGATTATGGCCACGGTGTAAAGGTTTTTAGAAAGGACCTGTGCGAACTACGACCTGATAGCTACGATCTGTTAATGATGCACCATGTTTTTGAACACATGGACGACCCGTATACAGAGTTTTCTAAAAGCTATAATTTGCTAAAAAAGGGAGGATACTTATTGGTACGAATTCCCGTTGTTGGCAAGGCGTGGGAAATTTACCAGCAAAATTGGGTACAGCTGGATGCACCACGGCATTTCTTTTTGCATACAACTAAAAGCATACAGCTACTCGCTGACAAAACGGGCTTTATTCTTGAGGATGTGAATTATGATTCTACCGCCTTCCAGTTTTGGGGTAGCGAATTGTATAAACGTGATATAGCCTTGGTTAAGCCGGACACGAAAGAATACGTTACAGCTAAAGACTTCTTTTCGGCCGATGAAATTGCCGGTTACGAAATAAGTGCCGAAGAGTTAAACAGCCAAAACCAAGGCGACCAGGCCATATTTTATTTGAGGAAGGGATAGTGGTGTAACCTACTTGATAAGTTTTTATTTCAAACATCAATAGCTAAGACCTATTTCTTGAGTATAAGATTCAGAAACTCGTCTATACCGATAACATTGACCCTGGGAAAATCAACAGACTTCAGAATTAAAATGCTGGTCATTGCTAACAATAAAATCAGCAGCCCCTACAATAGCTGCATCTACATACTTGTTATCATCGGGGTCTTTATCAATTAATTTCCATTCAAAATACACATCTACCTTGTTGAGACTATCCAGGTTCAATAACATTTCTGCTATATTAGTTGACACTGCGGCATTGGCCTTTCGTTCAATAACTTCAGTATATTCTGATAAGAATATCATTACTAAGAACAAGATCAAATTCACCATCGATCAGCGCATCAAAAATTGGTCTGTAAATTGATTTTGAGGGAATGGAAACCAGCAGGACGTTCGTATCCAATACGACTATCATCGATTATTTCTTTCTTAGGTTTTCATTAGTCCATTCCTTCATCGTATCATTGTTCCAGTTATTTTCCTTCCATAATTTATCCATTTCCGCAGTCGCAGTATTCGCAAAATATTTTGCCAGTATATTTTTAATTTCAGTCAACTGCTTTTCCGGTAAATTATATTGAAACAATTTTAATAATTCTATTTGTACGTTAGTTAGTTTTCCAACAGCTTCCATTACTTATTATTTTATTGTTTATACGCTAATTATAACAAATATACCATATATCCTGTAATGTATAAACATTCATATGTTTATACCTGATCCTTGTAAGGTATCCGTTTCCTCTTAATACAAGGGAAATTTATCACCCCCTAAATTCAACAAAAACAAAAAGCCCAAACTAAAACAGTTTGGGCTTTAAAATTATCGTAAGTTATATTAAGTTAACTCCACTTCTTCCGGAATAGCATTCGGATTATCCACACTCGCATCACCGGTTGGTTTTTTATGCCACCATGATGCAAGTACAGAGCCGGTAATATTCATTAACGGACCAAACACTGCCGGTGCTAAACCAACGGTTGCCATTTTGCCCATTTCTTTAGCAATGCCCGATGCAAGGCCGCCATTTTGCATACCTACCTCTATAGCCATAGTTCGGCAATCGCGCTCGTTCATCTTGAATAACCTGCCCGACCAATAGCCCAATGTATAACCCAATAAATTATGAATCAACACTAATAGTAAAAGCAACGGACCAATTGTCAATAAACTTTCGCGGCCCGCGGCAGTAATAATTACAATGATAAAGGTTATACCAAACATAGATACGAGCGGCATGGCGGTATCCAGCCATTTTATCTTACCAATAAATATGCGATTAAATATCAAGCCTGCACCTATTGGGATAATAACCATCTTGAAGATATCAAACATCATTTTGAATGCATCTATCTGTATAAATGACCCGGCCAATAGTTTCATCAATAACGGTGTTAATAGCGGTGCCAGCATGGTTGATACCGCGGTGATGGTGATGGACAATGCCAAATTAGCTTTTGCTAAGTACGATATTACGTTAGATGCCATACCGTTTGGCGAGCAGCCTATCAGGATAATACCTGCAGCTATCTCTGGCGGGAAATGACTTACACTGGCCAGCGTGAACCCTATTAATGGCATAATTAAAAAGTGGCTCGTTACACCTATAAAAACACCTTTAGGGGTTTTAACCACACCCACAAAATCATGCATGCTCATGGAAGTACCCATACCAAACATAATCAGTTGTATTAACGGGGTTATCAATACAGCAAATTTAAAATCGCCGTAGGATACAAAGTGAGCAGGATAATACATAGCCAGGCTCACTGCGGCAAATATAATTACGGTATAGGCAAATCTTTTTAAATGCTCATATCCTCTGAAACCGATAGCCAGGGCAACGAAAAATGTTACAAACAGCGGGCCCGCATCTGCCAGGTGACCGGTAACCGCCATTACAAAAGCGGCCAATATGCATAGCAAGGATATGCCTAATGCTATTTTATATGGGATTGTATTTTTCAATTTATTATTGTTTAGTTATAACTCTGATGTTTATTTATTAGGCAAAGCAAATGTAAGCATGGTGCCGCCAGGTTTTAAATTATAACGGGTTCCACCGCATACAATGGTTACATATTGTTTACCGTTAACCATATAGCTTATAGGTGTTGCAAAGCCTCCTGCGGGTAATTTGTATTTCCAAATCACTTTACCGGTTTTAGTATCAAAAGCGCGCAAATTTTCATCGTATGTTGCTGCTATAAATAATAAGCCGCCGCCGGTAACTACAGCACCACCGTGGTTTTCTGTACCTGTTGGCGGAAGGCCCTTGGCTATCAAATCGGGGTATTCGCCAAATGGCACCGTCCATAAATACGCGCCTGTGTTTAAATTAATAGCATTAAGTGTTCCCCATGGAGCCTTCATAGCCGGGTAACCTTCATTATCACGGAACTGTTGTGTACCGTTATTTTGATAAGGGGTAGACCACGGCGTAGTTTGGCGTTGTTTACCGGCATTATTACGTGCCGCAGGAACATTCTTTTCGGTATGTAATAAAAAGTCTACTATCTGGTCACGATCAGCTTTTGGAACATTTTGGAACGACGGCATACGGCCACGGCCTGTTTCAAGTAAAGAACTTATCTGATCGCGGTTAAGCCTGTCGCCTACATTAGTTAAAACAGGATAAGGCTGCGCCCCATCTCCACCGTTGGCACCACCACCATTTGAACCATGGCATGACGCGCAGGTAGCGTTAAACAAGGCAGAGCCCGGTGTTACCGAAGCCATAGCATCGCGTTTGGCTACATCGGTCATTTTTTGCCACCATAACATGTTATTGGCATTGATATATATAATACCTTTAGGATCAACAGCTGTGCCACCCCATTCGGCTCCGCCGCCAAAACCAAAATACAGGGTACCTTTTTCGCTTGGCGGCATATATTTACTACCATGCAGGCTATTGTTATACCTCTCTAACACGTAGGCATGAGCCTCGGGTGTGCGGTCTGTAATAGTTTTTTCGGTAAGCTCCTGCATAGCAAATGGCTTAGGCAGGGTTGGTATAGGTTGTGTTGGCCATGGATGCTCGCCAGGTAAGGCAGGCGTTGTTGGCACTTTGGTCTCTTTTACCGGGAACAATGGCTTGCCGGTAACCCTGTCTAACACAAATAACAATCCATCCTTGGTAGGTTGAGCAATCGCGTCAACTCTTTTTCCGTTACGGGTTATGGTAATGAGGTTACCCGGACAAGGTAAATCACGATCCCACATATCATGGTGTATGGTTTGGAAATGCCATAACCTTTTACCTGTTTTAGCATCCAGCGCTATAATACAGTTGGCGAACAGATCCATACCCGGCCTTATACCGCCATAAAAATCAACAGACGAAGAACCGGTGCTCACATAGGCTATGCCGCGTTTATCATCAATAACCAGGCCGGTCCAATCATTAGCAGCGCCCAGCTTTTTGTAAGAATCTTTTCCCCAGGTAGCATAACCATATTCGCCCGGAAGGGGTATGGTATGAAAAACCCATAAAAGTTTACCGGTTACAACATTAAATGCCTGAATATAACCCGGAGGCGCGTCCTGTCCTTCAGACATGCTGGAGCCCACTATATAAACATCTTTATAAACCGCTCCCGGCGAAGTATTGCGCATTCCCCATTTTTGTGGGTCGGCACCCCATACTTCATTATCTTTTAGTCCGATATGTATATCAACCAACCCATCGTCGCCAAAAGTTTTTATCTGCTCTCCGGTTGTTGCGTTAACTTCAAGAATTACATACCCGTAATTATAAATTACACGCTTGTCATCCCCATTTTCCCAATAGGTAACACACCGCACAGGCCCACCGGGGCGCTTACCGGTTACTGCCGGGTCAAAAATCCATATTTGCTTACCTGTAGCTGCATCCAATGCAACCAATTTGGCCCGTGGGGTAACTACGTACATTACGCCTTTTACTACAATAGGCTGGTATTGCCAGTCGTTACCGCGGCCACCTGTATTATCTCCTGTGTCGTAGGTCCAGTTTACTTGCAGGTCCTTAACATTTGTTTTGTTGATCTGGGTTAAAGGCGTATAGCGGTTACCTGCCTTATTACCACCATATTCGCGATAATCAAGATCTGTAACCGGTTTTGTTTTTGCATGTTGCGCAAAAACGCCTGTTGATAGCAGGCAAATAATAGGTGTAATATACTTCAGATTAGGGCAATTCATTTTTCTACTTTTTTAAATTCTATTTGGTATCGGGTGTAAACGTGTAGTATTCGTAATTGGTATTCCATTTCATTTCTTTGCCCGGCGCGACGCTTATTTTTATATAAGGCTCGGGGCAGGCGGTGGTTGGGCAGGCCCAGTAAACTAATTTCTCTAACGCCTGATCGCTGGTTACATGTATACCGGCACCGGTTTTTTGGTTCTGCATTTTAATATCATAATCCTTGTAGGTGCCTCCTAACCCTTGCAGGCCAGCGCTGTATAATTGCTCGTTTTTATTTAGGGCGCGTAAAAAGTTTATTTCTTTACCATTGGTTTTTCCAACTGTTCCCCAGCCGCGGCCACCTATACCTTCATTTACATCAAACGGAAAAATAAATTTAATATTAGGCCCGGTAGGTTCTTTATCAATAACCGGGAAATTATGATTGAACATATCGGTTTCAATAACTTTTGTACCTGTGTTTTTCAAGCTATGCTCTAAAACCATTTGCGGTTTGCCTTTTACTAACCTTACCGTTTTTTTATAGATGAAAGCATACCCGGTCGAGTCATGCAGCTCCTGCGTAAATTCAACGCGATCTTTCTTTGGTGATACGGTCCATTTGCCGCCATCAACAATATCATAAAGCTTATATTCAGAGTAGGCTTTTTCTTTTGGCTTGCGCAAAACGCCCACGCCTATCCTTATAAAGGTGCCGCCTGTTGTTGCATCGCTGTAGCCTAAAGGTGCGTATGATTCTGCCGGCCCCATTACCGCGTCATGCACTTTTGGCCCTTCGCTATCAGACCATTTGCCGTAAAAACTATGGCCCCCATATTCTAAACTTGAAATGATACCGCTCCAGTCAAAACGAGTAGCCTGGTAATGGCCCTTTTCAGCATCGGGTAAATATAAAGTTGCCGTAACCAGGCCATTGGTAATAGTGGCTTGCGGCGGATCTGCCAATTCAACTGCACCGGCATATAAGCCAAATAGCAAACAGATAATAACAATGATCTTCTTTTTCATAACTATGTTTTAATTACGGTCTTACTATAGTACCATCTCTTTTACGTATTGTCCAGTTACCGGCGCGGTTGCTTATAGGATATTTGGCAGCTTCTTTCTCGTCAATATCAGTACCTAAACCCGGCGCTTCATTAACAAATAAGTACCCATTTTTTAATTCAGGGCATCCCGGGAATACCGCTTTTTCTTTCTCGGTAAAAAATACAGATTCCTGTATGCCAAAGTTCCAGATGTTAAGGTCGATATGGCAATGTGCAGCATGACCTATTGGAGAACAATCGCCAGGGGCGTGCCATGCGGAGCGTACATTAAACAGCTCGCCTAAATGAGCTACCTTCATGGCAGGGGTTATACCGCCTATTTGTGAAACATGGCAACGGATGAAATCAAAAGAGTGATCGGCCATTTCCTGTACAAACTCATTAGGATTGTTAAATAGCTCGCCCATGGCAAATGGCACTGTTGTGCTGGCACGCAATTGCTTCCACCAGCTCCTGTTTTCGGGCGATAATGGATCTTCAATAAAGAATGGATCATATTCCTCTAAGCGCTTGCACATGTTTATTATATCCATTGGTTGTATACGCTCATGGGTATCGTGCAATAATTCCAAATCTGTACCACAGGCTTTTCTAACCTCGTTGAACAATTTAGGTATAGCCTGCACATAGGCACGCGGATCAATAAACTGATCTGTTGGTTTACCAAATTTAGCATCCTTAAAATCAGGGTTCTTTGCCAGCATGGTAGCGCCATAACCGCCCAACTGTATACGCACATGGCGGAAACCGTCTGCCTGGAATTTTTTCACCTGGTCTATAACCTGCGCAATATCTTTGCCATCGGCGTGTGCATAAGTATCAACCGCGAAGCGCGCCTTCCCGCCTAAAAGTGCATATACGGGCATATTTGCACGTTTGCCTTTTATATCCCACATAGCTTCATTTAACCCGCTTAAAGCATTGTTAAGGTCTGGGCCGTTGCGCCAGTAAGAGCTAACATAGGCGGCTTGCCACATATCCTCAATATTATCAACATCCCTCCCTTTGCAAAAAGGATCAAGGTATTCGTTAATTGCGGTAACTACCACCTCGGCACGTTGGGTAAAAGTTGCACAACCTACACCATATAAACCGGGTTCAGAAGTTTCAACCTTTACTATCACTAAGTTTGACCCATTTGGAGCAGTACCAATTGCCCTTACTTTTGTAATGGTAACCGGCGCCATGCCTTTAGCATAGGTATTTTTAGCTTTTTCTTCTTCCTTTGCCTCAGCGCTCATAGGTGTGCCTATCAGCCCAAGTATTCCTGCTGTTGTACCCAGGCCAAGCATTTTTAAAGCGTCCCGGCGGTCAAATCCTTGTTGATCTTTTAAATTACTCATAATTAATTTTTTAATAATAAATGATTATGCTGATTTTTTAACCTTGTAAAATTTGTATCCAAACAAAAAGATAACCACGTAACAAATAATTGGCATGTAATAAGCCTGGGCCACATTATGGTTAGCCACCTGCCCCATAATTAACGGAAAAACCGCGCCGCCCACTACACCCATGGCTATAAATGATGACGCTTGTTGCGTATGGCTGCCCAGGTTCTTTAATCCCAAACTAAAAATTGTAGGGAATATAATGCTGAAAAAGAAATTGATCATCATTAAAGCGACGTATGATGGCCAGCCAAAATTTTGTGCCACTATTATACACATCAAAATACTACCGCATGCAAAAATGGCCAATAGTTTATTTGGTGCAATAAATTTCATCAGGTAGGTACCAACAATACGGCCCAATGCCATCATCCCCATAAAAACAATCATCAGGTTACCAGCCTTTTCATTACTGAAATGCATGATATCAACCCCATAATTAATAAAATAGGCCCAGGTGCCGGCTTGCGCGGCCACGTTAAAGAACTGGGCGGCGCAGGCCCATACAAAATGTCTGTGCTGATATAATTTCTTTGTGGGTGCCACGTCAACATTAACCGCGTCAGGGTCAACTGCTGTTACTTCAACATGCGGGTCTGTTAATGCAGGTATCTTTAAAAATAAAAAGGCTATTGCTATCAATACAATAACACAGCCTATACCCACATATAAGGTTTTTACAGAGGTTAGGTCGGTTGATTTTACATTATCTGTACTTAACAAAAAGAAAGTGCCAATTGCCGGGCCTATCATGGTACCAACGGCGTTAAATGCCTGTGCAAAGTTTACCCTAAGATCGCTGGTACGTTGGTCGCCCAGGGCTGCTGCAAAAGGGTGTGCTACGGTTTCTAAGGTAGCCATACCACAGCCCATTATAAATAAAGCTATCCTGAAAAAGGTAAAGCTTGCGGCATTTGCCGCGGGTACAAACAAAAACAAGCCTCCCGCAAATAAAGCCAATCCTAATATTACGCCTGGCTTGTAGCCAAATTTTTTCATAAAATATCCGGCCGGGATACTCATTATAAAATAAGCGCCAAAAACCGAAAACTGAATTAGCCCCGATTGCGACTTTGAAAGATTTAATACGTTTTGAAAATGCTTGTTAAGTACATCGCTCATGGAATGTAATACACCCCACATCAGGAACAATGAGGTGACAAAAAATAGGGTGACAACGAATTGTTTTTGTGTAAAGGCAGGTTTTTGCTGAATCATCGGTTAGGTTAAATTAGGTTAAGGTTATCGCAAGAGAATGCAATCTTATACATATAAGCACTATGGATAATCTTTTTTAACAAGTTTAAATTGGTTATAATACAGCCGCTTGGGGGAATATTTTATATCTCAACCAAAAAAACAAATTTTATTAATCAATTCATAATAAATACCGCATTAAAAACCTTGCGTATATAAATGTTACATACCTTTTAAGCATAACACCAATTTACTTTATTCTGCAAGATCAGGTCCAACCCACAGCCACACAGCGTTATAAAAATTCGCATGGCATACTAATTTACATCAATGGTATTATCCCGGTGGGGTCGCTCGCAACGGTCTGGCAAACTGTATCAGTCAAAAAAAAGTGTTTCACATCAGGTGTTTCATCCTAAATTTACAAAAATCGACAAAACAGCATAAAATACTTATTATAAGATATTTATCATACTTTACCTGAAGTATTAGTACTGTTTCAAAGTGTTTCACTCATTTTGTTAAATGACTATATATCAGCATGTTAGCCTAAAAGAGTGTTTCATTAATTTGTGAAACACTACACATCACTTTTTTTAATGTACAAACCGTTACTATCCCTGTAGGATATGCTAGCTGTTTCATTATTAACCTTTTCTTATTTAAATTAATTCTAAATAATTTTTTAAAAGCCAAAGCCATTATTACTTTTGTCTTTAATTAGACTTAATATAAATAATATGCAAAACACTTATTACTTTCTTCAAAGAGCCCTGTTTTTACTGTTTTTTGTTTGTAACCTGGTTAGGGCAGATACGCCTACTGGGAAAATTTCGGGCACTGTAACTACCGCTGATGGTAAACCTGCTGGATTTGCAACGGTAACTATTGTTGAATTAAACAGGGTCACAAGCACCGGCAATGATGGAGCTTACTTTTTTGGAAATGTAAAACCCGGTATTTATACGCTAAAAACGTCATTAGTTGGTGCCGGGAGCGATGAAAGAACGGTTACTGTTATTTCAGGAAAAACAACAATAATTAACTTTGCTCTCACACAAAATGCCTCACAATTAAATGAAATTAATATTTATGCAGATAACGCGTTTACCAAACCGGCATCAATAGGTAAATCAGCCATAAGTTTGTTAGATCTTCCTCAGAGTGTTGGCATAGTGCCGCGAAAGATAATTGAGGATCAGCAAATTAACACACTGGGCGATGCCGTTAAAAATGTAAGCGGTGTTTCTTTAACCCAAACTCGCGGTGGTGTGGGCGAAACTTTTTCGGCACGGGGTTACAGTATAGGCATTGGTGGCGGCGCGGGTAGCATTTTTAAAAATGGCGTATTAATAAACACGGCAGGTTTCCCTGAAGCAAGTACATTAGAATTTATAGAAATATTAAAAGGCAGCGCCGCGTTGCTTTATGGAAATGTATCAGGTGGCATGGTTATTAATTTGATAACTAAAAAGCCAAGTTTTGAAAACGGCGGCGAAATTTCCATGCGCTATGGAAGTTATAACCTGTTTAAACCTTCAATTGATATATATGGTCCCCTGAGCGGTGATGTAGCATACAGATTAGTGGGCACTTATGAAAATGCCGGCAGTTACCGTAAGCATGTTTATAGCGAACGTGCGTATATTAACCCGTCGCTGCTTTTTAACCTCGGCAAAAAAACAACCTTATTAATTGAGGGCGATTATTTAAAATTGAATTTAACACCCGATTGGGGTGTTGGTTCATTAAATAACGGACAGGCTATACCTTCTATGGTGCCGCGTTCGCAATTCATAAATACAGCCTGGGCGTATAGCCACATGAACCAATATTTGGGCACAGCAACAGTAAACCATCAATTCAATACTAACTGGCACATAAACGCCATAATTTCTTCACAAAGCACCGCGGTCGACTCTTACGGCTCAAGCTTACCCAATACAGTAAGCGCCACAGGCGATTGGAACCGTGGCCTGACCAGGGCAAATATATTTGAAGGTGATTATACAGGACAGCTTAATTTAAACGGGAAATTTAAAACCGGCTTAATTACACATCAATTATTAATGGGGGCTGATGCTGTTAAAATATTAAATAAAAGCCGGGCCTATGGAATTAATAATGGCGCGTCACCAATAAGCAGTTATGCGTATGACAAAATAAATATTATTGATCTGAACAAATATACACAGCGAACAGATATACCCAACGCTGTTGATACCGCTTTAACAACCGCGCCGGTATATCGTTTCGGCGCTTACGTTCAAGACATGGTAAGCCTTACAGACAAACTGAAATTTTTAGCGGGTATACGTTGGTCATGGCAGCAAACCTATCAAACTACTATACAAAACCTGCTTAAAAATACAATAGCCGCAGGCACAGCTATAACCAGATATGATCGCGCTTTTACGCCAAAGCTGGCATTGATCTATCAGCCGGTAACAACAAGTTCTATCTATGTTAGTTATAGCAATAATTTCCAGGTTAATACCGGTACTGATATCTACACGGGCCAGGGACTTAAACCATCCATCATTGATCAATATGAAGCCGGTATTAAGAATGAGTTTTTTGATGGTAAACTTGCTGCAAATTTTAGTATTTACCGTATAGTTAATAATAACCTTGCCGTAACCGCCCCGTTTTTAGCCGACGGTGTTACTATAAATAGTGATGCTACCAAAAAACAACTTAGCGGGCAAACCACAAGTGATGGCCTGGATGTTGATTTGACAGGAAATCTTTCAAAAAATATTTATTTTATAGTGGGATATGGTTATAATTTTATGCGGTATACTAAAACATCAGGATTAAAAGGCTCAAACATTGAGGGTGAGCAGGTAGTAATTAACCCAAGGAATACCGCCAATGCATCCTTGTTTTACACGTTTAATTCGGCTGCATTACGGGGTGTTAAATTAGGCGCATCGGCATTTTACACCGGGTCTCGCCTGGCCGGTTATAATAATACCGTTGGGCAAGCACAACCTTATAGCCGGTTACTGCCAATAGGTGGTTTTACAATACTTAACTTAACTGCAGGATATACCTATCAAAAAATTTCTTTACTGACCAGTATAACCAATTTAACTAATACTTTTAATTATCTTATACATGACAATTATAGCGTTACACCTATACCGCCACGGCAACTTTTAACTACACTTACTTATAAATTATAAAGAAACTGCAATACTTTTAGAACGCATGATAGCGATGGTTTAATGTACCTGATATAAATAGATTAACATTATGATACCTAACCAATTAGGAGAATCGTATATTGCATCACCAATTCACCTAACCTGATCTAAAAAAATGAAAAACCTATTTATTGGATGTGTTATGCTGGCTGCAGCATTAGCCATTACATCATGCAACCGCAACGGAAGAACAACCGCAAAAAGAACCGTTATTGAGGG
>NZ_JAQBOW010000153.1 GCF_028287845.1 Mucilaginibacter sp.
CGCGCAAGGGCTATTTCGTCATAAGGGTTTAATATAAATTGCACCCCATTTGTATTAAATTGGGTGTTGTTATCAGTAAAGGTTATTTTTGTCGTGGTATCAGGTACATTACTTATACAAACAAGTATTTTCATTGTAGTAATTGCTTTTAAATGGTAATGAAGCTATCAGGAACAGTATGTTTGTTTTTAGCAGTGGTTCCTGATGGTTTCATAAAATAGGTTTTTACAAATTTAGTTAAAAAACATAGTGTTTAAAAATGGAGATAAGCAGATTAGAAAAGCTACTGGAATTTATAAAAAATGAGCCCAACGACGAGTTTTTAAAATATGCATTAGCAACAGAGTATCTCCGTTTAAATCAGGCTGATAAGGCATTAGAATATTATGAGGATCTGGTTAACAATCATCCGCAATACGCTGGCACCTATTATCATTTAGGTAAATTATATGAGGCGCTTGACAGAAAGCAGGATGCCATAAATACCTACGAAAAAGGTATGGAAGTAACCAAAGCAAAGCGCGATAATCATGCTTTTTCTGAATTGCAGGCCGTTTACCGGGAACTTATCGGTTATGATGAAGATGATGATTATTAGGCAGCCCCACCCAACCAGGGTATACGTGGATGGTTACTACAAACGCGCGCCGTGGACTCACCCCGGCTACGCTGCGCTGGCCGACCCTCTCTTCGCCTTTGGCGGAAAGAGGGTTGAAAAACTAAAAAAAAAATTAACCCTCTTTCCCGCTTGCGGAAGAGAGGGTGGTCGAGCGAAGCAAAGACCGGGTGAGTTGTCGCCGCAAAAACCATCGATCGTATGAAAAAACGCCAACTTCTCTTTCTACGCGATGCTATGCTGTACACCCTAAGTGCATTTGGCGGACCGCAGGCACATTTGGGTATTATGCTACGCGAATTTGTGCAAAAACGCCGCTACATTACCGAAGAGGAATTGATGGAGCTGAACGCCTTATCGCAGGTTTTACCCGGCCCGTCATCAACACAAACATTAATTGGCATTGCCTGGAAGGTTGGCGGCTTATGGCTGGCAATTGTCACTTTTTTTATATGGGTACTGCCATCGGCCACTATAATGTGTATGGCTGCTATTAGTTATAAAATGTTTGCCAACCGGGGTAAGGTTGCAGATATATTGCGGTTTATACAACCCATGGCCGTGGGTATTGTGGCTTATGCAACTTATACTTTTGCCAACAAATTTTTAAAAACAAAGATGAGCGCTATACTGGCTATAAGCTCGTTTATAGTTACGCTTATTTTGCAGAATCCTTATGCATTCCCTATTCTTATTTTATTGGGTGGGATATTTTCATCGGCCCTGGAAACCCAGCCACAGGAAAGCGAACTAAGGGTGAAATTATTCGCTAATGTAAACCCCAAAAAGGTTATTTACTTTATAGGAATATTGCTTACGTTCGCGGCATTGGGCGCGTTGATAAACCGCACATCGCCATTTAGTTTACCCATACGTTTGTTCGAGAATTTTTACCGTAACGGCATATTGATATTTGGCGGCGGGCAGGTTTTAGTACCGCTGATGTATACCGAATTTGTTGAAGTAAAACATTACCTAAGCAGTTCTGAGTTCCTTTCAGGATTTGCGTTACAGCAGGCGCTGCCCGGGCCAACTTTTTCTTTTACCTCGTTTTTAGGCGGAATTACATTAGGCAATAAAGGCTATGGTATTGGCGGGCAAATTATAGGCAGCATTATAGCTGTTGTGGGTATAAATTTACCAGGTTTTATTTTGATCCTGTTCATAGTACCGTTTTGGAACGACTTGAAAAAGATAGCCCGCATAAAAAACTCACTAAGCGGCATTAATGCCGTAGCGGTAGGTTTTATGGCGACGGCATTGATATTGCTTACGCGTCCGTTTGGTTTAAACTGGATGGCTTATCTCATCATGATAGCAACTTTCCTGTTGCTGCAATTCACTAAGATAAAGACGCCTGTGGTTATTGTGATTGGGGTGGTGCTGGGGTTGATCTTCTAAACCCCTAACCCCTGAAGGGGGAACAACGGTTGATAAATATTAACGGCGCATTCTTTTAATATGCTTATCAAATTTTTCTCCTTCTTCCCGATTAAGTATACCAAAAAAATCGGATGGCTTTTTGGGAGAGGATGCCCTGACTTCTCTTACTTCGGCTACAATTTCATCCATCGTCGGTTTAGGTCCAGGTTTAATGCTTTTATCTATTTTTTCAGCAAGTAATTGAACTTTAGTTTTATTTTGAATAATAATACCCAATTCCTTAAATAGTAATTTTACTAAAGCAACCTTAGTTTCAGGAACGTTGATAATTAATGTTTCCATATAATTAAAGCTAAGTAATTAAATTTAAGAATGTCATTACCCTCGTCGTTTATTACAAACGCAGCGTCTTTATTATCGAAAGTTTTTTTATCCATGGGCTTGTCGAAAAAAATAGTTTCCAACCCTGCGCCATGTATATTGTCAACCGGTAATTGCAATTTAAACTTTCGCTTTATATGTTTCCTGATCACCTTGTGCTTTCTAAGTATTTATAAAAATATCTAATAACGAGTAAACAAATTTGACAGCGGAGAAAATAAAACATGTTCTACTATAGTAGCTAAATTGAATATATTTCAATTGTAGTCAGAGCGAAATCGAACCCTGATTTATTCAAAAACTCCCCCTTCAGGGGGCAGGGGGGTTAAAACGGCGGTTCATCCTCCATATCATCCATTCTTGAAGGACGAATAATAAAGTTGCTTGGCTTATCAAAATCTGTTGATGGGTTAAGGCCGGTAAAGGCGCTGCCCGATGCTGGGAAGTTTTCTCCCTGGTCAAGATCGGTGAACTTAACGTATTTGCCCACAAATTTCAGCCTTACAATACCCGTTTCACCGTTACGGTGCTTCGCTATAATTACCTCTCCAACCCCTTTTGTTGGGTTGTTATCCTCGTCGACTTCCAAACCATAATATTCAGGGCGGTACAGGAACAATACCATATCCGCATCCTGCTCGATAGAGCCCGACTCACGCAAATCCGACAGCATCGGACGCTTATTGGGACCGGGCCTGCTCTCTACCGCGCGGCTTAATTGCGATAGCGCAATTACCGGCACATTCAATTCTTTAGCTACCGATTTTAACGCTCTTGATATACTACCAATTTCCTGCTCGCGGTTACCGCCACCTTTGCCATCGCCTTTACCCTGCATTAGTTGCAGGTAGTCAATGATGATCAATTGTATATCGTGCTGTGATTTTAAACGGCGGCATTTAGCGCGGAACTCGAATATATTAAGGGCAGGGGTGTCGTCAATTATCAGCGGTGCTTGTTCTAAGCGGCCAATTTTCGAGTGGATCTGTTGCCATTCCCATTCTTCTAAAGTTCCTTTACGTATTTTTTCCTGTTCAATTTCTGTTTCGCCGGATATTAAACGGTTTACTAATTGAACAGATGACATTTCCAGTGAGAACACAACCACCGGTTTTGCAAAATCAACCGCGGCATTACGGGCGCAGGTTAGCACAAAGGCTGTTTTACCCATTGCAGGGCGGGCAGCTATAATTACCAGATCTGATTTTTGCCAGCCCGAGGTCATGCGGTCCAGGTCTGTAAATCCTGATGCTACACCCGTTAGTCCGTCTTTTTTATCTTTTAATGATTCAATTTCTTTTAATGTTTCGTGCAACAGATCATCCATCTTGCGCGAATCGCGGCGCAGGTTGTTTTGAGCTATCTCGAACAGATTCTTTTCTGCTTTATCTAACAGGTCGAGTACATCGGTAGTATCCTCATAAGCATCAGATATAACTTCTGTCGAAATGCGGATCAGCTCGCGCTGTATAAATTTTTGAATAATGATTCGCGAGTGAAACTCAATATTAGCCGCTGATGCAACCCGGTTGGTTAGCTCGGTAATATAATAGGCGCCGCCTATCATTTCCAGCTCGCCGTTATTACGCAGTTGCGAAGTTACGGTCAGGATATCTACCGGCGATGTTTTTTCAAATAACACCCGTATCGCATTAAATATTTTTTGGTGACGGGTTTCATAAAAAACCCCGGGATGTAAAATATCAATAACGGATGATAAAGCATCTTTCTCGAGCATTAACGCACCAAGTACCGCTTCTTCCAGATCAATAGCCTGTGGTGGAAGTTTACCTGCCAAACCATTTGTGGTTGGGTTGGTTAACCTGCTTCGTTTATCGTTAGTGTTCGGCTTGTAATTGGGCGTATCGTTCTCAAAATTCATACGTCAAAAATATACTAAAAAATGCCGGATGTAGCCATAGTTGACATCTTTTTTTTTCAATGGCATAAATGCCCAAGGCATCAATATTTTGGCACCAGTTGTTAACATCGTTTTGTTGAAAAATATAAAATTTAGCTGTAAAATGGCGTTTTTAAGACATTGTTAATAAATTGATTTTGGTAATCTATGCCAAAATTTATAACTGCAAACAGCATTATCGGGAGGCGATATAAAGTTAATTAATATGGCTATTTTTACACCCTTAATTTAATTATAAAATGTATAATAATAACAGGGAAAGCCGCGAAAGTAACCAGGTAGTTTTTGGTATACGGGCGGTTATTGAAGCCATACGTGCAGGTAAAGAAATTGAATCATTATACATTCAACGTGGTATAGGCGGCGAGTTACTTAACGAGCTTAGGGGTTTATTGAACGAATACAACCTAACTGCCCAGCAGGTGCCGGTTGAAAAGCTTAACCGGATAACGATGAAAAACCACCAGGGGGTTATCGCGTTTATTTCGCCAATTACGTATCAAAAAATAGAAGATATTATTCCGCAAATATTTGAGAAAGGAGAAGTGCCGTTAATTTTGGTATTGGATTCTATTACCGATGTACGCAACATGGGCGCCATTGCCCGTACGGCGGAGTGTAGTGGCGTACACGCCATAGTTGTGCCAGCCAAAGGCTCGGCTCAGATCAATCCGGATGCTATAAAAACATCGGCAGGGGCCTTGTATACCATCCCCGTTTGCCGTCATGATAATTTTATGCAGACCATTAAATTCCTTCAAGAATCTGGCCTGCAGCTGGTTTGTTGTACCGAAAAGACAAAAGAATATATCTACAAGCCTGATTATACCGCTCCAACTGCCATTATCATGGGATCAGAAGAAGACGGCGTACGCAGCGAGATTATCCGCATAGCTGATCATTTAGCCAAAATACCTATGTATGGCGAGATAGAATCTTTGAATGTATCGGTAGCTACTGGTGTGATATTGTATGAGGCGATAAGGCAGCGGTTAACCCCCTAACCCCTGAAGGGGGAATAATAAAATGATAGGATAGAAAACTTGCTCATCAACTCCCCCTTCAGGGGGTTGGGGGGTTATCTCCAGCAACCCAATATCGCCCCCATCAGCGTAAGCGAAACAACACTGTAGCCACCATTGATAAAAATATAGCGCCAGCTTTTTAGTTCAAACAAACTATGTGTTGCAATTGCGGCAAAAGTCCATATACCTGCTAAAAAACCTGCTGTTGCACCCCATGAAGTTGTTGTTGTGGGGGTAGCCAGAAATGCGGCAAGATTGGCCGAGCTAATGAGCGCGAACAAGGCGGTAAAGCCCAATATTTTTGTGTTGTTGGCGGTGGCTTTAATATGTTCTTTGGTTAGGTTGCTGTCTGTTAACCACGCCTTTCCGAACAAAAAAGAAGAATACCATAATCCGCCGACCATAAAAGCCGATAATGCCGCAACCACTACTGCGGGCCAGTTAATTAATGAAGGATTCATAATGTTGAGAGTTTAACCCCCTCCGCCCCCTAAAGGGGGAACTGAAAGAGGAAAGTTTATACATTAAAGATAAAAAAATATAACTAATTGATATATAATAAAAAAGCGCCCCGAATTTCGAGACGCTTAGTTCTTAAAACTCCCCCTTAAGGGGGCTGGGGGGTTAAATATACTTCGTTCCAAATTGCTGCTTAACATCAGCAACTACCTTTTTAACGTTCTGTTCCTGGTCGCGCGGGCAAATTAAGAGTGTATTGTTAGATTCTACAACGATATAATCATGCAGGCCCTGTAAAATAACCAGCTTATCATTCGGCACGTTTACCATGCAATTGGATGAATCATACATGATCACCTTTTCGGCAGGGATTACCGCATTGCCAACATAATCCTTATCAGCCAGTTCATAGATTGATGCCCATGTGCCTAAGTCAGACCAGCCAAATTCTGATGGCAGTACGTAAACATTATCAGCCTTTTCCATAATCCCATAGTCTATAGAGATATTGGTGCATTGCATATAGGCCTGGTTAACATGTGTTTTCTCGCTATCGGTATTATAATGCGGACGTGCCTCGGCAAAAATATCGTTCATTTCGGGCAGGTACTGTTCAAAGGCCTTAATAATTGCTTTTGCCGACCATACAAATATGCCCGCGTTCCATAAAAAATCGCCACTTTGGATAAAGGTTTTAGCAATTTCAAGCGTAGGCTTTTCGGTAAAGGTTTTTACCTTGTGAAAATCTTTGTTAATTGTTTTTTCAGTATATTGAATATAACCATAGCCGGTATCGGGCCTTGATGGTTTAATACCCAGGGTGATCAGGCTGTTATTGTCTGTAGCAGTTTTTAATGATTTTTCAATGGTAGCCACAAAAGCTGCCTCGTCTAATATAAGGTGATCTGAAGGTGCTACCACAATTGCAGCATCAGGATTTATACTTTCTATTTTAAAGCAGCCATAAGCCACACAAGGAGCCGTATTGCGCATTACAGGCTCGGTTAGTATCTGGTTGTCGGACATATCCGGCAGCTGATTTTTTACCAGGTCTGTATAATTCTCGTTAGTAACTACAAAAATATTTTCTTTAGGGCATACTTTTAAAAAGCGATCATATGTATTTTGTATCAGTGTCTTCCCGGTCCCCAGTATATCTATAAATTGTTTTGGATGTGATGTTCTGCTGATAGGCCAGAAACGGCTTCCGATACCGCCAGCCATTATTATCGCATAATAGTTTTTATTCATTTTCGTTAAAGAAATTTAGTTTGGCATTATGTGTGGCAAATGTGAATATTTATCTGTTAAATAATTATTAAATAACACTAAATAATTAAACGATAAATAGCCATAGCATTTAAATGGAAAAATAAACAAATTGTTTTTAAAATGGTAATGAAACTATCATTTACTAGTTGAATTTTTAGAGGTAGCGCATGATGGTTTTAAAGAATAATCATTTCAGTATAAAATTTAAAAGTAAATCTATCGTTTATTCATAAGTTTTTGTTACTTTAAACTTTTAAATAATCAAGATCAAGTATAATAATGATAGAGACAAAGAAGTCGCTTTTTGATAACCTACAAAATTTTTTCGGGTTCGATAACTTTAAGGGTGAGCAGGAAGCGATTATAACCAACATTTTAGCAGGTAACGATACCTTTGTTATCATGCCTACAGGTGGTGGTAAATCCATGTGTTACCAGTTACCCGCATTAATGAGCGAGGGTACTGCCATTGTAATTTCTCCCCTTATTGCCCTGATGAAAAATCAGGTAGACCAGTTAAGAGCATTCGGAGGATCGGATAGCATAGCACATTTTTTAAATTCGTCTTTAACAAAAGCAGATATAGTAAGGGTTAAAGAAGATGTGTTGAGCGGAAAAACCAAGCTGCTCTATGTTGCGCCCGAATCATTAACCAAACAAGAAAATGTTGATTTCTTACGCCTTAATCAAGTTTCATTTGTAGCGGTTGATGAGGCACATTGTATATCAGAGTGGGGGCATGATTTTAGGCCCGAATACCGTAAAATACGCCAGGTTATAAGCAATATTGGTGATAATATACCAATTATAGCTTTAACGGCTACGGCTACGCCAAAAGTTCAGCAGGATATACAAAAAAACCTGCAGATGAATAATGCTACTATCTACAAATCATCATTTAACCGTTCTAATCTTTTTTATGAGGTGCGTGCCAAACGCAATGTGATAAAGGAGATAGTTAAATATGTTAAACAAAACCAAGGCAAATCAGGCATCATATACTGTTTAAGCCGTAAAAAGGTAGAAGAGGTAGCCGAAGCGCTTTCATTGAACGGTATTAAGGCATTGCCTTATCACGCGGGGTTGGACCCTAAAGTACGTGCTGATACACAAGACAAATTCCTAATGGAAGATGTAGATGTGATTGTGGCTACTATAGCCTTTGGCATGGGTATAGATAAACCAGACGTACGTTATGTAATTCACCATGATGTGCCTAAAAGCATGGAAGGGTACTACCAGGAAACCGGCCGCGCAGGGCGTGATGGCGGCGAAGGTGTTTGTGTTGCTTTCTATTCGCAAAAGGATATTGATAAGCTTCAAAAATTCATGAA
>NZ_JAQBOW010000017.1 GCF_028287845.1 Mucilaginibacter sp.
ATCTCGTTTACTATAACTGGGAAAGGCCGCATCAAGGTATTAATGGCAAAAAACCTATCGATATGGTCTCCCTAAACAACAAAAAATAAATACCTAATTTTGTTACCGAATTACTAAACCCTTACAGCAATGACGAGGAAATAGAAAATGGCGATGAATTTATTCATCGCCATTTTCTATAAAAAAACTTCTATTTCTATGAGGTTAAGCTTTTTTCCCCGTTGGTTTCTTTTTGTTTTCGATATATCCTGCAAATCCTAATGCAAGTACTAACAGAACTGATCCTGCCAAAGAAATAGTCTCGCCTGCGTAATAAGATACCGGGTGAAATATAAACTCTATTTTATGGTTACCTACCGGGATCTGCGCCGCGCGTAAAAGGTAATCAGCACGGAAATAAGGAGTTTCCTTGCCGTCAACAAACATTTTCCAGCCCTTGTTATAATATACTTCAGAGAATACCGCAATTTGCGATGTAGTAGAACCGCTCTCATAGATCATATGATCGGGGTTATAGCTGGTCAGTTTTATGGTTGCGCTGGTATCAACCCCGCCTTTCATAGCTTTAGTATCTATTAAGCTGCTATATTGTTGGTCAACAATAGCAACATCTTTAGGTGCAAAACTGCTTATAGCTACCATTTCCTCATCTGCATTTTTTTCATACTTAACGCTTTTTACAAACCAGGCATGACCGCAAGCGGTTGGGTTTACCTGCATACTAACATTTTCTGATTTAGGGTCCTGCGTAATGATGTATTTAACGTTCATCATATCTAAAACATCATGGTTAATGCTTTTGGTAAACTGGTTATCTATTAACTCCTCATAACGTTTTAACCTTGCTGCAGAGTAACCTCCGAATGTTTTATGAAAAAACGGATTAAAAGTATCAGACTTCACCGACGCGGTCATATCAAACACGCGGTAATCCGGGTCCGTGTCGCGTTTTATAAACTGATCTACCACGCGTTCCTGCGGCTGATACGAATCTTGTTTTTCAGTAAAGTTTTCATCCTTCAGGTAACGTTTATCTATTTGCCACATATCAGCCAATATCAACGCAAGGAAGGCAACCGATAAAATGGTGACATTGATTTTATGCTTAATAAATGCCCATAGTATGCCAAAGGTTATCAATATAAATATCAAGGTACGTATAGCATCGGCACGTTCAAGGTCTGTTCTGTCTTTAACCAGCGCGTTAGATATGCTTGTAGCCAATGTGTTATCACTTAGCTTGAAAGCTTGTGTTAGCTGGGCTATGCCGGTTGCCTGGTCCGTAGCTCTAAAGCTTAATAAAAGCTCTGGCAGGGCAATTAATATTAAGGTTAAACCGCCTGTAATATATAAGGCAAGCTTTAATTTCTTGAATATTTCTTTGCTATCAGCTGCTTCAATGATCTCTTTGATAGCTAAAAACGCTAATATGGGGAAGCATAGACTGGCGACAGCCAATATAGATTCTACAACTCTAAACTTATTGTAAAGGGGGAAGTAATTGAAGAACAGATCTGATACAAAGGGCCAATTACTGCCAAAAGAAAGCAGCATAGTTAATACTACGGTAGTCAGCAACCACCATTTAAGACGACTTTTTACAACCAACAACCCGAAAATAAATAAGAAACAAATTACCGCGCCAAAATAAAACGGACCACTGGTACCCGGTTTATTGCCCCAATAGGTACCCATACCCGGGAAACCACCTATTTGATTGGCTAATTGCATGGCCTTGTCTTCCGGAACGTTATTAGCCAAAAATACTTTAACTGTTGCAGAGTTTTGATCTAATACTTCTGTACCGCTGCCGCCACCGTAAGCGTTAGGTACTAAAAAGGTAAGGCTTTCGCTTACACCCTGGCTCCACTGGTAAGCATAATCTTTTGCAAGGCCATTGCTTGGCTCGGCAGTATGCTGTGTTAAGTTTGATTGCCCGCGTATGGTTTCTTTACCATAATCATAAGTACTCCAAAGTATAGATGCATTTACAGCAAGGGCCAAAAGTAATGCTCCGCCCAGGTAAGCTAATGATTTGAAATAGGCAGGTACTTTTTTTGCTTTGATAGCATGGTAAAGCTCAATACCGGCTAAAATGAGTATAGCCAGCATTAAGTAATAGGTCATTTGAATATGGTTAGACCTGATCTCCATGGCCAGGAAAAGCGCGGTTAACGACCCGCCCAAGATGTATTTGCCACGCAGTGTCAAAATTATGCTTGCCAGTATAGGCGCAAAAAACGCTATGGCATAGGCCTGGTTAGCGTGCCCCGCCACAAGCAAAATAATATTGTATGATGAAAAGGTAAATGCAATAGCGCCGGCTGCAGACAACCACGGGTTAAGCTTTAATACAATGAATAAGAAGTATGCGCCTAACAAGAATATTAAAACTGTGTCAATAGGGTTTGGGAATATAACTTTTAACGCGTGTATAACATGTGTGGTAATATTAGCCTTATAAGGTGCCCAAAGCTGGAAGGTGGGCATACCGCCAAATATCTGGTTGGTCCACAATATGGTGGTGTCTTTTGCTTTGTAGGCATTTATTTCTGTAGCGGTAGATTGTGCCCCGGTTACATCAGCCTGCCCCAATGTTTTTCCCTGGAAAGCGGGTGTGAAATATAGAAAGCATATCACTAAGAAAATTCCAATTATGGCAAAGTGGATGCCATTGCGCTTGAACCAGTTATTCATCGAAGTTATTTATAAAGGATAATATATATTCTTCAAAAATAGAAATTTGCGGGAGAATAGGAATTATAAGTTTTAAAGGTTTTATAAACCTTTGCGCACAAGGAAATAGAATGCTACCAGGCCAAGCAAACTGATAACGTAAGCGATAATATTTACCTTGTTGTAATCTTCGTGGTTGCGGCGGATATTGAAATAATTATATACGGCGAGCAGAATAATTGTAAGCCCGAAAAACCAGTTTATTTTATTATCCAGCGAAAAAAGGACGCTGCATACTACGTAATTGGTAATGATGAGCAAAGCAGGCTTAGGCGTATTATTATGATTACGCCTGCGCTTGAATATGTCATCAGATATCATTTGGTTATTTTATTTCTTCGTAATCTACAAATTCGCCTTCGCTATCAGGAAATTTGCCTTTTTGATTTTCGGGAACATAATCAACTTTTACGCGGCCGGTAGGTTTTTCCTGGCTTTTATAATTTGTTTGCTGATTTTGTTGCTGTGCCTTATTTACCATGCTTTGAAAAAGCATAGGCAGAGCCCAACGCACAATGGCCCTAAGGATATATAATATTGCGATTGCAATAAATAGAAAACGGACTAACTCTTCCATCTTGTTAAATTCTTATTAATAAAGCGTACAAATATAATATTATAACGACAAAATTGTTTGCTTATGATTATTGTTGTTGTTAAGACTGGGCAGATCAGGCTATTGTTACATCAAAG
>NZ_JAQBOW010000125.1 GCF_028287845.1 Mucilaginibacter sp.
TATTCGGTAGCGCCAAAAATAGCCCGCGAAAAACATTTGAAGCATACCAGCCTGCTGGGGTTTAATATAGAACCAGCCGATGATTATTTGCAAAGCCGCAAACCAGTTTTGGTTAACAATGATCTGCATATTTCGCTTGCCGCTCCGCGTAAATCAATGACCGACTACTTCTACAAGAACAGCCAGGCCGATGAGGTGGTTTTTATACACGAAGGCACAGGCA
The DNA here is from genome assembly GCF_028287845.1 of Mucilaginibacter sp. Classification (GTDB taxonomy): domain Bacteria; phylum Bacteroidota; class Bacteroidia; order Sphingobacteriales; family Sphingobacteriaceae; genus Mucilaginibacter. The sequence goes on from NZ_JAQBOW010000125.1 coordinate 224, forward strand.
CTTTAAAAACAGGTTTCGGCAATATCAAATTTGCTTATGGCGATTACCTGATTATTCCACGCGGTACTATTTATCAGATGGAATTTGATACAGAAGCCAACCGCCTGTTTATAGTAGAAAGCTTTAGCCCTATTCGTTCGCCAAAACGTTATTTAAATAGTTATGGACAACTAATGGAGCATGCGCCTTATTGTGAGCGTGATATTCGCCGGCCCGAAAACCTGCAAACGAATGATGAAAAAGGCGACTTTAAAATACTCATCAAAAAGCAGGGATTAATATATCCTTATATATACGGCACACATCCGTTTGATTTTGTGGGATGGGATGGCTTTCACTATCCATGGGCATTTTCCATCCATGATTTTGAGCCGATAACCGGTAGGCTGCATCAGCCACCACCCGTACACCAAACTTTTGAGGGAAATAACTTCGTGATCTGCTCTTTTGTGCCACGCAAATTTGATTATCACCCGCTTTCTATCCCTGCGCCATACAATCATAGTAATGTGGATAGCGATGAGGTGCTATATTATGTAGATGGTGATTTTATGAGTCGTAAAAGTGTAGTGAAAGGTCAGATTACCTTGCATCCCGGCGGTATACCGCATGGGCCGGCGCCGGGTACGGTAGAGCGATCTATCGGTAAGGAATCAACAGATGAACTGGCGGTCATGATAGACCCCTTTCACCCGTTGATGATAACTGAAGATGCGGTTAAAATTGAAGATGAGAATTATTATAAGAGTTGGATAAGCTAAACAGCATCAATAACCCTCTTTACGCCAAAGACGAAGAGAGGGTGGTCGGGTAAAGCGATGACCGGGTGAGTTGACGGCGTACGTTCATTGCAAGTCGGTCTCTTCCGCTAGCGGGAAAGAGGGTTGTTTAAAACAGATTAAAAGAACATAATATTTATCCATATCATGGCAATACAAATAATAGAAAATAAAAAAACCTCTTCTACCAGGGGAGATTTAGAGGAGGCTGCCGATTTCTTGCCGCTTAACGGTACCGATTACGTGGAGTTTTACGTAGGCAATGCCAAACAAGCTGCATATTATTATAAAACAGCGTTCGGCTTTCAGGACCTGGCCTACGCCGGGCCTGAAACTGGCGTGCGCGATCGTGCATCGTATGTTTTGCAGCAGGGAAAGATTAGGCTGGTATTGACCTCGCCCCTGCACTCTGACCACCCAATAGCCGAACATATAAAAAAGCACGGCGATGGTGTAAAAGTTTTAGCCCTATGGGTTGACGATGCTTACGATGCCTTTGAACAAACCACCGCTCGTGGTGCAGAACCATACCAACTGCCGCAAACCATTACCGATGAATTTGGCGAAGTGCGCACCAGTGGCATTAAGTTATATGGCGAAACGGTGCACCTTTTCATCGAACGAAAAAATTATAAAGGATTGTTTTTGCCGGGATACCAGAAGTTGGAAACCAATTATCAGCCAAAGGATGCCGGCCTGTTGTATGTTGACCATTGCGTGGGCAATGTAGGCTGGCATAAAATGAATGGGTGGGTAAGTTTTTATGAAGATATAATGGGTTTTAAAAACATCCTTACGTTTGATGATAAAATGATCTCGACAGAATATTCTGCCCTGATGAGTAAGGTGATGAGTAACGGAAACGGCTATGTGAAATTTCCGATAAATGAGCCTGCGGAAGGCAAAAAGAAATCGCAAATTGAAGAGTATTTAGAGTTTTATGAGGATGAAGGCGTGCAGCATTTAGCCCTTGCCACACATGATATTATAAAAACAGTAACCGATTTGCAAAGCCGGGGTGTTGAGTTTTTAACCGTACCAACCTCTTACTATAAAGAATTGACCGCGCGTGTAGGACATATTGATGAAGATTTGGGTCCGCTGGAAAAGCTGGGTATTTTGGTTGACCGCGACGATGAGGGATATTTATTGCAAATATTCAGCAAACCGGTAGAGGACAGGCCAACCTTGTTTTTCGAGATCATACAGCGTAAAGGTGCTAAATCATTCGGTGCAGGTAATTTTAAAGCGTTGTTTGAGGCAATTGAAAGGGAACAGGAACTAAGGGGGAACTTATAAAAGCCCCGAATACCCTCTTTACGCAAAAAGGCGAAGAGAGAGGTGGTCGAGCAAAGGGATGACCGGGTGAATAGACGGCGCGCGTTTTTGCAGGACGGCGAGGACTCACCGTGCGACTCTTCGGGCGGTTGTTAAATAGATTAAAAAATATGTAATGGACTTCGAAGACTTTAATAATCCGCAGGTAGCTGCATTGCCAAACCACCTCAGGCAATATATTGTAGGCCAACACTACGAGCATTATACGCCTATTGACCAGGCCGTATGGCGCTATATAATGCGCCAAAAGTTTAGCTATTTAACGGATGTAGCCTTTTATCCTTATATCCCCGGATTAGTAAAAGCGGGGTTGACCATTGACCATATTCCCCGGCTGCAGGAAATGAACCATGCCCTGGCAAAAATTGGCTGGGGCGCTGTTACCGTTGATGGCTTTATACCGCCCGCGGCCTTTATGGAATACCAGGCTTACAAAGTATTGGTTATTGCTGCGGATATACGCCAGCTAAAACATATTGAATATACACCTGCGCCGGATATTATTCATGAATCTGCCGGGCACGCGCCTATTATCGCCGACCCGGATTATCATCAATATTTAAGTTATTTTGGATCGATAGGTGCAAAAGCAATGTTTTCGGCACAGGACTATGAATTGTATGAGGCTATACGTGCGTTGTCTATCCTGAAAGAAATGCCTGATGCCGATCCGATAGGGCTAAAAAACGCAGAGGAGCAGGTGGCCTATTGGCAGCAAAATATGGGCGAACCATCAGAAATGGCATTACTTAGCCGCTTACATTGGTGGACGGTAGAGTATGGCCTGATAGGCACACTTGAAAAACCAAAGATATACGGAGCAGGTTTATTATCATCTATCGGCGAAAGTGCAACTTGTATGCAGCCTCATGTAAAAAAACTTTGGTATACACCCGAAGCGGTGAACTATGCTTATGATATTACCCAACCGCAACAACAATTATTTGTAACCCCAACTTTCCAAAACCTGATAGCTGTTTTGGAGCAATTTGCAGATAAAATGTCTTTTCGTATTGGAGGTAGTTATGGTTTGCAAAAAGCCGTAGAAAGCGGCAATACCTGCACCGTGGTTTATAGCTCGGGCCTGCAGGTGTCGGGTACATTAACCAATTTTATGAAGGATGCTAACGGGCAACCCGCGTTTATCAAACTTACCGGCCCTGCGGCATTGGCTTATGCGGATAAACAATTAAACGGCCATGGAAAGGATTATCATAAAGATGGCTTTAGCTCGCCGGTTGGACGGTTAAAAGGATATGATACACCTTTTGAAGATTTTAATAGGGACGAACTACTTTCAGTTGGCGTAAGTGTAGGCGAGCAGGCGCAGCTAAGTTTTGAAAGCGGAATAAATTTAAAAGGAATTGTAAAAACTCTTTTGGTTAAAAATGGTAAAACCCTGCTTATTACTTTTGAAGATTGTACCGTAAAATCAGCAGATGGACAAATACTGTTCGACCCGGCATGGGGTGTGTATGATATGGCTGTTGGCGAAAGCATTATATCGGTTTACAGCGGTGCCGCCGATAAAAATACATTTGAAGAAATTGGTTACAGCCCCAAAACCAGTACCTATCATCCAACTTACTCAGAACAAAAACTAAACCTGCACCGGTTATATCAACGGGTACGGAACTGCCGCGAACAGAAGTCGGGGTATGACCGCCTGCCATACATTTGGGATCAGCTTCAACAGGATTTTCCGCAAGATTGGTTATGTGCGTTAGAGGTATTAGAAATACTGGATCATAAAAACGATGAACAGGAATTAGCCTTAATAATAACCCAATTTTTAAAGGATAAGGCAGCGGCGCTACCCGAGCTTAAAAAGTTGATTGAAGACGGGCTTTACCTGATAAAGCACCCGGTAGAGCAATAGAGATTACTGAATATGTTTTAGGTAATCTTGTTTCAAAATCTTGTTTCACCACTGCAAAAATTGGTAATTTGCAATCATTTGATTATCAATGATAAAACTTTAAATCGCACCTAAAAATACTGACGAATAAGTTGTTACATTTTGTTACACCACTTTTTCGTAATTAACTCATAAACAATATTTTAGGTCGAAATATTGTTACACTTGTTACATTTTGTTTCACCACACGTGTAACAAGATGCATCAAAGACTTACGAAGTTTAATTACTTCGTAAGTCTGAAATAGCGCTATAGTATAAACTTCGTACTCAGGAAATTGGATGAGTTATCATTAACAATTTCGTTAATAAGGTGTTTGTTGGCCTCATTTAATTTAGCAGCAACCAAGGAGCGTATAGAGAAAGCGCGCAAAGCATCATGCACAGAAAGGGTGCCTTCTGCGCTGTCTTTACGGCCGGTGAATGGAAATACATCCGGTCCGCGCTGGCATTGGGTATTGATATTAACCCGGCTAACCAGGTTAACAAACGGATCTATCAACGCAGCGATCTCATTGGCATTCTCGCTAAAAATACTTACCTGCTGGCCATGCGGCGAATCTATCTGGTAGGCAATTGGTTCTTCAATATTTGTAAACGGCACTACCGGGATAACCGGGCCAAACTGCTCCTCGCGGAATAGCTTCATTTTATCGTTAACAGGATATAAAATAGCAGGGTAAACAAATGAAGCAGCAGTTGCACCACCATTTTCATTAACAACCCTTGCACCATTTGCAACAGCATCGGCGATGGTTTCTTTCAGGAAATCGGGCTTATGCGGTTCGGGTAACGGTGTTAATTTAACGTCTTTATCCCATGGTAAACCAAATGGCAATTTAGGTATGGCTTCGCTTAATAGTTTTAAAAATTCATCGGCTACGTCTTTGTGCACATAGATGATCTTTATAGCGGTGCAACGTTGCCCGTTAAATGATAATGAACCTAAAATACACTCGTTAACAGCCAGTTTCAGATCGGCATTTTTGGTGATGATAGCTAAGTTCTTGGCATCCAAACTTAAAACAGCACGTAGCCGGTTTATTTTAGGGTGACGCTTTTTCAAATCATTAGCTACCTTACTTGACCCAATAAATGCCAGGACATTAATATTGCCTGTAGCCATTAGGCCCGGCGTTACCACCGCGCCCCGGCCATAAACCGTATTAACCACCCCTTTAGGGAACGATTCCTGGAATGCCTTAAGCAATGGATAATGCAAAAGCGTACCATGCTTAGGCGGTTTAAATAATAACGTGTTGCCCATTATTAGGGCGGGTATTAATGTAGTAAAGGTTTCGTTAAGCGGGTAGTTAAATGGCCCCATACATAATACAACACCCAAAGGCGAACGACGTACCTGCGCAACAACACCCTCTGATATTTCAAAGCGTGACGATTGGCGGTCTATATCTTTCAACGCGTCAATAGTTGCATTGATGTATTCGATGGTACGGTCAAACTCTTTGGCAGAGTCGGTGTATGATTTGCCTATTTCCCACATGATGAGTTTAACTACCAAACCGCGCTGTTCTATCATTTTAAAAATGAACTGTTCCAGGCACTTTATACGGCCGTCAATGCTCATGGTGGGCCATTCGCCCCGGCCATTGTCATAAGCGGCTATAGCCGCCTCTAAAGCCTCGTTGGCTTCCTTTTCTGTACAGATGGGATAGGTGCCTATTAGTTTGCGTTGCAAACCATTGGGCCCGGGAATGCAAACCGGCGAATAAACCTCGCTAACCGGGCCATCCCATTTTTTCATTTCACCATTACATAAATATTCGCGTTGGTGGATCTCTTCTATCCTGAATTCTTCCGGTATCCGGCTTTCTTCTACGAATATGGATTTGATCTGATCTTCAAAACTCATCTTACTTATTGTTATTATTTATGCCGCAAAGTATAAAATATTATAATAGTTAAAGGCTATTACACCTCATTTTTATACGAAAACGTAATAGTTATAAAGGGGCTTCGAGGGCGAATAATAAGTAAATTTGCGCCATCGCCTTAAAGTAAAGGCAGGCAATTATTTAGGAGAAAATAATAAAATAGGCACTTAGACTGAAAAGCAGATGTTATTGATTTTCCAACTTAGCTGCCGCCGCTTCATCCAAAAACCACTCTACCTCGCCGGTAATAGAATCGATCAATTGCGCAGGATAATTTTCAATATCCTCATTATCCTCCAATACATGGTGCACAGCCTCTGCTTTACCTTCGCCATAAACTAAAAAGGCAATGTATTTTGCCTCATTAATTAGCGGGGCATTTAAGGTGATGCGGTACACCTGCTGATCTTCCAGCCAAACTTCTTTTACCGATGGGGTTAGGTCATGCAAAACCGGGGTATGTGGGAACAGTGACGCGGTATGCGAATTATCACCTAAACCTAATAATACCAGGTCAAAACTCATTTCATCCTCGTCAAAAAACTCTGCTATAGTTTCGGCATATTTTTGTGCAGCCTCTTTTGGAGTTAGCGTTGTATCAACCGGGAAAATATGATCGCTATCAATATACAAAGGCTCAAACAGCGCTTTTTTTGCCATCAAGTAATTGCTATTCTTATCGGTTTGCGGCACATTGCGCTCATCACCAAAA
>NZ_JAQBOW010000051.1 GCF_028287845.1 Mucilaginibacter sp.
TTATTTTGTAACAATCGTTACCTAAGTGCGTTTCATATATGTTTATCAATATTATAGTATAATTAATGGAAAAAGTTACCCGTTTTTTTTGGTTCTGTTCGGGCGCCCACATTGATACCTTAAAGAAATACCCTATCGAACATAATAAATATGTAGGCATTGGCGCTACTATTTTTTTCACAGCGCTATTTGCATCACTTTCGGGCGGCTATGCTATGTATTTTGTTTTTAATGGGGATGCCTTCGCGGTAGGTTTTGCCATTCTGTTCGGTATGTTATGGGGCACGGCCATATTTAATATGGACCGCTACATTGTATCCAGCATCAACAAAGAAGGCAGCACTAATCAACAAATATTACAGGCGTCGCCACGTATTTTACTGGCCATAATGATTGGGATTGTAATATCGCGCCCGTTAGAATTAAAAATATTTGATAAAGAAATCCGCCAAAAATTAAAGACCGCTTATCTAAAAGGTCAGCACAGCAAGATAGATACGCTGCAAAAAACCTACAGCGAAAAGTATGGCATGGAGCTGGCAAAAACCGCCGATCTGAAAAAAGAAAAAGATTCGCTCGAAAAAGATATTAACCGCTCACGCACCCAGTTGAATGAAGAAGTTTTTGGCGAAAAAAACAATCAAACATCAGGCATTGTGGGTTATGGTACCTATGCCAAACAAAAACAAACTGTTTTACAGGAAAAGGAGGATCGGCTAAAACTGGTAACGGGCAATGCTGATAAAATGGACCAATACCTTAGTCAGCGAAAAGAATATGAAGGGGTGAACGGTGTTAAAATGCTTAATGAGCGCCAGTTGGATAGCCTGGCTAAAGTTGCCGGCTTTGCCGACCGTAACTGGGCACTGGGACAGTTAACCTATAATGAAAATGGCACTCGTGACGTGGATACTTACCTGGCCATATCCTTTATTGGCTACCTGTTTATTTTGTTTGAATGCTTACCGGTATTTGTAAAGTTGATGTCGCCCAAAGGGCCTTATGATGTGGCCATTGCAAAGACCTTTGAAGCTAATGTTTATTATGCCGATAGGGATAAAGAGCGCGATATAACCGTTATTGACAGTGTATATCCCGACCACGTGGATGAAGATATAAAGCGACGAAAGAAAACACTGTCCACCCGCTCAGATTATGACCGGGACAGGCCCCGGTATGATTAGTAAATCGCTATCAACTTGTCTTCATTATTCAATGGCTCACCCCATCTTGTATTTAAGGGCGATACATACATGTCTCATATTTGAAAAAAGTGTTTCACCCTAAATTTGCAAAAATCGATAAAATATGATAAAGTTCTTATTATAAGCCACTTATACTGCTTTACCTAAAGCTTTTGTACTGTTTCAAAGTGTTTCACTCATTTTATTAAAGCACTGTATATCAATAGATTAACCTAAAAGAGTGTTTCATGTGTTTCATTAATTTGTGAAACACTTTATCACCTTTTTATTGCTTCCTTTTACTGTAATTGCACATTCAGGGGTAATGTAGCTGCCTGCATGGAAGTAAAAATACCCAACCCGTTTACAATATTGGTTGATGGGTTGGTTAAACTAAGCGATGTGCCACCACCGGCACTTATGGCATCGTTATACTCCTGGTTAATATGGAACAGCTGTACTTTATACATACCGGTATAAGCAAATATTGTAGGCTGGGTATTAAAAAGAGCTACCTGCCCTATAAGCGTTTCATTATCATGGTAGGGGTTGCTGTTAGAATTGGTTGGATACATAACAGTGCTTGTGTTTTTATAAACCATTAAATAAAACCAACTTGCAGGGCTGGTCCAGCTAAACGTTACCGGTACAAATGTAGTTGTTGTGGTTATACCCGCCCCCCTGAATGGAACTCTTTGTAAAGTATCTGACGCCTTAAAGCCGGTGGGTTTATCGGGCACGGTTGTTTTTGAAGAAATTGTACTGCCCTGGTAAGTAAAATTAAGCGCATAGGTCTTTTTTTCCTGTATAAAGGTAGTGTCGCTCCAGGTATAATTACCGGGTGTGGTTTCTATCAATTGCACGGTGTTTGTCCCGTCTGATATATTTAGTTTAAGCCCGGTAATGGGGAAACCGTAAGTTATAGTATCATCCAGGTATTTCTGGTAATAAACCTTAACCAGAGTTTTGGTGCCGGGTACCAGATAGCCCTCAACAACGGGCTTATCAATACCGGATACGGTGGGAGTACTGGTTTTTTGGCAGGCTGATAACAACGCGCCAATAGCAAAAAACAATACTATTGCTGATAGATAATAATAGGGTACTGATTTTTTTATTTCCATCTTAAACTAAGTGTTATATTAGGTGTAAAGCCCAGGTAATCTACGTTAGAAGTAATAACCTGGTTATTTACTATAGTGTATTGTTTATACCAAACGTTGGCACGGTTGTACATATTGAAAAGCGAAAAACCTATGCTGCCTATTTTGCGGCTATCTGTTTTTATCAGGTCATAGGTAACAGCGGCATCTAACCGGCTATAGTTAGGTAAGCGCTCGCCATTCTCTGCGCTTATAGTTAAATAATTATGACTGTTGCCGGTGTAATCATTTATAGTAAAGCTGCTTAAAGGAGCAGTATAGGGCCGCCCGGTTGCAAATATCCAGGTTGCAGCAAACGACCAACGACCGTACTTATACATGTGTACCGTTTTAAACTCATGCTTTGTATCCTGGTTTGCCGGAAACTCGCCGCCATAAATGGCAAAATTATTAATGGCCTCTGCATAGGTATAGCTTATCCACCCGGTATAGTTGCCGCGTGTTTTTTGCAGCAGCACTTCAACACCCCTGGTGTATCCTGTACCGGTATAAAAATGCTGCTCAAGCGTTATCCCGGTACGCCGGTTGCCTGTTTCGCGTTCAGAGTACTCTGTTAAACCGCTCAGTTGTTTATAATATCCTTCCACATCAACCAAAAAATCTTTGGTCTCATAACTAAAGCCACTAATATAATGATTGGCTGTAGATACCGGTATAGTAGTTCCGTTGGCCAGCACCCAAAAATCACGGCTCCCAGACAACACATCTTCGCGTATAACCTTGTCTGTAAACTGGTTAAACCGCCCGGTTGATGCTTTTAAGGTAAGTTGGTCTGTAACCGTATAAGTTGCAGACATGCGCGGCTCTATATATAACTTGGAGGTTTGGTTGTAATAAGTGGTACGCACGCCCGGTTTTATTTGCAGTTTATCAGTCGGGTTGGCTTCAATTTCGGTATACCCTCCGCCGGTTATTGCTTGCCTGTGCTGATCTATCAATACGCTGGTATCGTTCTGGCTATAATTATAAGCTACATCCTGGTGTGATACAAAGGTGCCAAACAATAGCTTATAATTATTTTTAAACTGCCATTCCCAATCTGATTTAAAGCTCAGATCTTTTACATTATTTGTTTCAAATGTGCCGCTGTTAATGGTAGTTGAAACACCGGAAGCATCTGTTGAAGTTAACGCTGTACTATTGTCCCTGTAACTATGGTAAGTAGAATAGCTTAATAATGTATTTGAGTATAATTTAGGATCCCACTGTCTTGACCATTTTAAGCTTGAGCCTAAATTGCCATAAGTAGTTTTATCTGTACTATTAAGATTTCCGCCCCCCGCAAAAAACGATGGTAAATTTAAGATACGGCTATTATCCAAATTATCATCTCCCTGGTATAAGCTCCATGAGAAAAGGTTTTTCTGGTCGGGGGTATAGGTGTATTTGGCATTTAGATCATAAAAGTAAGAGGTAGGCACAGTAACCGAGCTAGCCCCACCACCACCAAACCTGCCGCCGCCACCTCCTCGCGGCGGGCCACCCGGGCCACCACCGCCGCCACTTGTTGTTTGTGTGCTATTAAACTTTTGGAATATTTTATTATATAAGGGCCCCTGGTAAGAATGGCGGTAGGCTAACAGCAAAGTTGATTCATTGCCTAAAGGCAATTCGGCAAATGCGTTTGCACTTAATAAACTAAGATCTATACCATAATTGGCCTCTTTTTTATTGCCTTCTTTGCCTACCATATCAGTAACGCTTGATAAGCGGCCACCATATTTAGACGAAAAACCACCTTTATACAAAGTAACATCCTTTACGGCGTTACTGTTAAATGCACTGAAAAAACCGTATAAGTGGTCTACCTGGTATACGGTAAATCCATCAAACAAAACCAAATTCTGATCGGGTGTACCGCCGCGTACATATACGCCGGATGAAGATTCATTGCTGCCGCTTACACCGGGCATTAATTGGAAGGATCGTAAAATATCTTTTTCGCCTAAACTGGGCAGCGTTTCTAATTTTTGCGGTGATATTTGCAATACGCTTACCCTTCGTTTATCGGTACTCATTAATGATTCGGTTCTTTTATCATTAATTACTACTTCATTTAATGCCTTATTTGAGGCAAATAGCCCTATAGTTATATTCCCTTTTATGTTTTCGGGGGTTAACTCAAATGTATCGGCCCGGTAACCCATATAAGTAATATCCAGTTTACAGGTATCAGCCGGTACATTTAAAATAGTAAAATTCCCGTCAACATTAGCGGTTGTACTTATTTTGCTATTACGTACGGTTATAACAGAAGCTGGTAATGATTCACCCGTACCCTGGTCTATAACCTTGCCCGAAATAGTAAAGTTTACTGATTTTGGCATAACTTTCACTGCTGCCGGCCCATCACTATGCACAATAATAGCAGACGAAACAGGGGTTTTTACTATCGGGATTGGGTTATCTGGATTTTCAGGCGGCGGGTTAGCCCGCATTTTCTTTAAAGCAGCTACATCTTGCGGTTCTTCAATAACATAAATAGCCTGATCCGCATCAACCCAATAATGTAAATCATTTGCCTTACATACTTGGTTTAATACATTTTTAAGTGGTTCATTCTCATAATGTTCTACCACATCAAAGCGGTTTATAAGGCCACGGTTAAAAATAATTTGCAAATGATACTTATTTGCTAAATTATCCAAAAAAAGATCAAGTGTAGTAGTGTAAGAGCCACTTATCAGTACTTTACTTTTTAATTCTCCCTGCGCACTGGCAGTAAGAGCTGTTATTCCTGTAAGAAGCAGAATTAGTACGAGTTTCTTCATAATGATGCAGCTAAGTTTGAAAACTTTAATGTTAACAAATGTTAAATGCGACGTATACTTAGTTTTTTCACACCAGCAGGTAATTTTTTGCGATTAAAACAGTTAAACATTATTATTGGTCAGATTAAACGCTCAATGGTCAAACTATCACATTATAATAATATCACCTTATACTTAACAAACTCCTAAGCCCGTAAAACATGAACTGTTTAATAGTAGATGACGAACCCCTTGCCCTTGATTTAATGGAAGATAATATTAAACAGATACCATTTTTAAAACTGGTTGGTGCTAGCCGCAATGCATTCGAAGCAATGAATGTTCTGAATGAGCAATCTGTTGACCTGATCTTTTTAGACATACAAATGCCGGGAGTAAACGGCCTGGATTTTTTACGCTCACTAAAAAATCAGCCGCTTGCTATATTGGTTACTGCCTATGAAGAACATGCTGTTGATAGCTTTGACCTTGATGTGGTAGATTATCTCTTGAAGCCGGTATCATTTCCGCGGTTTTTAAAAGCGGCACAAAGGGCACATAGTATGTTTAAGATGATAGAGCAGGTTAATAAAGCTCCCCTAAAAACAGACGACCATGTGTTTGTTAACGCAAATTATTCGCTGGTAAAAGTAATGCTGGATGAAGTAGCCTTTATAGAAGGATTAAAAGATTATGTGCGTATTAACATGATATCAGGTAAAATAATAATTACCCGTATGGGTTTAAAGAATATAGAAGAAAAACTGAATCCTATAAAATTTATGCGGATACATAAATCCTATATAATTGCATTGGATAAGATCGATTCTATCCAAAAAGCCCAACTAGTAATTAAAGACCGCGAAATACCTATCGGTGATGGCTACCGGCAACTGCTGCAGAACTATATTAGTAATAGGAATTTATAAAAGACCTTTTTAATTATTCGCCTGAAGCCTAAAAATGTACTGCCCGCAAGACAGTTTACAATAACGGAAGGCAAGGGCTTTAACTATACAATAACTGTTGGTATAATGTTTGTCATAGGGGGGTGTATATATTTATTCACTAATTTATAAGACAAATGAAAAAGCTAATATTATTTGCTGTTGCAATTGCAAGTTTAGGATTTGCATCATGTACGAAAAACAACTCTGATTCATCTGGCACCACACATGTTACCGTTAAACTAACCGACGCCCCGGGTTCTTATGACGCTGTAATTTTAAATATTAAACAAGTTGTAATTATATCAGCAGGTGGGCAAAAGGTAATCGATGTTAACGCATCGCCGATTGATATACTTCACTTTAGGCAGGGGCGTGATACTGTACTTGCCGGTGTGGATGTACCTGCCGGAAAATTGCAAGAAGTACGTTTGGTATTGAACAGCACAGGTAACCGCGTAGTAATTGGCGGTGTTTCTTATGATCTGAATACACCCAGCGGACAAACCTCGGGCGTAAAACTAAAAGTACAGGATGACCTTGTTGCCGGTGTAGCATACACCCTAATGCTTGATTTTGACGCGGCACAATCTATTGTTGCTACCGGTAGCGGTAAATATAATTTAAAACCGGTTATCAGAACTATACCACAAGCTGTTTCGGGCGTATTAACCGGCGTAGTTACGCCGGTGGCATCTTATCCCAGGGTATATGCTATTATGGGCACAGATACTGTAGGTACTGTTGCTGATGCTACAGGGAAATTTTATTTTCCGGGCCTGTCTGCAGGTATTTATAAGGTTAACTTTGTTCCTGTGAGCCCTTATGCATTAAAAACTATAGATAACGTTACAGTAATTAATGGCGCTGTAAAAGATATGGGTACAGTTACTATCACACAATAAAGTAAAAAATCAAATACAGTATAATGGCTGTATTATCAGTTTAAAATTGAAAAAGCCCCGGTCAATATCCGGGGTTTTTTTGTTTGCTAATGCAGCTGATAAATTCGAGATATAAATTGTGTTTTGGCCGCGTCGTTTCGCATTGGATTAAACATTTTTAGTGTGTAGATTTGATGTACAGATATGAAAATAGCTACCTATAACGTTAACGGTGTTAATGGCCGCCTGCCGGTTTTGCTACGCTGGCTGGACGAAACCGCACCTGATGTGGTTTGCCTGCAGGAATTAAAAGCACCCGACGAAAAATTTCCTTTACAGGCTATTAATGATGCCGGTTATACAGCCATCTGGCATGGGCAAAAGAGCTGGAACGGTGTGGCTATATTATCGCGCAGCGGAGATATTAAGGAGCTAAGGCGCGGGCTCCCCGGTGATCCTGACGATACACATAGCAGATACATAGAAGCTATTGTAGATGGTATTATAATTGGTTGCCTTTACCTGCCAAATGGTAATCCTGCCCCCGGACCTAAGTTTGATTATAAATTGGCCTGGTTTGAAAGGCTTACGGCGCATGCCGCCAGTTTGATTATTCATGATATGCCGGTTGTTTTATGCGGAGATTATAATGTAATGCCTACCGAACTGGATGTTTACAAGCCGGAAAGATGGCTGGATGATGCACTATTTAGACCGGAAGTGAGGGTGGCGTTTAAAAACCTGGCAGACCAGGGCTGGACCGATGCTATACGGAAACTTTATCCCAACGAAAAGATTTATACCTTTTATGATTATTTCAGGAACGCGTATGCACGCGATGCAGGCTTGCGTATTGATCATTTTTTATTAAGCCGGCATATTAACCAACGCCTGCTTGCTGCCGGGGTTGACAGGAATGTTCGCGGGTGGGAAAAAACAAGCGATCATTGCCCTGTTTGGATTGAGTTAACAACATAAGATTTATAGGCTGCGTAATAAACCTTTACCAGTTAAATGTTATTACTGTACTGTCCCAGGGACACGTGATACACCTTGGGACACCTTGGGACACCCAAAATTGTAATTAGCTGAAAATCAAGAATTATTAAATAATTACTCAATAATCTAATCGCTAAACATGTTATAATATAGCTGCTGATCTTTTTTTTTAAATATATTTTAATTCATATTTAAATGCAAAAGCGGCTGCCTTTTAATAAGGGCAGCCGCTTTTTTAATTAGTTTATAGCTTAAAAGCTTTATTCAACAGGTACCAGTTTTAAACATACCGGTGCGCCAACTTCAATAATTGTAGGGGTTAAGGTTAGCTTGCCTGTAGTTTTATCTCTCTTAAAAATGAGGATATTATTCGAGTCTTGATTAGCAACTAACAGAAAATTACCCGCAGGCTCTATAATAAAGTTGCGCGGGGCCTTGCCTACTTTATTACGATCAACAAAGGTAAGCTCGCCATTTGCCTGATTAATGCTGTAGGTTACAATTTCATTAGCTACACCGCGGTTGGTTGCATATAAAAACAAACCATCAGGCGAAATATGGATATCAGCCGCGCCAACCGCGCCGGTAAAGCCATCGGCAAGCATGGTAACGGTTTGGAAAGCAGTTAACTTGCCATCATCATATTTATAAGCCGTAACTGCCGAACCCATTTCCTGTACGTTATATAAAAATTTACCATTAGGCGAAAACTCCAAATGGCGCGGGCCGTTGCCCGGTATAGCACTAACAAAAGCAGGAGACGCCGGGGTTAACGGCGGATTTTTTGATGCTTTGTAACGATAGATATTTATTTTATCGGTACCAAGATCTGTATATAGTAAATATTTGCCATCAGGCGATAGCATAGCGGTATGTACATGCGGGCCTTCTTGCCTTTTTTTGTCTATACTACTGCCTTCGTCCTGTATTTTTTGCGACATTGGGCCCAATGAGCCGTCTTTAGCTATCGGGTAAACCGTTAAGCTGCCGCCATTATAATTGGCTGTAAATACATTTTTTTGATCTTTATCAATTGCTATATAAGCAGGGCCACCATAGCCGGGTTGTTGGTTTAGACTATCCAGCTTGCCGGTTTTAACATCAAATTTAAAAGCGCCAACAGTACCCAGGCCCTTCCCCTCGTTTGCCGAGTAAACAAATTTATAATCATTAGATACTGCTAAGTAGGAAGGGTTATCAATGCCGTCAATTTCACTTAAATAAGCTACTTTTCCTGTTTCGGCATAAAACCGGTAAACATATATGCCCTTACTGCCATTGCGGCGGGTGTAGGTGCCTATCAGCAGATCGTAAGTTTTTGGGGTGGTTTTCTGTGCAAAACAAAACACAGGCGATACCAGCATTAGTATGATCAGTAATTTCTTCATTATAATTTTAATTGATTTACTGCCGCAAGGTAATAAATTTGGCAAAAAAACGGGAGTATAAAAAGTATAATTAATGATACAAGCTGAAATATTTAACACCTATCAAGATGCGTTTGCAAATAACCGCATTGAAAATGACGAAAATGTAAATAGTTGGTAATAAGTAAATTATATAGTGCATCAATGACGTCCCCGATAGGAAAAGAATATTTATGCCAGACTTGTTTTAATCAAGGATCATATCTCTATTACGTCAATAGCTGCGTTTACCCGGAAAGTTCTGCGATGGTAAGGTGTATAACCAATTTTCAGGATAGTTTCGCGGTGTTTTAGGGTTGGGTAACCTTTATTGCTGTGCCAATCATATTCGGGATGTTCGGCCGCAATTTTTTTCATATAATCATCTCTGTAGGTCTTAGCTAAAATAGATGCCGCGGCGATGCTGAAGTATTTACCATCGCCTTCTACAATACATTCATGTGGTGTGCTTTGGTATTTATTAAACCGGTTACCATCAATTATTAAAAACTGGGGTTTTAAATGCAGCTTATCTATTGCACGGTGCATTGCCAGGAAAGATGCGTTAAGGATATTTATTTCGTCTATCTCTACATTATCAACAATACCCACAGCATGGGCAATGGCCCTTTGCTCAATTTCAATTCGTAACTCGTAGCGTACGCTTTCTGTTAGTTGTTTGGAATCATTTAGCAGGTCATGATTAAAATCATGAGGTAAAATTACAGCGGCGGCAAAAACCGGACCTGCAAGACACCCCCTGCCGGCTTCGTCGCACCCTGCCTCAATAAAAGTATGCTGATATCTTGCTAATAACATTTGATCTTAAAACGTAGCTGCAAAATTATTATTTTTATAGACGATACCTTTAATGATTATTACCACTAAAAAATTCTCAACGTCAATAGGGTAATATCATCAATAGGCTTTCCTTTTATGCTTATATTTAGATGATTCATTAAGGTTTGGTTAAAATTATCAGGCGATAATTCGCCATGCTTTATTACAAAATCTATAAGCAATTCTTCGTCCCAGCTTTTTTCACCATAGGGTTCAAAATCCAATAATCCATCTGTATAATTAACCAACAGGCTGCCGGGCTCAATATCTATTTCGCCCTGGTTTAAAAAAGGCAATTGGTCAAATGCCCCTATCATAGTGGAGCCTAATTTAAGTGGAATAGCCTCACCCTCTGAATATAGTATCGTTGCATTATGGCCGGCATTTATGTAATTAAGCTTGCGCGTGTGCTCATTGTACTTGGCAATGAACAAGGTAATAAATCTTTCGCCTTGTGTATTAGAAACCACTTTTTGATTTAAACGATCAACAATATTGGTTAGGTCATCCTCTACCGCGGCCCAGGCATGCAGGCTTGCCTGGAAATTAGCCATTAATAATGCTGCTGATATCCCTTTACCTGATACATCAGCAATGCACCATAAAAATTCATGGTCATTAAGCCTGATAAAATCATAATAATCGCCGCCAATATTTTGATGGGGTAAGTATCTTGCGCCTATTTCAACACTATTATCTTTATGCATCCTTAAAGGGATCAACATATTTTGAACTTCGGCAGCAAGTTCCATCTCTCTTTGAAAACGTTCTGATTGCAGTCTTTCGCGGAACAACTTTTTATTTTCGAGTGCAACAACTATCACGTTTATCATGGTTTGAATAAAATTCAAATCATTGCTCAACATTTCGCCGGAGGTGTTAAAATCTCCGATCAGAGCAAATGCAAGCGCTTTGCTTTTATGGTATATGGGGATGAAAAAATCGTAATTTTTAAGAATTGAGTCGGTATTACCGGCTAATGATTCGGGAGATTTGATCTTACTTAATGTTGTACATGAACGATGCAATGCTCCAACAGGTTCGACAGTGCCACCATATTTAGAAATACAGGCATAATTGTTTTCCTTCTCCATTAAAAAGCGGAACTTGCCAACTTGCAAATAATTTTGCAGTATCACCTCCAGCATCTGTATTAACACAGGTGTGGACGCGTTTTTATTGATAGCACGGGTTACCTCCAATAAAGAGTTTAACTCCGACTGTCTTTTTAAGAGCAATCTAATTAATTCATCCTCACCGGAGGATTGGCCTAAGTTTTGCATTTCGGGGTCTCGGTGTGCCTAAATTAGAGAAAAATTATAATTTAAATGCGTGTACTTTGCGATTTAATGTCAAAAGCATCTCTAAGACCAACCGTTACCAGGTTAAACGCGTACACTATCAGCATGATAGCCAATCCGGGAATTATTGATAAAAATGACGAATCCATAATAATATAGCCATAATGTTCCTTAATCATGCTGCCCCAGGTGGGCATTGGCGGCTGTGCACCGAACCCCAAAAAGCTAAGACCGGCCTCCAATAATATAGCCGATGCAAAATTTGATGAGGCCATGACCAATATTGGTCCTGCTATATTGGGTAAAATATGCCGGCCGATGATCCGCATGTTATTATAACCTAATGATCGCGCCGCTTCAATATATTCTGTTTGCTTTATGCTCAAAACCTGTCCGCGCACCAGCCGGGCAACCTCTACCCACATAGATAAACCTACGGCTATAAATATTTGCCAAAGCCCTTTACCTAAAGCAAAGGAAATGGCGATAACTAACAACAAGGCAGGTAATGCCCATAATATATTCATGAGCCAGCTAAGCGCGGCATCTACCCAGCCGCCAAAATAACCGGCTATAGCGCCAATGGTTACCCCAATAAGCAAACTTATAATAACCGCCATTAAGCCTACTGACAAAGATATGCGCGCCCCTAAAATCAACCGGCTAAGCATATCGCGCCCGTATACATCAGTACCCAGCAAAAAGGTTTTATGGGTGATAAAAGCGGATGGCCCTTTAGCTAATACCGCAGCAGGTAATTCGTATGTTTTTTTTTCAGGTTTATCTTCGTTGCCAATATATTCGTTTACCAGTACAGAATCTTTCAGAATACGGTAACTGGTAATAGGTATATCCCGGTAAAAGGCTGGCTGCCCAAACAGCATTTTAGTAAAAAAACCAACAGTATCTATGCGCTCAGGTTTTATAAGTCGAAGCATCATGAATTTGGCACCAGGCTTTTTTATGCTGAGTTGTATGGTCTGGTTATTAGCCGACGGGGTAGAGTCGGGCATTATTAAATAGCCCAGTATGGCTATAATGATGGTAACTACTATAAACAACATGCCGGCAACTGCAAATTTATTGCGTTTAAATATCTTCCAGGTGCGCTGTGTTGGAGTGAATTCGGCCACGTGTATATTTTGTTCCTTTTGGTTAAATATCGTTTAATTTGGGTGTATTGACAAGTTTTTGAACGTGATTGAGATGGTTACGATTAAAGTAGCATGAATCAAAGAAATCCTCAAAATCAAAAACAATCACTGGCCTACTTCACCAACCTGTCTTTCCAATAATATTTGCGCGCATTACTCATTATACCCAGGTAGGCCAGGTACAGCATATGTAACGGGGCAACTATTAATAATAACAGTAACAGGCCGGCACGTTTAAAAAACGAGCATATTAAATATAGAAATACGGCTTCAATTAAACACTTTATAGCAAATTGTATTAATACAAGCTTAAAGAACCAGCTATCATAAAAACCCAGAGCAATGTTTACCAGCATTGTCATATTAAACAACCACATAAAAAGGGCCACGGCTATAACTTTTTTATCCTTGTATTTGGTTGATTTTGATGCCCAGCGGCGGCGTTGTTGTAAAAACTCTTTCAGCGTGTATTTGGCATGGGTATAAACAATAGCTTCGCGAAGATTTAAAAAACCAATTTGCCCGGGATACCGCTCGGCTATCTTTTGCAGTAATAACTCGTCATCACCTGAGGCCAGCTCATCAATGCCTGCAAATCCACCTACCTCATAAAATACATCTTTACGGTAAGCAAGGTTAGCGCCATTGCAGGTTGATGCTCTTTTATTTCCAATAAATGCCCCGCCTATGCCTATCAGAAATGAAAATTCCAGGGTTTGCATTCGTTCAAATAATGTTTTCTCTTCAAAAAAAGCAACTGGTGACGATATCATCACCGGTTGATTAGCTTCATAATAGCCAACAATAGATGATAGCCATTGCGTGCCCATACGACAATCAGCATCTGTAGCTATCATTAGCTCGCCCGATGACATGCCTATAGCCGTAGCAATTGCCTTTTTTTTATAGGAGTTTAATGGCTGTGCTTCGTTAAGCTGTAGCAATTTTACGCCCCTATTTGCATAGCTGCTTATAATAGCAGAAGTACGATCGGTAGAGTGATCATCTACAATAATTATTTCTATTAGCTGTTTAGGATAATCCTGGGCCAGTATATCCTCTATGGTGTAGCGTATCCTCGCTTCCTCATTACGGGCAGCTATCAATACTGTCACTCTGGTTGTAAGGTTGCCGGTGTTAATTTTAGGCTGCTTCAAATTAAGCCAACCTTTTATAAGGTACAACACCAATAACAGGTAACAACCTGTAAGCAAAAAGCAAATTATACTATACGTTGCGATCAAAGAATTTTAAATTAAAAATAAATACTGAGCCTAAAATAGCGGGAATTATCAAATTTATAAGCCAGATGGATGTAAATGCAGCAATTATGGCAACGTGTTGGTTGGTTACATAGGCAAATAAGGTAACAGCAGCAGTAGCGCGTACGGGTACATCCAACAGATCAAGTGAGGGCAGGGCCGATTGTATAAAGAATACAATAAATGTCATCAATATTACATTATGAAACGCGATATCAGGTATCAATAAATGTATTACCAGGTAATATTGGAATGAAAAAATGAAAAACCTTGTTAAGCAAAAACACATTATGTTTAACAATTCTTCAAATTTATAGGCGCCCATTATATCAAAAAAACGATGATATTTTTTAAGGAACGATATGCTGTTTAACAACCATACCAGCCATTTAATATTAAAGTAAAATACCAGGAACACGCCCATTACAACAATGGCAAGAAGTAAGATGCCGCCCAATACCCATGCATTAAGGTTAAGAAAGGTATAGGCAAACCAAACAAAAGCACCCGCACCCAACACATTGGTAATAACGTTTTGCCCGAACGAGCCCACCGCCATAGCAAAAACACCATGAATACGCTTACGAGGTGGTAAAAACATTACCCGGCCACCGTATTCGCCAATACGGTTGGGTGTGAATATGGCCCAGGTTAAACCACAAAAAACCCCCTCTATAGATTCCCATAAAGTTATAGGGGCCAGCTTACGGGTTAAATGCTGCCATTTAAAACATTCTACCAGCCAATTGGCAAACATTAAAAATACCACCACCCCCATAACAATGATAACGTGCCGATGGTTAAGGTGATTTATGGAAAGCTCAAACTGCTTTAAACTATCGCCCTTTTTTAAGTACTGATGATAAATAAATGCGAAAGCTAAAACCAGTATGGTAGCTTTTAGCAATATGGAAAGGAATTTTTTAGCGGCTTTGGTCAACTATAAATATTTATGCAATGTTACAAAAAAGACAGCAGTAGTAATTTGAATATGTACAATTACAAAATATGGATGGATTTGTTTGAAATGAAAGTTGACTACATTGAATCAATAACATTCAAGAACTCTTCAGCAGATATAATTTTTACTGATGGGAAAGGCAATTGCTTAACTATGTTAAAGTGAGCATCATTGGTAACTAAATAATCGGCGTTTCCAGCGACAGCTATATCGAAAAACTTATTGTCATCGGGATCTTTTTTTATTGCATTCCAATTATAATAAACATGCTGAAATATAACATCAGAAGATTCAACGAAAATTTCAGTGACTATTTCTGCAACTCCCGGAGCAGAGCGTTGTTGTAATATCTCTTCATATTCATAAATAACTTCATCGGAAATTATTATCTTATATTTACTATTGATAAATGCCTCCCATATTGGTCTGTAACTACTACGACTGCTTATGGCTACAAGCAATACATTTGAGTCTAAAACAATTTTCATTAAGCTTTTTGAGAGGTGCTTCGGAAATGGCTTTTGCTTAATTGGCTGTATGACTCTTCGGTAATATTATTATTTTTTTCCCAATCTTCAAGTGTTTCATCAAGCTGTTTGGATAATAGCTTTACTGCGAGATGTCTTATTTGAACAAAGTCAGCTTCAGGTAAAGGCTTTCTTAACAACCGTAACATCATTACTTGTTGTTCATTTAAAGAATCAGACGTTAATTCCTTGGCTTTCATATTCAAATATAATAAATAACAATTATTATAACTAACATAAAGATTTACTACAACCCCATCTCCTTCTTCAAAAACTCCCCTGTAAAACTATCTTTCACTTTACACAACCCCTCGGGTGTCCCCGAGAATAGGATATTACCACCACCCGATCCGCCTTCCGGTCCCAAATCTATTACATGGTCTACCACCTTAATTACATCCAGATTATGCTCAATTACCAATACCGTATTGCCTTTATCTACCAACTGATAGAGTACGCCTAACAAAACATTTATGTCTTCAAAATGCAGACCTGTTGTTGGCTCATCAAGAATGTAGAAAGTATTGCCGGTATCTTTTTTAGATAGTTCAGTCGCTAGTTTAACCCGTTGTGCCTCACCGCCCGATAAGGTGGTTGATGATTGTCCCAAACGAATATATCCTAAACCAACATCCAGCAAGGTTTTAACCTTACGGTGGATGGACGGAATATGCTCAAAAAACGGCACTGCATCCTCAATGCTCATGTCCAGCACGTCGCTGATAGATTTACCTTTATAACGCACTTCTAAAGTTTCGCGGTTATAGCGCCTGCCGCCGCATTCTTCGCAGGGTACCTGCACATCGGGCAAAAAATTCATTTCTATTACTTTCATACCCGCGCCCTGGCAGGTTTCGCAACGGCCACCTTTTACGTTGAACGAGAAACGCCCCGGTTTATAACCGCGTATCCTCGACTCAGGCAACGCTACAAACAGGTTACGTATATCAGAAAAAACACCGGTATAAGTTGCCGGGTTCGACCGTGGCGTACGGCCTATGGCGGTTTGGTCTATCTCAATTACTTTATCGATGTTTTCCAATCCTTCAATTTTATCATAAGGCAGGGGGTGCTTTTTGGCCCTGAAAAAATGATGATTTAAAATAGGATACAAAGTCTCTGTTATCAGGCTTGATTTGCCGCTGCCTGATACACCGGTTATGCCAATCAGCTTCCCTAACGGAAATTCAACACTAACTTTCTTTAAATTATGACCTGTAGCCTTTTTAAGTGACAATGTTTTACCATTACCCTCGCGTCTTTTCTTGGGCACTGCAATTTCGCGCTCACCGTTAATGTATGATGTGGTTAGGGTATGATGAGCCATTAACTCAGCAGGTGTGCCTTGTGCAACAATCTCGCCGCCATGTACACCGGCAGCGGGGCCCATGTCAATAACGTGGTCGGCTTGTAGTATCATGTCCTTATCATGCTCAACCACTAATACGGTATTACCCAGATCGCGCAGGTTCTTTAAGGCATTTATTAAACGCTCATTATCACGCTGGTGCAGGCCAATGCTTGGCTCATCCAAAATGTACATTACATTCATTAATTGCGAGCCTATCTGCGTAGCCAGCCTTATACGCTGTGCTTCGCCACCTGATAGCGTTTTGGCAGTACGGTCAAGCGTTAAATAGCTCAGGCCCACATCCATCAAAAACACAATACGGGCACGTATCTCTTTTAAAATCTCTTTGGCGATGACGTTCTGGCGTTCGGTTAATCGGTCTTCTAAATTCTCAAACCATTTCTGTAGGGTATTGATATCCATTATGGATAGTTCGAATATATTTTTTTGGTCGACCTTAAAATGCAGCGATTCCTTTTTCAAACGTGCTCCATCACAAACCGGGCAGGTTTTTAGTACGCGATAGTTTTCCATATCGTCCATGCCTTCATCGCCGCGGCGCTCCTGCTGCTCTTCCAGCATGCGGATGATACCATCAAAACTTATCTGGTAACTCTGTACGTTCCATTTGTTGTACTCAACAGAAACAGTTACCATTTCGGTAGTGCCGTTCAGGATAATATCCAGCTTATCTTTTTCCAGTTTATCAATTGGGGTCGATAGTGAGAACCCAAACTTCTTCGCCAACGCTTTTAGCACCTGGAATATCCATGTTTCGCGGTACTCGCCCAAAGGCGCAAGTCCACCATTCGAGATGCTTAGCTTAGGATTAGGAATTACCGACGCTTCATCCACCTCAAAAATATATCCCAACCCATTGCATTTTTCGCAGGCGCCATAAGGCGAGTTGAACGAGAAGGTATTTGGCTGCGGTTCATCATACGATATACCAGAAACCGGGTCCATCAGGTATTTGCTAAAATAGGCTACATTGTTATCCTTATCGCCTACCCTGATAATGCCTTTTGCAATTTTTAAAGCCGCTTGTATAGAGGTATATAACCGTTTGCTATTTTCCTCGCTTACCTGCAGGCGGTCTACCACAATATCAATATCATGAATTTTGTAGCGATCTACCTGCATTTTAGGTTCAACATCGGCAATGGCGCCATCTATCCAAACTTTTAGGTAACCCTGTTTGCGTATTTGCTCAAACAATTCGCGGTAGTGGCCTTTACGGGCTTTTACAACCGGGGCCAAAATATTTACCGGCTCATCTTTAAACTTTTCTGATATGGTTTTCAGTATCTGATCTTCAGACATGCGCTCCATCTTCTCGCCGCTTACGTACGAATATGCATCGCCGGTACGGGCAAATAGCAGGCGCATAAAATCATAGATCTCTGTAATGGTACCAACTGTAGAGCGTGGATTTTTACTGGTGGTTTTTTGCTCGATAGCGATAACCGGGCTAAGGCCCGATACCTTATCTACGTCGGGGCGCTCCATGCCGCCCATAAACTGGCGCGAATAGGCCGAAAATGTTTCCATATAACGGCGCTGGCCCTCGGCATAAATGGTATCAAACGCAAGGGATGATTTACCGCTGCCGCTCAGCCCTGTAATAACAACCAGTTGGTTGCGCGGAAAAGAAACATCAATGTTTTTTAAATTATGTACCCGGGCTCCGTAAACTTCAACTTCACTTTGCTCGCCGAGGTCGATGGGTTTTTCGCTCATATATTTAATTAGTGAATGAGCGAATGAGTGAATGAGTGAATGAAGAAATTGGTTAAGCTGCTAATTTTAACAACGCGCCATTCACTCATTCACTCATTCAAAACTCACTCATTAAATCGATGCAAAGATAAACAAAAATGCCCGATCTGCCAGTTGGACAGATCGGGTTAATGGTGCTCTGTAATAATTATTATTACCGTAGTTTAATTATAAGCTATAAAGTTTTTAGGCGCTGCATAGGTAATATAATTACCATAGCCATATTTCTGCGGATTGCCTATTATAGCTTTCATTGCTACTAAATTGTAAACGTAATTACCTGTTTCGCGATTTAACTTCATGCGGAAATAATTGTTTTCACTTTGGCTATGAATGGCTTTTTCTAATTTAATAGAGCCATTGTTGTAAGCGGCAGCAGCCAATGTCCAGCTGTTGAACTCAACATATAACTCTTTAATATACTTGCAGGCAGCAATAGTTGATTTACGAATGTTTTTACGTTCATCAATACCTTTGCCAACTTTTAGGCCATAGGTACGCGCGGTACCCGGCATAAATTGCCATAAGCCTGCCGCGCCCTTTGATGAGGTTCCTTCATTTAACCCCGACTCTACCAAT
This sequence comes from Mucilaginibacter sp., assembly GCF_028287845.1. GTDB lineage: Bacteria > Bacteroidota > Bacteroidia > Sphingobacteriales > Sphingobacteriaceae > Mucilaginibacter. Next base: position 19,088 of record NZ_JAQBOW010000051.1, read on the forward strand.
GGCAGGTATTTAAAATCTTCGGGGATACCATAGGCTCTTAAAATTGGCTCAATAATAGGGAACAATTTTTCGGCTTTAATATGCAGAATGTGTGATTGGATGTTTCTGTAATTATGCCTTTTTAGGGAGTTTTGCAGTTTGCGGTATACAGTAGTATTTGAGGGTAAAGCTTCATTAGCGAAACTATAATCATTTGTAGCATCGGTTTTGTATGATATAAAACCAGAGACGCCGTGGCTTATTTTTGCCGTTGGTTTTATAACCGTTGTACTGCAAATGTTAAGCTTGAAAATGACAGCCAGCACAAGCATTACGGAGCACGTAAATAAGTGTTTTTTCATCATTTTTTTTCTATTCATAGAACGATACATTTAGATAAATGTTAAACAAAGGTATGGTATATAAAGCAGATTGTCAAACACTTAACCTGTTCTTGTTGTTTTAATAATTTGAAAATAGTTTAAAAATCGCACTTTAAAGTGGTTTAAACACGGTTTTTGAACCGATGAAAAAAGTTGAAAAAACCATCCGAAAACCGGCAAAAAACTATACCTTTGACCCTCACGCTGCGAAAGCGCAAACATAAAAACTATGGTATTTAAAAGACCAGCAAACAGTCGCGACGACAGGAATGGCAGATCAAATGGACCCTCAAAAGGCGGTGATAATAAACGATCTTCTTCCACCCGTGGAAACTCTTCAAAAAGCACGGACAGACCCAACAACGATAGTTCTAAAAAAAGATACTCAAGCGGCCCGACTGCCGAGCGTAGCGCTTTCTCATCAGGAAGCGAAAAGAAAAGCTTTGGACCACGCAAGCCATATTCTGGCCGCCCAACCGGCGGAGACGACGAAAAACCGAAAAGAAGCTATGGCGGCGAATCAACCGGCGAAAAGAAAACCTTTACCCCGCGTAATAAACCATACTCTGGCAGACCAGTGGGGAGCGATGATGATCGCCCTAAAAGAAGCTTTGACGGTGAATCATCAGGCGGCAGCAAGAAAAACTTTTTACCGCGTAACAAACCATATTCTGGCAGGCCACAAGCCGGCAGCGATGAGGATAGGCCTAAAAAGAGTTTTGGTAACGATGAGCGCCCTAAAAGAAGTTTTGGTAGTGGCGATTCGGCACCAAGGAACCGTAAACCAACCGGGGCAGATTTTGGCGATAAACCCAAAAGAAGCTTTGGCGACAAACCAGCCGGCGACCGCAAATTCACCAGTTCAAAACCAACAGGCGACTTTAAAAAGCGCGATGGTGATAAGCCATTCCGCAAACCGGGCGATAAACCCGTTTACGATAAGATAACCCGCGACCGCGATGCACCGGTAAAAACATTACGCGCCAAAAAACCAACCAAAAAAGAAGAAGAAGATGGCCTTATCCGCCTTAACCGTTATATAGCAAATGCAGGTATTTGCTCTCGCCGTAAGGCTGATGAACTGATTGCGGCAGGTGTAGTATCTGTAAACGGCGAGGTGGTAAATGAGCTGGGTTTAAAGGTTGACCCATTTAAAGACGAAATAAAATACAACGGCGAAACGCTTAAACGCGAAAAGAACGTTTACGTATTATTAAATAAACCCAAAGATTATATAACTACTACCGACGATCCGCAGGAACGTCGCACAGTAATGCACCTGGTTGAAAAAGCCAGCCGCGAGCGGATATATCCAATTGGGCGTTTGGACCGTAATACAACCGGTTTGCTGTTAATGACCAATGATGGCGACCTGGCTGATAAGCTTTCACACCCGCGCAGTAATATTACCAAGCTGTACCAGGTTGAGCTGAATAAAGCCTTAACACAGGGCGACCTGAATAAACTGCAGTTTGGCGTGGAGCTTGAAGATGGTTTGATAAAACCAGACTCGGTAGCTTACGTTGCGGGCGGTTCAAAAAGAGAAGTGGGCATACAGATACACAGCGGAAAGAACCGTGTAGTGCGCCGTATGTTTGAGCACCTGGGTTATGATGTAGTAAAACTGGACAGGGTAGTATATGCCAACCTTACCAAGAAGGATTTGCCACGCGGCCGCTGGCGCTTTTTAGATGAAAAAGAAGTTATCCAGTTAAAGCATTTGATAAAATAATGCAACCCGAAGGATCGGGCAATTAATTAATTGTTTGAATGCTCCATCGGTGCCGCCTAATGCGGAGGCAAAGATGCTTGCATTAAAGTTTTAATGCATTTGCCCGGGTAACAACTGTTAGAAAACTTAAAAACTTCAGTAGATTAGCTGTATGATTTTTGACCGGAAAAACCTGGACAACAATACGCTGATTGCAATTTATAAAAAGCTGTTATTTCCGCGTGTTGTTGAAGAGAAGATGCTTATCCTGTTGCGCCAGGGGCGTATAGGTAAGTGGTTTTCGGGTATAGGGCAGGAAGCTATTTCCGTAGGCGCTGCAATGGCCATGCAGCCAGATGAGTATATACTGCCCATGCACCGCAATCTGGGGGTGTTTACCGGTCGTGATGTGCCTTTTAATCGCTTATTTGGGCAATGGCTGGGTAAGCCGTCAGGTTTTACCAAAGGGCGCGACAGGTCCTTCCATTTCGGCTCGCAGGAACATAAGATCATCGGGATGATATCTCATCTTGGTCCGCAAATGGCTTTGGCTGATGGCATCGCGTTAGCTGATATATTAGCAGGCAGAAAAAAAGCAACATTAGTATTTACCGGCGAGGGCGGCACCAGTGAAGGTGATTTCCACGAGGCGCTTAATATTGCCGCGGTTTGGAACCTGCCGGTTATTTTTTTGATAGAGAATAACGGCTATGGCCTTTCAACCCCAACTGACGAACAGTACAAGTGCAAGCAGCTGGTTGATAAGGCAATAGGTTACGGCATTGAAGGTCGGCAAATAAATGGCAACAATGTATTGGAGGTTTACTATACAATTAGTGAAATAGCCAATAGCATCCGCTCAAAACCACGCCCCGTTTTAGTGGAATGCATGACCTTTAGGATGCGGGGGCATGAAGAAGCATCGGGCACCAAATATGTTCCGCAGGAGTTATTTGACGACTGGCAGGATAAGGACCCGATAAGCAGTTTCGAAAATTTTTTAATAGCCGAAGAAGCTCTTCGTCCCGAATGGATACCTTACCTGCGTAATGAGTTTATAAAGCAGATAGACCCGGTTATTGAAATTGTTTTAAACGAAAAAGATATCCGCCCCAATATATTTACCGAAATGGGCGATGTATATAAAACAACTTCCCGCCCCATATTTAAACTTTCGGGCACATCAAAAGTAATACGATATATTGATGCTATACGCGATGGCCTGATGCTGGCCATGCGTAAGTATGAGAACCTGGTAATAATGGGCCAGGATGTTGCCGGGTATGGTGGTGTATTTAAAGTTACCGAGGGTTTTGTAGAAGAGTTTGGCAAAGCGCGCGTGCGCAATACGCCGCTTTGCGAATCGGGGATAATAGGCACCGGGATGGGTTTATCCTTAAATGGTTACAAGGCCGTTGTTGAAATGCAGTTTGCCGATTTTGTAAGCAGCGGTTTTACCCAGATAATTAATAATTTGGCTAAAACCCATTACCGCTGGGGGCAAAATGTTGATGTGGTGATACGGATGCCTACAGGCGCGGGCACTGCTGGCGGGCCGTTCCACTCGCAAAGTAACGAGGCATGGTTCACTAAAACCCCGGGATTAAAAGTGGTGTACCCGGCTTTCCCGGCAGATGCGAAAGGATTGTTAATGGCTGCTATTGCCGATCCTAACCCGGTAATGTATTTCGAGCATAAATATTTATACCGTAACCTTACCGGCGAAGTGCCCGACGGTGAGCTGTTTATTGAGATAGGAAAAGCGAGGGTTGTAAAAAAAGGCACTCTGGCTACTATAATTACCTATGGTTACGCGGTACATTGGGCCCTTGAATATTTAAGTAATCATCCTGATTTATCTATTGAAATTATAGATCTGCGCAGCCTGCAACCCTGGGACAACGCAACTGTTATAGAAAGCGTTAAGAAAACGCACAAGGCAATGGTTTTGCATGAGGATACCCTAACGGGAGGGTTTGGCGCGGAAATAGCAGCTACCATAGCAGAAAATTGTTTCCTTGAGCTTGACGCCCCTGTTATGCGCTGCGCCAGCTTAGACACGCCTGTACCCATGGATAAGGGTTTAGAAAACCAGTTCTTAGGCAAATCGCGCCTGGAAAAAGCAATGTACCAATTGCTTAATTATTAGTTAGCATTTACTAATGTCGTTAATTAGATCACGGCTCCGGTTCCACCTGTCCCGTTTACCAAAAACGAAACACCCTTGAAAAGGTAATATCTATTGACTTTTTACATCCAAACAACAATTTTTTATATAAACTTGCAATACAATAGGTAGCAAATTATTGTAATACTATGAACGACGAATTTTACCGGCAAATTTTAAATAAGCAGCAGCAAACAGAAGCAATACCTTCAAACAAGGAAATTACTACCTGGGCCCTGCAGGTGATCCGTTTGATGTATCCCGAACAATCAAAAAAAGTATTTATTTCTATCGGCCAACTACAGGATGAATTTAAAAAACTGCAGGACGAACTATGCCATATAATGAATCTTACCAAGGCCTGCAATAACTATGATAACGAAAGGCTTGCTGAAAGCTTTTTTAATGAGCTGCCCGAATTATACCGAAAATTAAATACCGATATACAAGCTATTTTTAAGGGTGACCCCGCGGCCCGCAGCGAGTTTGAAGTGATACGCACCTATCCCGGATTTTTTGCTATTTCGTTTTACAGGTTGGCGCATGGTTTATTTAAAAATGAGGTACCCTTAATACCACGAATACTAACCGAATACGCCCACTCAAAAACTGGTATAGATATACACCCGGCAGCCCAAATTGACGAGTATTTTTATATTGACCACGGCACAGGTGTAGTTATTGGCGAAACTACTAAAATAGGGAAGCATGTAAAACTTTACCAGGGGGTAACACTGGGCGCGTTAAGCGTTGCCAAGAATATGGCCGATACCAAGCGCCATCCAACGGTTGAAGATAACGTAGTGATTTATTCGGGGGCTACAATATTGGGCGGCGAAACGGTTGTAGGGCATGATAGCGTTATTGGCGGTAATGTTTGGCTCACCAAAAGTGTCGAGCCGCATTCTACAGTTTACCATTCCCCTTTGGTGAAAGTTTTAAAAAAAGCTAAATAATATGGCAGGAGTTATTGATCTGATAGGCAATACGCCAATGGTTGAGATTAAAAAGCTTAATCCAAACCCTAATGTAAAGATTTTTGGTAAGCTGGAGGGTAATAACCCCGGCGGCAGCGTGAAGGATCGCGCCGCATTAAACATGATAAAAAGCGCCTTAGAGCGCGGCGACATAAAACCCGGCACTAAACTTATTGAGGCTACCAGTGGCAACACCGGCATCGCGTTAGCCATGATAGCTAATTTGTTTGATCTGGAGATAGAATTGGTGCTGCCCTCCAACTCTACCCGCGAGCGGACACTCACAATGGAGGCATTTGGCGCTAAAGTTATCTTGCTGGATGGTATTGAAAATTGCCGTGATTATGCCGAGGAGAAAGCCGCTGGTCCGGATTATTTTATGCTGAACCAGTTTGCTAATCCGGATAATTACCTGGCCCACTACAAAACTACCGGCCCCGAAATTTGGCACGATACCGATCAGCAAATAACCCATTTTGTAAGCTCTATGGGTACTACCGGTACCATCATGGGCTGCTCTAAATATTTAAAAGAAGTAAACCCCGCTATACAAATAGTAGGCTGCCAGCCAACCGAAGGCTCATCCATCCCCGGTATACGCCGTTGGCCAGAGGCTTATTTGCCAAAAATATTCGACCCAAAACGGGTTGATCGCGTAATGGATATATCAGAAGAAGAGGCTGTACAAATGACCCGTAAACTAGTAAAACAAGAAGGTGTTTTTGCCGGAATGAGTAGCGGCGGCGCATTATCAGCAGCTATAAAATTAGCCTCGGAACTAAAAGAAGGCGTGATTGTATTTATTTGCTGTGATAGAGGAGATAGGTATTTGAGTAGCGAGTTGTTTGGGTAAGGAACGACATTGGCTTCTTAATAGTCATTGGGATGGTGGTCTTGCACTGTCCTAACTGTCTTAAGATTTATAATTAAGACAGTTAATATATTACAAGACAGACAAGACAAGCGAGACAAAAGCAAGTATCCCGATGATTATTTTATAATAAGATAAAGCTTATTTTTTCCAAACCCGTTTTTTGTTCCTGTTGCCCCTGTTTTGGTTAGGCTTGGGTTCATGCTTAACTTCGGCAATGCTGGTTAAATGCTCTGGCAGCGGGTGTTGGGTTATCTTTTTATCTATCAGTTCTTCAATACCTTTTAACCTGCGCTCATCACGATGATTAACAAAGGTAATAGCGGTACCGGTAGTAGCGGCCCTTGCGGTGCGGCCAATACGATGGATATAATCTTCGGCATCGCCGGGCACATCATAATTAATTACCAGGTCAATCCCCTCCACATCAATACCACGCGAAAGCGCATCGGTACCAATAATAATGGGCAGCTGCCTGTTTTTAAATTTTAAAAGAATCTCTTCTCTTTCCTTTTGTTCAAGGTCTGAGTGAAAGGCTTCGGCTTTAAGCTGTATGCCCTTTAATTCTTTATATAATGCTTTTACTATTTCTTTTCTTGAAGCAAAAATAATTGTGCTTACAAAATTGCCATCCTTTAGCAAATGCTGTAACAATGGTGTTTTTTGCTGATCGTGTAAACGATAAATCTGCTGATCGATACCAACAGCAGGTTGTGACAAGGCGATATTTATCTGCTCGGGATTTTTTAATACTGATTTAGCCAGATTGCGTATGCGCCCCGGCATAGTAGCCGAAAATAATAAGGTTTGCCGCTCTTTAGGCAGGTAGCTTATTATGCGCATAATATCATCCTGAAAACCCATATCCAGCATACGGTCAGCCTCGTCCAATATCAAATGATTTATTTGATTTAGCTTTAATACGCCTGATGTTAGGTGCGCTATCAGCCTGCCCGGTGTAGCAATAATAATGTTTACATTGTTTTGAATACCACGGCGCTGCTGCTCATAAACATGCCCATCGCCACCGCCAAAAACAGCAATGGAGCTAATGCCGGTAAAATAGGCAAGTCCTTCAACTTGCTGGTCTATTTGCTGGGCAAGCTCACGGGTTGGTGTTAATATTAGGGTGCTTGTATGGTTTTTTTTGGTGCGGCCTATTTGCTCTAATACCGGCAATAAAAATGCAGCGGTTTTACCTGTACCTGTTTGGGCGCAGGCAATAATATCTTTACCGTCTAAAATAATCGGAATGGCCATTCCCTGTATTGGTGTTGGGGTGGTGTACCCCATGCTGGTAATGCCTTCTGTTAGGTGCTCGTTGAAATTAAAATCCTGAAATGTCACTATATTTTTTTGATGTGGTACAAGATACGCAAAATTGTTGTGTTAGCAGAATTTACAGCTAATGTTGATGCTGATATTGAATTGCTGCAACCAATTTCCTTCAATTGTAAGCTAAATTTGGCGCTGTATTTATGCGCAATATTGCAATTATAGTTGGCAGCGATTGCCGTGGGCGGGATGAATACAATATATATCCAGGATAGCTACGCCTATCACCACAGGCCTATCCTTTAATTTTCATAAACGGTAACAGTTTGCTACGATTGTATATAGCTCTTTAAATGCTCAATAGTAGCTTCATGAAACAGTATAGTTTCTGCAACAACATCACTAATAGAGATAATACCGCATAGCTTATCATAAATAAAAACAGGCAGATAACGAATATTACTATCGCTCATAATATGCATGCAGGTTTCTATGGAGCTATTTGGAAGTATCCTAGGCAGGCCGGTGCTCATAATTTCGCGCACAGTTGTACCATCAGATGATCTTCCTTCCAGAATAACCTTACGCGCATAATCTCTTTCGGTAATCAGGCCCGCATACTCGCCATCTTCTGTAACTATAACCGAACCAATATTTCTTTCGGCCATTAGCCTCAAAGCATCTAAAACCAGTGCATTGGCATCAATTGCAACAACACTACTACCCTTACGGGTTAGTATATCTGAAACTTTTTTCATAACAATAGGGGTTTAGTGGATGGGATATTACCAAATATAATTAATATCAACCAAAAAAAACCTATGGATGAGGCTTTTATATTAACAAATGTGGAAATCTTAGTCCCTGTCGCGGCTTAGCTTGGTAAATAGCAGCGGATTTTCATTTAGCTCTATACCCTCCTTGCGGTGTTTTGCAATATGCAGAGCGGTAAATATCGCTTCACGAAAAGATATTTCTGATGCTAAATTCTTTCCGGCAATATCATAAGCCGTTCCATGATCAGGCGAGGTACGTACAAATTTTAGCCCTGCCGTAAAATTAACGCCCGATTCAAAAGCTATTTGCTTAAATGGAATTAAACCCTGGTCGTGATACATGGCCAGTACCGCGTCAAACTTTAAATAAGTTCCGTTAGCAAAAAATCCATCGGCGGCATAAGGGCCAAAAGCCAATATATCGGTTGCTCTGGCTTCTTCAATAGCCGGTATAATGGTGGTTTGCTCTTCATGACCTATCAAGCCATTATCGCTGGCGTGTGGGTTTAATCCTAATACAGCAATTTTGGGTTTGCGTATCCAGAAATCATCGCGTAAGCTGGCATTCATCAGCTTTAATTTAGCTAATATTTTTTCGGTAGTAAGGCTTTGGGCTATTTTATTAACGGGTATATGCCCGGTAACCACCCCAACACGCAAGGTATCGCTAACCAAAAACATTAATGATTCGGCAGCGCCATCGCGGTCCTGCAAATACTCTGTATGGCCGGGAAAGTTAAAGCTTTCGCTTTGTATAGTGTCTTTATTTATAGGGGCAGTAACCAGCGCGTCTATAGCGCCGCTTAGTAAATCGGCAGTGGCACGTTCTAATGACGCAAAAGCGTATTTGCCTACTTCTTTATTGGGTATACCGGGTTCAATTTTTACATCCTCTTCCCAGCAATTTATCATGTTGGCACGTTTAGGCTGCGCTTTTGACGGATGATCTATCACTTGAAAATTTAGCTCACCTACCTCGGTAGCCCGGCGGTAAAATGATGCTACTTTGGTATGGCCGTAAACAATAGGCGTGCAATAATTATAGATCATACTGTCGGCCAATGTTTTTATAATTATCTCTAAACCAATACCGTTTACGTCGCCAATGCTAATGCCTATTTTAAGTTTCTCGTTCATGTTTATATTTGATTACACCGATGGTTTAATGATTACATCGATTACAACCTTTTACCTTTTAACTTTCGCCTTTTACCTTAAAATTACTGTAAAGAAAAGATTTTAGGCTAAGAGTTCCTGATTAAAGCACAAATATGACTTAATTTGCTCAAATATTTTGATTAATAATGACATTAGTAAGAGCAAAAAAACATTTAGGTCAGCACTTTCTTACTGATAAAAACATTGCAGCTAAAATAGTGGATAGCCTGCGCCCCGAAAACAAGTACCAGCAAGTGCTGGAAGTTGGGCCGGGCATGGGTGTGCTGTCGGATATTTTGCTGGAGAAAACAGAATACGAAACCTACCTGATCGATATAGACAGGGAGTCGTACGAGTATTTGCAAAAGAAATACCCTAAGCTTGGCACTAAGCTTATCAATGCTGATTTTTTGGCGATGGATTTCGCAGCAAACTTTACCGGTCCGCTAGGCATTATTGGTAATTTCCCATACAATATATCATCACAAATACTTTTTAAGGTGCTGGATAACAGGCAGCAAGTAGTTGAGGTGGTAGGCATGTTTCAAAAAGAAGTTGCCGAGCGTTGCGCCGCCAAAGCAGGCAGTAAAGAGTATGGCATCCTGAGTGTGTTTTTGCAGGCTTATTATAAAGTTGAGTATTTGTTTACGGTTAAAGCCGGAGTATTTAACCCGCCGCCAAAGGTGCTATCGGCAGTAATAAGATTAACCCGTAACGAAGTGACGCAATTAGATTGCGATGAAAAACTTTTCTGGCAGGTTGTAAAAGCCGGATTTAACCAGCGCCGTAAAACCTTGCGTAATGCCCTATCATCGCTCATCAACAAAGAAAAAATGACCGAAGAGCCACTGCTTGACCTGCGTGCCGAGCGATTAACGGTTGATGATTTTGTGAAGATAACTAAGCAGATAACGGCTAATAGATAATTTAGAAATAAAAAGTTGGCAAAAAGCCAACTTTTTATTTAATTTTGTTTGGACTTTCGGGAAAGTCCCGATTATGGTGACGTTAAATTGTAAAGAGATCACGATGGATAAAAAAAAACTTAAGAATGATGGTTATCATCTATCAAAAAAAATTACAAGACTTTGCAAAAAAACATGCAGATGCAACTAACAGTATTAGCACCTGGAAAAAAGTAGTTCAGGATGCTAACTGGAAAAAAGGAACTGATATTTTAATTGATTTTCCTAAAGCAAAACTTATTCCCTCTAAAAGAGCGCGCTTTAAAATCGTAGGCAATAAATATCGACTCATAATTGAGGTAGATTATACCGACGGAATTGTAGAGATTAGGTTCATAGGAACCCATTCAGAATACGATAATATTGATGCAGGCTCTATTTAACGAGTGGACAAAACTTATAACTATGAACGAAAAGCCACAGTGGTTTTTAATAGAAACCGAACAAGAGTACAATAAAGCCGTTGAAAGGTACGAACAGATCAAACATGCAACAGCCGGAGCAGAGCACAAAGAGAAGCTTTTGCTGGTGCATTTGATTGAAAATTATGAAAATACACTTTGGGATCTTCCCGAAGTTAATCCGGTTGAAATGATCAAAATCCGTATGGATGATTTTGGCTATAAAGCGGCCGACCTTGCCGCAGTTTACGGCGATAAGGGCACAATTAGTAAAGTGTTGAACTACAAACAGCCATTATCATTAACAATGATCAGAAAATTTAGCGAGCTATTGCATTTACCTGCATCGGCGTTACTTAAAGAATATAATCTGCATTCGTAGGCTTAATTAAAAATGCAAATAGATCTATTTTGAACAATAAAATACTCATCGTCGACGATATCCACCCTATATTTATTGAACAGGCAGAAGCCATGGGTTATGTATGCGACTATCAGCCCTTAATAAAACCAGATGGGGCACTACAAATTATTGGCGACTATGCCGGATTGGTTATCCGCTCAAAATTTAATGTTGACAGGCAGGTAATTGATGCAGCCAATAACCTGCGTTTTGTTTGCCGTGCAGGTGCGGGCATGGACAATATTGACGAGGCTTATGCAGCCGAAAAAAACATTACCCTGATTAATGCCCCCGAAGGTAATATGGATGCTGTAGGCGAGCATGCCGTTGGTTTATTGCTGGCGCTGATGAACCATTTTATTACTGCTGATGCCGAAATACGCAATGGCGAGTGGAAACGCGAGGCCAATCGTGGTTATGAGCTAAAGGGAAAAACGGTAGGCATAATAGGCTATGGGTTTATGGGGAAAAGCTTTGCCAAAAAGCTATCTGGTTTTGGGGTTGATGTTATTGCTTATGATAAATATAAAACCGGTTTCTCTGACCAATATGCCCGCGAAGTAAGTATGGAACAAATTGTTAAGCTGAGCGATGTGTTGAGCCTGCATATACCCTTAACCAAAGAAACAAAAGGTTTGGTTAACGAGGAGTATCTGTTCCATTTTAAGAAGCCTATATTTTTTATTAATACATCGCGTGGTAAGGTGGCAGAGGTTAGGGCAATAGTAAATGCGGTTAAGCAAGGTAAAATACTTGGTGCCGGTTTGGATGTATTGGAGACCGAAAAATTCCCGGCATTGGGCGAGCAGGAATGGTTTGATGACCTGAAAAAATCGGGTAAAATAATACTAACGCCACATGTGGCCGGCTGGACGTTCGACTCGTACCGTAAAATTAGCGAGGTAATGGCTGATAAGCTTCGCTTGATTGAAAAGATTGAAGATTAAGGATTAAAGATTGGGATTGAATAATTACACTAATCTTTAATCTTCAACATCTAATCTTTACTAACAAAAATTTGGATTTTAAAACTTAAATCTCTTATCTTCGTTTTACACTAAACAAGACTATACAGCCAGCCTGCATAGTCTTGTTTGTTTTTAAAGTCATTACGTCCTTCTTAAAATAGGGAGGGCGGTTTTTTTTGGCAAATCAATTAGATAAATAAAAATTAATTAGTGAGTTATGGCAGAGGTAGCATATTTTACCAAAGAAGGTTTAGAAAAATTAAAGCAAGAATTACAAGAACTGAAAACTACAGGACGGGCCACTATAACCAAGGCTATAGCAGAGGCGCGCGATAAAGGCGACTTATCTGAGAACGCAGAATACGATGCCGCTAAAGAGGCGCAGGGTTTACACGAAGCTAAAATATCCCAGGTGCAGGAAACTTTGGCCAACGCACGTTTGTTGGACGAATCAAAACTGGATTTATCAAAGGTATTGGCCTTGTCTATTGTTAAGATAAAAAACGTAAGTAACGGCGCCACCATGACCTATCAGCTGGTAGCCGAAAGTGAAGCTGATATGAAGACAGGCAAAATATCTGTGATATCGCCTATTGCCAAAGGCTTGTTGGGTAAAAAAGTAGGCGATATTGCCGAAATTACTGTACCGGCGGGCAAAATGGAATTTGAGATATTAGAAGTAAGCAGATAATTCAATGAGTAGGTGAGTGAGTTTTGAATGCGTAAATGCTTATTTGTTCATTCAAAGTTATCTGATTTCATTTACTCAATCACTCATTCAAAATTCAATCATTAAATTATGCCAAGTATATTTTCAAAGATCGTTGCCGGTGATATACCCGCTTATAAAGTGGCAGAAACTAATGAGTTTTTAGCTTTTTTAGATATCGCGCCTTTAGCAGAAGGTCATTTACTGGTTATCCCAAAAAAGGAGGTTGATAATTTTTTCGACCTGGATGATGAAACGTACACCGGCCTGCTAATATTTGCTAAAATTGTTGCTACAGCAATGAAAAAGGCTATTGAATGCAATAGAATTGGCGTAACCGTTATAGGGCTGGAAGTGCCGCATGCGCATATTCACTTAATACCTATAAATGGAGTTGGCGATATGAATTTCTCTAACCCAAAATTAAAATTTACTCCTGAAGAGTTTCGGGCAACGACGGATAAGATTCGTGCGGAGTTGTAGTGAAAGACTTAGTTTTAGAACTTTTGTAAGTCTTCTTATCATCCCCGGAAAATACAAAGAACGAAAAGAAGAACGCGTAAAATATTATTCCCTTATCTACATCCAATAGATTTTCTGAGAAAGAAACAAATGCTATTAGCAGCATAAAAGTAAAAAATAACAAGTCCTTTCTTTTTATAGCTTCTTTAAAACCCAACCATAAAGTACCCAGGTAGATGAGCAAACCTATTATGCCCGATTTTAATAAAAAGCTCAAATACTCGTTATGCGAGTTCAGGTTATTAAGGAATGAGCTGTAATATTTTTTAGCATAAAAGCTTTCATGCAACAAACCAAGTTCTGAGCCCGCGCCGTAGCCTGTAAGGGGTGATTTAGCGATAAGCCCGGTAGCTGTGCCCCATCTATCCAAACGCGAATCAAATTTTTTATCGGGTGTGGTTAGTGATAGGTCATATTTAAGATCAGTAATGTACCTAACCTTTAAAATACTCAATGTAAATATGCCTGTAATAATTAAAGTTGATAGTGATGCTGCAATCACTATGAATTTAATTCGGTTTTTTCCTTGCAGCAAGAAATAAGGAATAGCCAGGTTGATAGTCAAAAACAAGGCTGCAAAAATAGATTTTGATGATAGTTGGATAATCCCTGCTAAAAGTAAACAGGCACAAGCGGCATAAAATAAACGGTAATAAGCCGACGGTTCTTTTATACACACCCATAAAAAATAAACCAGTGCAATTGCTAACTGCAAGGAAAAAAATGTAGCGTGCATGGCAATCGGCTCAGAGAAATTATGATTGGTGAATGCCGCCGATACAATAGTAGAATAAGGTAGCGAGTAATACTTAATGGTACGGAACGCGTCTAAATATAAATAAGCTACAGTTGCTGTGCAGATCAATGAAAATGACAGCAATAGCCTTGATCGATATTTTTTAATATCAAAAGAGGTTAAACAAAACACCATCGGGAATAGCAATATGGCCAAATGCTTTCCCCATTCATTAAAAGCTCCGGGACGGTTAATGGTATAAATAGTACTAAGCAGTGTTACAAAAAATGCCGATTGCAGTACAAGAGTCCTAATTGTAAAAATTGGCTTAATATCTTTCTTGTTAAGTTGTATTAACGTGTGTATAATAAAACTTATTAAGATAATATGGCTGTAAAAAAGATCAAACGGCAAGCTGGCCATGAACAGCATTAAATGATAATAACTGATCTTATTAGCCAGGGTATCGTTTTTAAGAAATAATTCTTCCATTGTTATAATTCAAATAACATTCTATCGCATATTCTTCATAGCCATCTACAACACTCTCCCAGTTAAACAAGTGCTTTATTTTGTGCAGGTTATTGGTCACCATTGTTTTTTCAGTTTCCTGTCTTTGCACGGTTTCAACCAATTTTTTTACATCGTTTGGATTGGAAAAATAAAAAGCATCGGTACTTAATACTGCCTGGTTAAAAGGGTTGTTATGCGCGGCTATTAAAGCCTCGCTGGCCATTGCTTCTAATAATGAAGGGTTAGTACCCCCAACACTATGCCCATGAAAATACAGGTAGGAGTTGTTTTGTAAGGCGCGTACTTTTGCCGTATCAAAAATTGACCCTTTAAACTGTATGCGGCTATCTTTTTGAAATTTGTGGGTGATAAATTTTCCGAACCGGTTACTGGTATCGCCCAAAACTTTAAATGGTTTTGGCGAGTTGCTATTATTGTACCCCTCTAAAATAGTTTCAATATTATTCTCGGGCTCCATACGGGCCATTAGTAAAAAGTAATCTTCTTTTAGCGCCTCCACAGGGGTAATCTGTTCTCTTTCCAGCTCGGTTATCATATCCGCGCCATAAGGGATATAACGGCTGTTTATATCATATTTACGGGCCAGGTATGATTTAATTACCATAGAATCTGACACGTAAAACTGGCTGTGCCTTACAGCCAGCTTCTCGGCATATTTCAAAAATTTCTGTACCGGTTTTGAGTATTTGGAACGCCTCCATTCAAGGCCATCCATATTGGTTATAATGGCGCTCTTTTCGGGATACAAATGCCCCCAAACAGAGCTACTGGTATAGCCCATAATTAAAATAACATCAAAATTGCGTTTGCGGGCATCACGTATGCAATTCAGATCATACACAAACTGTCCCGCGGCACCAATTAAATATTCGGGGTCATAACAATGTATTATGTTAACGCCGTTCCAGTTATCCCTGGCGTAAGGGTGATTGTGCGAATTATACACGCTCAACTCGTGCCCTCGCTTGGCTAAACCAACTGATACATATTCTGATATATGCTCAAATCCACCGTAATGGTTTGGTATGCCCCTTGTTCCTAATATAGCTATTTTAAGTTTCATGATACAATGGCTGTTTGGTATGCTTTAAGAGTTTGTATGGCAGCTTTTGCCCAGGTATATTTATCTAATATTTTTTCGCGCAGATGGCTGTTAAAATTGGTAATACTTGCTTTTTCTACAGCGGCTAATATGCTTTCAGGTTGCGCGGGATCACAGTAAAAAGCGTCGTTTTCAAAATATTCACGTGTATCTCCCTTATCGGTTATTACAATATTACAGCCCATTACCGCGGCTTCAACAGAGCTTAGTCCGGTGGTTTCAAACCAACTTGGTAATACATGTGTTTTTGCCTGTTGATAATAATTTACCAGATCATCCTGCGGCAAATGTTCAATAAAGCTGATGTTGGCCGCAGCAATGCTGCGGCACTCGTTATAATAAGCTGTTTGATTAGGGCTGTGATTGCCTATAAGCAACAATTTGAACCGTGTGTTATTTAACGCTTTAATTAAATTAAGCTGGTTTTTAATCCCTTCAATTCTTGCTACGCACAGCACCAGCTTATCGTCCTTTTTAATAGCATCATTATAAGTAAAGCGGGTTGCATTAATACCGTTGAGTATAATGCTATATTTTACGGTACTTGGATACATTTTAACCACCCGCCTGTATTCTGATTCGGAATTTGGCAGGATAGAGTCGGCTTGGTTAAGTATTTCAATAATGCTTTTTCGTTGCCCTTTCCAGATGTAGGATAAGCTTGATAAATGATCACGCCCCAAAACCCAACGCGCCAAAGTTTTTAAATACTCAATACTATCTGATGATAAATGGCTAAACACCATACCCACGCCTTTGCGGTAATACTTATCGTACTCACTGTAATTAACCAATATGGTAGATACCACAAATGGCTTGCCGGCCTTTTTACTGTGGAACAAAATATCAGCCGGACGAATAATATTGAAAAAATGCAACAGATCGTAATTAGCGTAATCAATAACTTCGTTGGTAAGCCTTATCTCGGCCAGCACGCCAATATCCGTTAAGTGGCGAGCTGTTTCCATAGCCTGTACGGTGTCTCCGCCGGGGACACTATATAAAGTTGATCTTGTTATAATGGCTACTTTCATGCTGTTTACAATTTGTTTGGGCTCATCCTATGCAACCATAAAATAAATTTTTCGGGCAAATAGCTTACGGTATATAATAGGTAGTTATCCAGTCTTAACGGCCGTATGCTTATTGCCTTTTTTACATGTTCACGTGCCTTTTCGGGCTGATAATTGTTAGCCAGAAATTTCTTGCCACATAGCGCGTGGTATGATCCTTCTTTTATTTTTCTAACATCCTGCGATTTAATAATGGCTAACAATTCATTGCCTTCTTCTGCCGTAATATGCCCGCGTTTAATAGCATCTCTTTTTAATTCGCGAAAGCGCCTGCCGCGCCACCGCTCATCAATAGTAACCGAGGCTGGGTTTAACCTGTATTTTATTAGCGGTTCTGCCAGGTTGCAAAACTTTCCCTGTTTGGCAATTGCTGTCCATAATAAATAATCTTCAAAATTATGGGCATCAGTAGGGTATCCTCCGGCATTGGCTACATTGGCTTTTTTATACATTACTGTAGGATGCATAAAGGGGCAATAGAAGTATAGTTTTTCCATTATCTCCTTGTGCGAATGCGCAATGCAATGGAAGTGGAACAGGAAATCGTTATTCTCTAAAATATAATCGGCATCGCTTCCAACTAAAATGTATTCAGGGTTTTCAAGCAAAAACTTTATCTGTTTTTCAAGCCGCTGCGGATGGCACACATCATCAGCATCAAACCTTGCTATATATGGCGCTTTTGAATATTTAAGGCCCGTGTTTAACGCCGCAGCAACTCCCATGTTGGGCTGGTCTATTAAAATTATCCGCTCATCTTTATAAGAATTAATAATGGCCCGGGTGCCATCTGTCGAGCCATCATTTACTATTACCAACTCAAAATCAGTATACGTTTGTTGCAAAACAGACTCAATTGCCTCGCCTATATACTTTTCGGTATTATAAGCAGGCATTAAAACGGTTATGCAGGGGTTAGTTTTCATTGGTTATTAAATTTTTATTTTTAACCAAACGCTGTCCCTCTTTAATATTTAAAAAGAGCATCAGCTCAAGCATTATTATTATTGATAATTGCTCGAACCAGTAATCAATAAAAAAAATGGCCAGTACAAATAGCAGCAAGGGTATGCCGTAAGTAAGGTCTATATAATGCTTTGCAAAAAATCCTACATAAAAAACAAAAAGGGCCAGCAGCCCGGCTAAGCCATATTCGCCCAGTAACTGGTCATATACAGAAAACGGACTATTGGTTAATGAGTGTGAGCTTGCGGCCTTGCTAAAAAAGTTCAAATAAATATCAAGGTGGTTAATTAAAAAGTCGTGATTAATATAGATGTGCTTAGTCGGGTAACCCCCGGTAAACTTTAGGCCCGTTGCCCTGAAAGCCAGTTTGGATGAAAAATTTCCAACACCATCTCCTGCTATTATTTTTGAGGGATGTTCTTTTAAAAAATGTACCGTTTGCAATATCCCGGTAACTTTACCGGGCACAGATGTCCAGTGTGGATGGCC
>NZ_JAQBOW010000052.1 GCF_028287845.1 Mucilaginibacter sp.
CCAATAGGATATGATAAAAATGAAGCCCAATTGGTATCTGTAACAATGGTTAACAATGAACCTGTGGTAAGAATAAGCGGCGAAACCTATGGCTGCATATTTACCAAACAGGAGTTTCAAAACTATCATTTAAAGCTAATGGTAAAATTTGGCGATAAAAAATGGACACCCCGATTAAATGAGCCGAAAGACTCAGGACTGTTATATCATTCGCAGGGCGAATTGGGGGTGGATTATTGGCGATCATGGATGCAGGCCGAGGAGTTTCAAATAATGGAAGGTGGCTTTGGCGATTATTGGTGTGTAGCGGCCGTAGGCGCACATATTAAAATGCATGATCCAGCGGCACGAAAGGATATGGCTGTTTATGACCCCAAAGGTATTGATACGCAGATGGGTGTGGGTGGGCATCGATCAGGATTTGTACAACATAGCCACGACTACGAAAAAACCGGCGACTGGAATAGTGTTGAACTAATTTGTTACGGCGATAAGAGCCTGCAAATAATAAACGGCCATGTAGTAATGGCACTTACCCAATTGGTATATAAAGATGGTGACTCTATTAAGCCGTTGGTTAAAGGAAAAATACAATTACAAAGTGAAGCCGCCGAAGTTTTTTATAAGGATGTACAGATAAAGAGCATTAACAGTATACCGGCGGAATATGCGTCTTATTTTGAATAAAATACAAGTATAGCCAGGGATTATTATGATAGTTAACTATCCGTTTGCTGATATTTATAGTGCAGCTTATTAAGGGTTTCGGTAGCAATTGGATCTGCCGATGTACCATAGCCTGTTACCAAAACACCCTTAACACCGGCAGGAGAGGCCAGCGCATAAACCGTAGCTTCATCACCGGGATCGGATTCGCCTTCGTAACGGTACAGGTCTACAATCTCAAATTCATCTGCCGGGTAGGCTTGTTCGCCAATTAGCAGTTGGTTTTCTTTTAAATTTAAATCAAGCGTAAAGCCTTGTTTGCGCAATTGCTCAATGGCTTCGGTAACGGTGGCATAATGAAATTTCTGTTTCATGGCAGTAGGGTATAATTAACAATAAAATTAAGAAATAAATAATGTAAAAATGAAATGATATTACCTACCTGAACCTGCCTGATCCCACCCTAACCCAACCATAATTGCAGGGATTTAATCAAGGCACCTGCAACTAATCACTTTTTTTTCTTAAACTCGTGGCCTATAAAACAATACCAATTTTTAATAATTCTAAAAAGAATCTAAAGTGTCAAATAATACTAAGCACGCCTTTACCGAGCGCAAATATGTAGTAACATTAATATGTGTAGTTAGCTTATTCATGATGTGGGGTATTTCCATGACCATGGGCGATGTACTTAATAAACACTTTAAGGAAGTATTGCATATATCCAAATCAAGATCAACTCTTATACAATTTTCCATTTTTGGGGCATATGCAGTAATGGGTATACCGGCTGGTTTGTTTATGAAAAGGTTTGGCTATAAGTATGGCGTATTATTGGGCCTGCTGTTGTTTGCTACCGGAGCATTTTTATTTATACCTGCAGCCGATGCTGCCTCATTTACTTTTTTCAGAATATCATTATTTATACTGGCCTGTGGTATGGCAACGCTCGAAACTGTCGCGCATCCGTTTGTGGCAAGCCTGGGCAGCCAGGAAACCAGTGCACAGCGTTTAAATTTTGCCCAGGGATTTAATGGCGTAGGTGGAATAGCGGGCCCGCTTATTGGGGGTTATTTTATTTTAAGGGCCGGGCAGGTACACTCCAATGATCTTTATTCGGTTAAAGTGGTATATACTATTATTGGTTGCGCCATATTACTTATTGCCTGCGGATTTTTCTTTTTAAAGATACCGGATATAACAGAAGACGTATCAAATAAAGACAATCTGCTAACGGCTCCGTTGACCGAAGAAACTAAACTGCAAAGCTTAAAAGGATTATTTAAACACCGGCATTTTGCCTGGGCTATTTTAGCGCAATTTTGTAACGTAGCCGCGCAGGCTGGTACATGGGCATTCTTTATTATATACGGGGTGGAGGTGATGAAACTCCCTGCCGACAAGGCTGCATATTGGTTTGCTTTTAGTATGGTATTAAAAACAATTGGTCGTTTTTTGGGCGCGTTCTTAATGCGATATATTCAATCTAATAAATTCCTGGCTACGTTTGCTACAGGTAGTATTATCATGTGTCTGATTATTGCGCAGTCTTTTGGATGGGTATCATTTATTGCTTTAATGATGCTTAACTTCTTTTTAAGTGTAATGTATCCCACAATTTACAGCCTGGGTTTAAAAGACCTGGGGCCATACAAACAGCAAGCCTCATCATTTATTGTAATGGGTGTTGCGGGTGGCGCTGTATTTCCATACCTGATGGGATTAATTGCCGATCATAATGTTGCCACAGCTTATTACCTGCCTATAATTTGTTATACATTTATTGTGTTGTTTGCTATTAAATTATCCAGGGTTAGGATAGCTCATTAAATCTGCAAGATGTAAAAAGAGAACCGCGTGCTATTAGTTTCGCTTAGATTTACTTATATTTCATATAACATTTAATACGAAGTATATGAACAGGAAGCAAGCATACCGGCGGATAGAAATTACCAGGATTATAATGATTGCCATTGGCATAGTTAGCGCCGCGTTTGGGTTAAAAGGATTTTTAATACCCAATGAGTTTATTGATGGCGGTGTTACGGGTATATCCTTATTAATAAGCTCCATTACGGGATGGCCAATATCAATATTGATCCTGATTATTAATATTCCGTTTATTTGGTTGGGCTATAAGCGGGTTGATAAACTCTTTGCTATTAAAACGTTGACAGCAATTGTAATTTTAGCCCTGGTATTATATTTTGTAAGCTTCCCGTTAATAACTAAGGATAAATTGCTGACAGCCGTTTTCGGCGGATTTTTTTTAGGTACCGGTATAGGTCTGGCCATGCGGGGCGGCAGCGTAATAGACGGAACAGAATTGTTGGCGGTTTATATTAATCCGCGCTCTGTTTTATCAATAGGGCAAATCATCCTGGTTATTAATATTTTTATATTTGGTATAGCGGCCTTTTTTTTGGGTATTGAATCGGCGTTATATTCTATACTTACTTACCTGGCGGCAACACAAACTATAAATTATATAGTTCAGGGTTTTGATGAATATACCTCGGTAACTATTGTATCGCCTAAAAGCGAGTTGATAAAAAATGTTATAACACGACATTTGCATCGCGGTGTTACTGTGTATAAAGGCGAACGAGGTTTTGGCAAAACTGAAATTGGAGAAAAGCAGGTTGATATACTAGTTACAGTTATAACCCGGCTTGATGTGCAGAGGCTGGTTACCCGTGTACAGCAAATAGATCCTAACGCGTTTATCATTACCAACTCGGTATCAGAAGTAAGAGGCGGACTAATTAAACGACAACCACTGGCTCATTAACCTAAAACCGCATAGTAGCTGTACCGGTTTTTGGCATACCCCATTTTTAAGCTATTTACACAAAGCAGAGCCTTTCTTGTTGGATTAAGTATCGGTTTGGCAGGCATTTTGCGGATTTTTTGTCAGTAAAATAGGTTTATGTCATGTTGGTGACAAAGTGTCGGCTAATTTTTTTAAAAATGTTAAGGGATTGATAATTGAGTTTTTTTTCATGAAATTTTTCATGAAAATGCGTCAGACGCCCTTTTTTTTCGGTTAAAATCTACTTTCGACACGTTTTATGGTGTTATATCACCTAAAAAAACCTAATATTTATAATTGTCAGCGATTTTTTCATGTATTTCTGACTTTTTTTAAAAAAATATTTTTTTGTCTTTAATAACGCTATATTTTTTATTTGACGATTTTAAAACACAACTAAATTCTTATTAAAGTCATTGGTTTGTAAATGATTTTTTTAAATACTTAATTTCAAAATTTGCGTTTTTTCGCCATGTACGCCTCCAAAATTTTATGGCATATTTTGTGACGATAACTGTACAAAAGAATGCAATTTATTCTCGCTCCTAAACCTGAAATTGTAAGATGAAGGTATATCAGAAAGAAGTTATTGTTTTCTGAAAGAGCTATAAATCATTTAATAATTAAATTAAAATCAAAACATTATGTTAGTAGTATTAGAAGTTGTTGCATTATTAGGCGCCATTATTATTCCATTGGCTTACCAGGCTAACAAAGCTGAGTCTAGAAGAGCAGCAAAATAATTTGAGTAGTCATTTACTCATTAACAAAAGGGATTGTCTTAGACAGTCCCTTTTTTGTTTTAAGGGTGTGGTGTAGCGCGGTACCTGCTACACTGGTAACAAGGTGCAAATTTTACTTATCAGAAAAAATTGATAATACCCAATACAATTCTGTCCCCAAGGCAATCGCTTTTAAAATTGCAGGCAGGCATAGCTTCAAAATATAAGTACCGGTTTGGCTAAAGCCCGTCTATAATTATAATCTTAGCCCGTTGGCTGAAGCCAACGGCAATAAAAAAACTATTTTGCTATCATTGCCGTCACATTTATGTGACGGCCCCATAAAAGAATTAGTACCGGCTTTAGCCCAAAAATCGCCATTATGGGTAAATGACCCGTTTGGTACAGTCAATTTTTAAAAGCGATTTCCCTGTTCTGTCGCTATAATTTTTGTAATTGTTGATTTTATTAAATAGGTTTACGTATTGCCCCAATTACAACCTTACAACCAAATCAATTACCTGCTGAATTAATATTATTATGGGTGTAGAGAATTATACTGATTCTGAACTTATCATTCGGTTGCAAAACAATGAGGTAAAAGCCTATAACAGTATCTATTTTAAATATCATCAGGCTATTTATAAAAACATTTTTAAACTGTTGAAGGATGCCGAAGAGTCTGAAAATATTTTACAGGAAGTATTTATTGCGTTATGGTTAAACAGGGCAAAGTTAGATCCCCAAAAACCTGTTGCTAACTGGTTGTTTGTAGTAAGCTATAACAAATCATTAACCCATTTAAAAAAGGCTTTAAAGCAGGCTTTAACTTTTATACCCATGGAAGGCGATTTTGCATTTGATGATAATACAGACGCTTTTTTAAAAGAAGCCCGGCTGCAACTAATTAATGAAGCTTGTTTAAACCTGTCGCCGCAAAAACAGAAAGTCTTCGATTTGTGCAAGCTGCAGGGTAAAAGCTATGAAGAAACAGCGCGCGAGCTCAATATATCTAAACACACCGTAAAAGAGTATTTATCAATTGCTGTTAAAAGCGTTAAAGAATATGTGGATAAACATCCTGATGATCAGTTAGTAGGTATTTACCTGCTGGTTATTGCCAAAATGATGTTATGATAATGTATCTTCCCGAGAGTAAATATTTTTTTAATTATCCCCCCCTTTTTCATAATAGGAGTATTTAAAAGATAATAACAGGATTACCATTGCGTAAAATGAATAGCGAAAGAGAACAATTAAAGCAACTACTTAATAAAGCAGAATTATCGCTTACAGAAAAAGACTGGCTTTTAAATTATATAGAAAGTACCGACGGGCACGAGTTAAAGAATATTTTAAAGGCCGGGTTTGAAGATGACCTTAATGATCCTCAGCCAATAAATCCGTTCTTTTCTAACAAAATACTCGCGCGGCTGCATCAACAAATTGATGTGAAAAAAGTGCCGCCCCACGGCATAAAGCAAATGTGGGTTAAAATAGCTGTAGCGGCATCTGTTATTGGTTTGCTTGCAATTGGCGGCCGGTTCCTTATTAATAATAACAAGGCTGATAATGTAGCCAATACCCCGCGCGAACTAAAAAATGATATTAGCCCGGTTACCGAAAGTGCCATACTTGCCCTGGCCAATGGCTCAACCCTGCAATTAGATAAAATTAAAGACGGTACAGTTATTAGTCAAAATAGCGCCAGCATTATTAAAACAAAGGGGAAGCTGGTCTATAACTCAGCTACTCCTGTACATACAATAGTCTATAATAGCGTTACTACGCCGCGCGGCGGTAAATACCGTGTTGCTTTGCCTGATGGTACGCAAGTATGGTTAAATACGGCCTCGTCTATTCGTTACCCTACCGCTTTTTTTGGTAACAACCGGCTGGTTGAAATTACGGGCGAAGCTTATTTTGAGGTAACCAAAAATAAAAAGTTGCCTTTTGTTGTGAAGGTTAATAATTCTGAAGTGCGGGTTTATGGTACTCATTTTAATGTGATGGCTTATAGTGATGAAGCGATGATTAAAACCACGTTGCTGCAGGGATTGGTAAAATGTGTAAATGGTAAATCAAGCGTTATACTTAAACCCGGCGAGCAATCTGTACTTGAAAAAGACGGGCAATACAAGGTAGCTGCCCATGTTAATGTTAATGATGCCATAGCCTGGAAAAACGGGATGTTCCATTTTGTTAATGCAGACCTGGCGTCAATTATGCGCCAGGTATCAAGAGCCTATAATGTAGGTATAGTTTATAATAAAAAAGCAAGCGATCACCATTTTGTGGCAGACATATCTTTAAATTCACCATTATCAGAAGTGCTGAAAACACTGGAATTAACCGGTGAAGTACATTTTGAGATCAAAGGAAGACAAGTAATTGTAAATCCGTAATTTTATTGGGGTAGCCAGGTATTTACGCCTTTGATTGGTAACAATTTTATCACCTAAGTGAAATTGGCACCTAATTAACATTTTGTTATTCAATATTAATTAATTATCGCTTAATTCGTACCTGCAATCGATGTCATAAGATGCGATGTGCCAGCAAACCTATTATAAAGTATAACCCTATTAATTAAACATGAAAGTAAGAAACCTGCTTTTTTTATTCACCTGTATATTATTCGCAATGGTGGGTAACGCGCAAACAAAACAAAGCTTTTTAAAATATGTTGATCCGTATATTGGAACAGGCGGCCACGGGCATACCTTTATGGGCGCAAGCGTTCCTTATGGTGCCGTACAGGCGGGGCCAAACAATATTAACAAGGGTTGGGACTGGTGTTCGGGCTATTATTATGCCGACAGCGTTTGCGTAGGTTTTGCGCAAACCCATTTAAGTGGTACCGGTATTGGCGATTTGGGCGATGTTTTAATTATGCCTTTCACCGGTGCGCCGCGCACAGACAGGGGTACACAAACTGTTTTAGGCTATTCGTCAAAATACAAGCATAAAAATGAAACGGTTAGTCCTCAATACTACAGTTTGAAGCTGGATAATGGCGTTAAGGTTGAGCTAACCGCTACCGAGCGTGTTGCTTTCCATAAATATACTTTCCCGGCAAATGAGCAGGAAAACATCATTATAGACCTAAGCGAAGGTAATCAGGACAGATCAACCGATACTTATTTAAAATTAGTTGATGACCATACCATTCTGGGTTACCGTTTTTCGAGCGGATGGGCAAAAAATCAACAATTATGGTTTGCTATAAAAAGCTCGGTATCGCTTAAAGATCTTAAATTATTTAATGCTAACGATGCAAAACCGGGTACCGAATTAAAAGATAAAAAAGTAAAGGGCCTGATTAGCTTTGCTAAACCTCAAGGTACCGTATCGTTTAAAGTAGGTATTTCGCCTGTTAGCAGCGAGAATGCGTTGGCAAATATCAATGCCGAAATACCTGCCTGGGATTTTGCTGCCGTTGTTAATCAGGCGAAAGCAAAATGGGAAAAAGAATTATCAAAAGTGGCTGTTGAAACCAGCGACCTTGCCCATAAAAGAACTTTCTATACCGCGCTTTATCATACTATGATAGATCCGGCATTGTTTAATGACCATGATGGCTCTTATCGCGGTACAGATAAAAAAGTTTATCCAAACCCGGGCTTTAACAATTACTCTGAGTTTTCTTTGTGGGATATCTATCGCTCAACAGCCCCTTTAAGTACTATAATTCATCAGGATAGGGTTAAAGATTTTATCAATTCATTATTAGTAGCCTACCAGCAGCAGGGCAAGTTGCCTATATGGCCGTTAATGGGTAACGAAACAGATTGTATGGTGGGTTATAGCGCCGTGCCGGTAATTGTTGACGCTTATTTAAAAGGCTACAAAGGCTTTGATGTAAATTTAGCTTACGAAGCGCTTATCAAATCATCAACCCGTGATGATTATGGCATGAAATACATTAAAGAGAAAGGTTATATTCCTGCTGATAAAGAATACGAATCAGTATCAAAAGCGATGGAATATGCTATTGACGATTGGTGCATTGCCCAAATGGCGAAAAAATTAGGTAAAACTGCCGATTACGCAGAGTATACCAAACGTGCTGGCTACTATAAAAACTATTTTGACGAGTCTATTAAATTTGTTCGCCCAAAAATGAGCGATGGCTCATGGAAAACACCTTATGATCCATTAAAATCTATCCACGGCAAAGGCGACTTTACCGAAGGTAACGGCTGGCAATATACCTGGCTGGTACCGCAAGATGTAGAGGGGTTAATTGCTTTAATGGGCGGTGATAAAGGCTTTATAGATAAATTTGACGAGTTTTTTAAAGTAACAGGCGATATGGGTGCCGAAGCATCTTCTGATATTTCCGGGCTGATAGGTATGTATGCGCATGGTAATGAGCCAAGTCACCCTATGACCTATATGTATGCTTTTGCCGGTGTACAATGGAAAACCGCAGAGAAAGTTAGACAAGTAATGCGCGAGTTTTATACGGATAAAATTGACGGTTTGGCCGGTAATGAAGATTGCGGTGCCATGTCATCATGGTATATAATGTCGTCGATGGGGTTTTATCCATGTAACCCTGCAAGCGGCATTTATGTAATGGGCAGCCCGTTATTTGATAAGGTGAAGATTGATGTGGGCGGCGGTAAATTCTTTACAACAACTGTAATTAATAACAGCAGCAAAAATATCTACATCCAAAGCATGGAGCTAAATGGTGTAAAATATGATAAAAGCTTTATCAAACATCAGGACGTTATGAAAGGCGGCAACCTTAAAATAACCATGGGCGACAAGCCTAATTATAATTTTGGTAAATTGGCTGTTAACAGGCCAAAATCACAAGTAGAATAAATAACTTTAAACTAATATTCCTTTATAAAAACGCTAACAATGAATAAAAGTATTTCACGCTTATTTACAACAGCTTCTTTATCAATAGCAGCTTTGTTTTATTGCACCGCACCCGTTGTTGCCCAAAAAAAGAGCAGCAGCGCCAAAGAAGACAACCTACAATATGTGGACCCACGGATAGGTAACGTTGGCGCTTTATTACAGCCTACGCGCCCAACGGTTCAATTACCTAACCAGGTAATGCGGATGTTTCCAATTAGGGCAGATTATATTGACGACCAGATTTCAAGCTTTCCGTTATGTATAGTTTCGCATCGTTTAGGCGAGGTGTTTTCTTTAAAACCATCGGTAAAAGTATTGTCGCTTACAGACTGGCGCACAAAACAAACCTGGGATCATGATTTGGAAGTAACTCGCCCCTGGTATTACTCTACTTATTTAATTGACGATGAAATAACCGTCGAATTTACAGCAGGCAAAAAAACAGGCTTATACCGTTTTGAGTTCCCGGCTAATGCAGCGCATAAAACATTGCTTTTCGGGCTTTTAAATCCGGGTGTTGGTTCATTTAACTTTAACGGTAAAGAAGTAACCGGTACAGAAACCTATCATGATAATATAAAAGTTTACCTGTACGGTACATTTAGCGCCGAAGGTAAGGCCGGTGTTGTTAAAGATGGAAAGATAGCCGACGAAACCAATGTTGAAGGTAAAGGCGTAAAATCATTCATCAGTTTTGCACAAAGCGCGTCAAACAAAATCGAGTTCAGATATGCAATATCATACATAAGCCCTGAGCAAGCTAAAAAGAATTATACCGAAGAGCTAACCGGCAAACAATTTGCCGATATTAAAAATGCCGGCGAAAAAGCATGGGCCGATGTAATAAATAAAATTAATGTTGAGGGTGGTACCGAGGCTCAGAAACGCTCATTCTACACAGCGTTTTATCGCTGCAACGAACGTATGGTTAATATAACCGAAGATGGCCAGTACTACAGCGGTTTTGATAATAAAATACATACAATTACTAATAACAGGCCGTTTTATGTAGATGACTGGACTTGGGATACCTACCTTGCCCTGCATCCATTACGCACCATATTGAACCCTAAACTGGAAGGCGATATGGCAAACTCTTATGTGTTACAATACCAGCAATCTGGCTGGTTACCAACCTTCCCGGTATTATTTGGCGACCATGCTTGTATGAATGGATTCCACTCTACAACAATGCTGTTGGATGATTACCGTAAAGGCATCCGTAATTTTGATGTACCTGCCGCTTATGATGCTATGATAAAAAATGCTACCCAGGCTACTATGCTGCCATGGCGCAACGGGCCCAAAGGCACATTAGAAGATTTTTATTATGCTAAAGGTTACTATCCTGCTTTAAAAGTTGGCGAGAAGGAAACCATACCTGAAGTAAACTCTTTTGAAAAAAGACAAGCTGTTGCAGTAACCTTAGGAACCTCTTTTGATGATTGGTCGCTTGGGCAAATGGCGAAAGAATTGGGTAAGAATGATGATTATGAAAAATTCAATGCCCGGTCTAAAAACTATAAAAACCTGTGGAAGGACGATATAAAAATGTTTATGCCTAAAGATGCAGATGGCAACTGGATAAACATCGATCCTAAATATGATGGTGGTATTGGTGGTCGTGATTATTTTGATGAGAACAATGGATGGACCTACTTATGGCAGGTACAGCATGATATACCGGGTTTAACAGCCTTGATGGGTGGCAAAGCTGCAATGCAGGCTAGATTGGATCAACTATTCCGCGAGCCGCTTGGCCGCAGCAAGTATGAGTTTTGGAGCAAGTTCCCTGATGCTACGGGCCTGGTAGGCGAATTCTCGATGGGTAATGAGCCAAGTTTCCATATTCCATATTTATACAATTATGCCGGCGCTCCATGGAAAACACAGGCCCATATTCGCCTGTTATTAGATCTATGGTATAAAGACAATGTATTTGGTATTCCGGGTGATGAAGACGGTGGCGGTATGACGGCTTTCGTTGTATTCTCTTCTATGGGATTTTATCCTATTACGCCGGGCAGCCCAATTTATACTATAGGCAGCCCTGTATTTAAAAAGGTTACTATTGATCTGCAAAATGGCAAACAATTTACTATGATAGCAAACAATTGCTCGGTAGTAAATAAATATATCCAGAGCGCGAAATTCAATGGAAAAACCATTAATACACCACAATTTACACATGCCGAATTAATAGCCGGTGGTAAATTGGAGTTAGAAATGGGCCCAAAACCAAACAAAAGCTGGGGATTAGATTAATTCAATCAGATGAAATATATTAATGTGATTAAAAGAGCGGGTTCTATACCTGCTCTTTTTTTATTTGTGGTCATTGCTTGCCATAACTTTGCTAAAGCACAAGGCATAAAGTTTAACCGCGATATATCACCTGCCGAAGGGATAATCTCCCCGCAGGAAAAACCATATCGCGAAGAAATATGTCTTAATGGACGCTGGGATTTTCAGCCGGTAGCCATTTCGCAGGATTGGAAACCAAATATGGGTATAGCGCCAGAGCTTACCCCACCCGAGGCCGGTAAATGGGAGGAAACTAAAATAAAGATACCATCACCGTGGAATGTGAACAGTTGGGGAGGAGGAAGCAATGTAGGTAAGGGTACCAATCAGCCTTACGCGCCGTCGTCTGTTTATTATCCAAGCTACCCCAAGAGTTGGGAGAGTGTTAGGATGGGTTGGTTAAAACGCCAATTCACCGTGCCTGCAAAATGGGTGGGCAAACGCATTATAGTACATTTTGAAGCCGTAATGGGCGATTTTGTGGTGCTGGTAAACGGCAAAAAAGCAGCCGAGCATTTTGGCGACTACCTGCCATTTGATGTTGATGTAACCGACTTGATAAAAAGCAACCAAAGCAATGAACTGTTGGTAGGGGTAAGAAACCGCAACCTGTTTAATAAAACAGATACTAAATACCGCTATTTCCGTTCCACCTATCCGCCGGGATCAAATACCGATGGACTGGTTGGTATATGGCAGGATGTGTTTTTGTTTGCTGTACCGCAGGTGCGGGTAACTAATGTATTTGTAAAACCCTGGGTTGATAAAGATCTGTTAGAGTTTGATGTGCAACTGATCAATCAAACTAACAAAATACAGAAAATATCGCTTGCCGGCAATATTAAACAATGGATAAACCTTGCCGGTAAGGATGTGTTAACTGCTCCCGAAATTAAATGGCAGTTAGGCAAAATCGCCTTAATAAATATAGCTGCATCGTCAATAACGCTGCAACCCGGCGAATCAAAAAAGATAACGCTTAGTACCAAAGTTAAAGGCCGCTTAAAATATTGGAGCCCGGCTACGCCAAATTTATATACTGTGGTATTAAATGTAAATAATCAAAAGCAAGTTCTTGATACTAAAAGCGAGCGTTTTGGCTGGCGGCAGTTTAAAATTAATGGCAAAGACTTTTACCTGAATGGCAGCAAAATTCAATGCTTTGCAGATATACAGCACCCGTTTGGTGCCTATGTAGAATCGCGCAGGTTTGCTTATGCCTGGTTTAAAATGATTAAGGATTTTGGCGGCAATGCGGTGCGTTTACACGCGCAGCCATGGCCTGCAACCTATTTAAGTTTAGCCGATGAAATGGGCCTGATGGTATTGGATGAGGCCGCGCTTTTCGGCAGCTCGCTTTCATTGAATTTTGGTGAAGAAATTAGCTGGGAACGCACCGCCAAACATATTGACGACCTGGTTATGCGCGACCGTAACCACCCGGCAGTTATTGGCTGGAGCGCGGGGAACGAGTTGTTTGCTATATCGGCCTATAATAAACCTACGCCGGATATTGCCGCTATTTGGGAAGAAAAAAGCGTTGCGCTGGCGCGTCGCCCCGCACTGCTTGACCCTACCCGCGATTTTATTACCGATGATGGGGATGAAGATATGCACGGAAAATTGGCCGTTTGGAGCAAGCACTTCTCGCATGGCATTACCCTGGAGCGTTTGCCTAAAGTAGTAAACAAGCCGTTGGTTGTAGGCGAATCGGGAGCCACCTATTATGGCAAGCCAAACCAATTGGTGCAGTTTGCAGGCGATAAACCTTACGAATCTTATTATGGCCGTAACGAAGCATTGGCGGTTGATGTTTATCAAAATGTAATTAAAATGGCTAAGCCATTGCTGGCTTATTATTCACCATCCGAAGTTAGTTGGTTCGGTATAGAACACATGAATTTGGGATACAGTGATTATTCGCGCCTGCCCGATCTGAACGATGGTGTTTTCGCCGGCAAACCTTATGAGGAAGGCAAGCCGGGTTACCAGATAGAACGCATTCCGCCTTATGTAACAACGTTTAATCCGGGATTAGACCCTTCATTGCCATTGTATAAACCCTTGCCAATGTTTGAAGCATTAAAGGCAGCCATGGCCGGTAAACCGGGTAAGTGGGATCATATTCTTGATACCGCCCGGCAACAAAAATTTATCCCGACAGAGGCTAAATTTAGCCGTGCCATATTTATAGGTAAAATGGATGGCGCATTAGCCAAATTCTTTAATAATATGGGTTTGAGTTTGGATGGGAATAAAGAAACTGCCTCATTAATAATTATTGATGGCGATAATGTTGCCGCAAGTGAGTTGGAGCAAAATAA
>NZ_JAQBOW010000123.1 GCF_028287845.1 Mucilaginibacter sp.
GGTTCGGTAATTTGCTGAACACCTGCGTTTTTTAACAGGCTCATGGTTACACCGTTTTCGCAGTGTGCCGCCTGTATGTGTTTAAATGGGAGTATGGGCTCTGAATTCATTTAATTATTATAGAAAATTTCTTCACCCTCTTTCCGCGCGGCGAAGAGAGGGTGAAGGAAACTATTCCGCTTTAATGGTCATAGTTTTTAGATCAGGTATACTTACGTTAAAAACTTCGGCATACTTCTGTAGTTTTTTGTCGGAAAGGCTATTAAACACATCAGGTTTTAAATGCCTTTTTACCTGCCATTGCCAAAAGCCGGTATAGCCCGCCAGTATTTGTACATCCATCAATCCTTTTTCCATAAAAAATAGGATAGGGCTCGCTTCATTATTCTGCACTTTTTGTTTTGCTGCCGCGATACGTTCTTCAACATCGTGCCATGCCGCATCAAGCGCGGTGGTTTTTACATCCCAGCCATTGCTTAATTGGGTTGTGTATTTACCAGACTCATCCGTAGCATAGCACACCTCTTTGGTAATTTTACCCAAAGCGCCCAAATCCTGCGGAACATCTTCTTTTTTCATATTACTATATCAATACGAGGGTTAACCTGTAAACTTGGGTAGCTGATATAATACCAGTGACTTGTTTCATCTTGTTTCAAATACTTGTTTCACCACTCCTAAATTAAGCAATCTGTAATTATTTGATTATCAATTGAAAAGATTGAAATCATACTTAAGAATACTGACTTAAAAGTTGTTACATTTTGTTACATCACTTTTTGTCAATCGTCTCATAAACAGTATTTTAAGTCGAAATCTTGTTTCACTTGTTACATTTTGTTACACATTTGCGTGAAACAAACTCATACCTAACCGCACACTTTTTCCTCGTAATTTAACAAACAGTAAGCAAAGCATACATGTATGAAAAACGCGCACTTTCAGGAACAAGTAACAATATCTTCTCGCCTTTTTTTAACCTACCGCTGTGGAACAGCTCATCTATCATTAAATAAACCGATGCCGCGCCAACATTCCCTACTGTGTACAGGTTGATAAACCATTTCTCGTAAGGGATACCCCCGCCATATATTTCAACCAGGTCGTAAATTTTACTCTTAAAGAAGTTACTGGATATATGGGGCAGAAAATGGTCAATATCGCTTGCGGTAAGCCCTTTCTTCTCAAATATCTCTTTTATCTTTTTGCCGCCTAATGGCACTATGTTATCGCTTAACAAATTAATATCCTGCTTAACGCTGAATATAGATTTGGTCATGATCTCATCGGGCGTGTAATCCATAAACCCCTTTAATGTACCATCAGGTTCTTTATCACCGCCCATATACATACAGGTTTCCATTTCATTAGCGTAGGATACACCCTCTATCCAATCAATACGCAGACTCAACCCTTCTTTATTAGGCTCATCGCTTAATAAAAAGGCCGAAGCGCCGTCTGATAACATCCACCTCAAAAAATCCTTTTGAAAGGCAATGAAAGGATTATCAGTAAGCTCTTTTAGTTTCTGTGCCTCTTCTTCAAATACATCAGAAACTAATAAGCCCGAAAACCTTTCAGAACCTGTTGCTACTGCCGATTTAACTTCGCCTGCTTTTATAGCTAAATAAGCATATTTAAGCGAGTGCATGCCCGCGCAACAAACCCCTGACGGAGAAACTACTTCAATAGCTTCAGCCTCTGGCAACCAGCCATGCGTCATTACTCCGTGCGATGGCATCATTTGATCGGGAGAGGAGGTGCCACATGATAGCAATTCAATATCTTTTATTTTGTTTGGATCATCTTTAAACAAGCCCTTTACAGCCAACGCGGTCATTTCGGCATTGGTGTGTGTAGGCTTGCCGCCTTTTGTTAGGGCATAATAGCGTGTTTTTATACCATTATTACGTAGTACTATGCTTTTTGATTTAGACGGTTTATCATTAATATAACCCAAATACAGTTCCATATCGTCGTTAGGAACGGGTTCATTCGGTAAAAATGTAGAAGTATTGGTAATATAAACGGGCATACCTGTTTAATTTAAATTTAAATAATATTGTTTCTTCGCCCTAATACGTTTAGGCGAAGTGTATCTGAATAAAATGGCATCTAATGTTATCAATATGGGCGCGCCTACAAAAAAAGCAATTAACAGGTAATATTTATAGGCCCTTATCCAGGGCAGCTTGTTTTTCCGTTTAGAAATTATATTTGCCCAAACCTTGAATATTTTACCGGCTGTGCCTTCAATTATCATTAAGTTGTAATTTAGTACAACAGCCTTTTTGGCGTCAAGCTCGTTTTGTAAACTTCCCCAATCATTAAGCTCTAAATGTGGTATAACGGCCTCACCAAATACTTTGGTATGCTTTATATCCGCATCTGAAACACCCGGAGGGGGGAAAATGTTTAGATACCGGTCTTTTTTTCCATGCAGCATCCAGTGGAAGATGGTAATGAAGCTAATGGGGTTAGGATGTGTATCAACTAAAGCGATGTTACCCACCAGTTTAGCCTGGGTGGCACGCAATAATTTTTTAACACGAACAAACGCATTCAGCCACATGTTGCGCGCACCTGTTGCGGTTATAACAGGCGTGTTTTTTAAAACAACCCTTAATTCAGGACTTTGCATTAAAGAATTAAAGGGTATACTAGGCGATAAGAACCAGGCCTGGTAGCCTAATATAACCAGGTCATATTTCTTTTCTTTTAATTCAAACGGTTGTAGCGCGGCAGGAACATCCAACTGGCAATCGGGCATTACACTAAAAAAGGTATCTGCTGTCCAGGGGAAGGTTGGTTCATTAACTAATCTAACCCTAACTTTTTCTACAGAAATGCCGGCATCAATAAGTGGCTGCGTAAAGTTATCTATGATCTCACCTAACTGCCCGGATTGCGAATAATAAATAGCTAATACTTTTTTACTCATACTATCTTACAGATCCTGTGCGTGCAATAATTTTGAATTTTTGGTATAATCCATTATAGCGTTTTGTACTACCGGCGGCAGGTTTTTATAAGCTTTTAAAATGATTTGTTTATCAGCTTCAAGGTCGGTACGGTACTTAACTATTTTAGGGGCATGTTCCTGTATGGCAAAACGCAAAAAGTGAAACTCCACATTGTTAGTATCGTTCAAAAATGCTGTTTCAAATTTTATACGACCTGCTTTAAAGAATTTTAGTTTCTCGGCAGGGCGCCCCAGTAACCCGGCTTTACGCATTAGTAAAGCACCTTCATAGCCATCTTTTTCATTAAATGATGAGGCAGCTATAATATCCAGCTCTTTATTAATTACAACTAAATTTCCGGAAGACATCGCATCATAAAAAGCAGCTTTATCAAGTTTTTGCGGCAGGTTTTTACTTAGAACAACCATACCCGGCAAAGTTAAAAGCAAGGCAAATATTATTCTGATTTTCATATTTATTTTTACATCAGTATCAACACAAATATAGCCAATTATACCGCTTTGCCTAATTAAGTAAGCTGTATAAACCGTAAATTAGCAAGATTTGAATTACATTTAGACCTTAATAATAATTTAAGTTAAGTGCATAATACTCAAAAACAATTTTCTGGCAACTGGGCCCTTATCTTAGGCGGATCAAGCGGATTTGGTTTTGCAACCGTAGAGAAGCTGGCCTTGCATGGCATGAACATAGCGGTGCTATACCGCGAAACTGCCGCAGCAGAAAGGGAGCTTAAACAAAAGTTTACCCAAATTGCAGCAGCTAATGAGGTAACCATTTCTCCTTTTAACATAAACGCGCTTGATGCAACAGCTCGCATAGCTTTTATTGAACAGTTTACAAAAGATAAAAAGCATTCAGTTAAATTATTACTTCATTCTATCGCCCGTGGAAATTTAAAACCATTAGTTAATGATGGAGATAAAGGGGCGCTTACACAAGAAGATATACAGCTTACCACCTATGCCATGGCTACCAGTTTGCTCGATTGGACAAAAGATTTATTAGCTGCCGATCTTTTTCATGCTGATGGTCGCATTATTGGTTTAACCAGCGAAGGCTCGACTAAATACTGGGAGGGTTATGCCGCAGTATCTATAGCAAAAGCTTCATTAGAAAGTTTGACCACTTATATGGCTGTTGAGCTGACTAAGTTTGGTTTAAAAACTAACCTGATACAGGCTGGTGTAACTGAAACCCCATCCTTAAAAAGAATACCTGATAGTGAAAAATTGATAGCACATGCCCTTGCAAGAAACCCGTCTGGACGAATAACTACCCCGCAAGATGTAGCTAATGTTATATACCTTTTATGCACAGACGAGGCGGCATGGATAAATGGGTCTGTAATTCATGTAGATGGCGGAGAACATTGCAGATAGTTATTTGTAGTAGGTAGTGCCATAAGTATTATAATTTATATGAATGATATATTAAAATATTTACCTTATAAGTCTTCTTTCCTGTTTGTAGATAACATTAACTCACTTGATGAAAATGGAGTAACAGGAGATTATACATTAAAAAGTGACGCTTTTTTTTACGAAGATCATTTCCCCGGTAATCCGGTAACTCCCGGAGTTATTATTACCGAGATTATGGCGCAGATAGGTTTAGTGGTTTTGGGTATACATTTAATGGTTAATGGAGTGCAGCAGCGAGGAGTTGCTATGGACGAAGGCTCATTCCCATTATTAACATCAACCAATGTTGATTTTTTTAAAATGGTATTGCCCGAAGAAAAAGTTACGGTAACTTCTAAAAAGCAATATTTTCGTTTTGGTAAATTAAAGTGTTTAGTAGAAATGCATAATGCGGATAACGAATTAGTAGCAAAAGGGGTTTTTTCAGGCATTATAAAAAATGCTGTTAAATAAAGAATTAAGTAAGAATGAGTAACCGCGTTGTAATTACTGGCTTAGGTGTAGTATCGCCAAATGGATTAAATATTCCTGATTTTTTGCATGCAATACAAAACGGTATATCGGGTATCCGTTTTATTCCGGAGTATGAAGATTTGAAATTTAATTGCCAGGTAAGCGGTGTGCCCGAGTTTGAATGGGAGCAGCTACGCAACTATATTACCGAAACCAGCCTGTATGGCTTAAAAGGCAAAGGAATTGCTTACGGTATAAAAGCCGCACTGGATGCATGGACAGATGCCGGTAATGAAATAGTAAGCGAAGATACTTTATGGGAAACAGGCTGTGTGTTTGGCAGTAGCGTTGCAGATACTGATGTTATAAAAACCGCTATAACCCGTGTCGATGCCCGCGAGTCGAAAAAATTAGGCTCGCGTGTGGTTGAGCAGATAATGAATAGCGGGGTCACAGCCTATATTTCGGGCAGGTTAGGGTTGGGTAACAAGATCATTAATAACTCTGCCGCTTGTGCTACCGGTACACAATCCATATTAATGGGTTATGAGTATATTAAGTTTGGAATGGCCAAACGTATGGTAGTGGGTAGTTGTGAATATGTTGACCGCTATGTTTTTGGCGGATTTGATTCTATGCGTGTATTATCGCGCAAGTTTAATGATGAGCCCGAAAGGGCATCGCGACCAATGAGTGCATCGGCAGGTGGTTTTGTACCGGGCTCAGGAGCTGGAGCGTTGATATTAGAAGATCTGGATTTTGCCTTAGCGCGTGGAGCAAAAATATATGGCGAGCTGTTAGGCGGGTCAACCAACTCCGGCGGGCAGCGCAATGGCGGCAGTATGACAGCGCCCGGGCCCGAAGGTGTTGTCAAATGTATCATGGAGGCAATTGCCAATTCAAATATAAGTGCTAATGATATTGATTTGGTGAGCGGCCATTTAACTGCTACCATTGCTGATAAACTGGAAATTCAAAACTGGGTACAGGCATTGGGGCGTAGTGGTGATGACTTTCCGATGGTTAATTCATTAAAATCAATGATAGGTCATTCGCTTAGCGCAGCCGGATCAATAGAGACTGTTGCGGCTGTTTTACAATTAAAACATAACTTTGTGCACCCTAATTTAAATTTAGAAGACCCCATCCCGGAAATTTTAGATATAATTGGGGCAAACAATTTGCCAACAATAAAGGTAGACAAAGAAATTAACACAGTTGCGAAGGCTAATTTTGGTTTTGGTGATGTTAACAGCTGTTTAATTATCTCAAAATATAAAAACGATTAAATGGATAGAAAAGAAATTTTAAGTGAATTAAAAAAAGTATTGGCCCCGTATA
Source organism: Mucilaginibacter sp. (assembly GCF_028287845.1). Lineage (GTDB taxonomy): Bacteria > Bacteroidota > Bacteroidia > Sphingobacteriales > Sphingobacteriaceae > Mucilaginibacter. The sequence goes on from NZ_JAQBOW010000123.1 coordinate 6,203, forward strand.
CAGAAAGTAAGGAGATGTTGGATGGGATCAACGAACAAACCGACCTTATAAAAGATTTAAAGATCAACTCGGCTAACCTGGTTGATATTATAATAGATGCTGAAGCACAATACAATATTGAAATAGATTTTGACGCTGCCGAGAAAATGTACAACGTAGGGAATTGTATTGACGTAATTTCTGAAAAAATAAACAAACCTGCGTGAAAAGCGCCGGCAATGATATTGTCGCGCTAAACGTTATTGATAAACAACGCACCTGTCAGCCCGTATTTTATTCGAAATTTATTACCCCTTTTGAGCTGGGGCTTTACCGTCAGCCTCAAATGCCCTTTGATATTTTTGTATGGCTTTTATGGTCCGTAAAAGAATCGGCCTTTAAATACCTGAAAAAGGGCGATGCTAACCTTGTTTTTTCTCCTTCAAAGATAATAGTTCAGGATATTGAAGTTGCCCTGGAATTTGCAGGTGATCGATGGGAAGGCGACCAATCCGTCGCGTCGTTTTTTAAAGGAAGTATTTTGTATGATATGCATACGCTTTATTTTAAATCAGTCATTCATGCTGAATTTATAGCAACCGTAGTGGATGGTGAAAATACCTTTCAACATGTTTATTGGGGTGTGCAATTAATAAATGAGAGCGATAGCGTTAGCCAGTCGGAAGCTGTACGGTTATTTGTGTTAAATAAACTAAATAGCTTGTTTCCTAATCATGCGCTAAGTATAGATAACGGTCTGGCAGGCTATCCAATTTTGTTTAATAATGGAAAGGAAATGGATATCCCAATTTCATTTTCACATCATAATCGTTACGTTTCTTATTCGTTTTTGAACTTAAAATAAAAATTAAATCTGCATTTTTACGACATGTCATTACTGTCGCGTCGATGTATATTCTTTGTTTTAATTGCAACTATTTTCTCCTGTAAATTCAAGGAAGAGGACATGCATAATACATCATTTAAAAAGGTAAAGGGTATTTACTATACCGAAGTTCGCAGAAGTTTTGATTCGGGCCTGGCGTTTAATAAGTACGGATACCAGTTATCATCAATATGGCGGCTGATGTTTTATTCTGATAGATATGCAAGTGTATATAATCCAGATAAGAATATTTTTCTAAAGTTCCCGGTTACGTTAGATCATGATTCTATTTTTAACATATCAGGTGCCTGGCTAAAAGCATTGCAGGTAACAAAGGATAGTTTAAAATTACAGGTATTGCAGGTAAAAGGCAAAACCATCTATTGGGCCAGATCTAACGTATACATGACCTTTTATGCAGATAATTATATAAAAAATGTGTTGCACAAAGATACTGTTGATCTAAGAAAACCACAGCGAAAAGACAGCCTGTTTATAATGAAGCGTATAGCCTTGGTAAACGCTAATTCGGATAGCTCATTCGCTGCGCGCGAAACCGCTGTTTTTAAAAGCAAGAATCCGTTAGTAAAAGTGGCAAAGGAACCAGTGGCGGCAGATATAATGAATAAGTGGGATAACTCCGACGAATACATGTACCCCGAATATACCATAACTATCAATAAAGCTTACCAGGATTTTTCTTATTCGTTTTTAGCGACTGTTGATACACAGGGGCAGTTACATTTTCAACGATCATTGATTTATGTATTTCCTGAATTTGAAAAATCGACCATAAGAATAATAAAGGGCATCATTGATGGATACCTTAAATTATATGTACAGGTAACTCCCGGTAAAACACTTCAAATACCTCACAATAGCGCTGTTACTCTAAATGTTATTGGTAAAAAGGGTTAATGATTAATGTTGACGGATCAGCTGAAAAGTTAACTTAAATTTAATTAAAAAATAGGGCTGCTCTGTTATAAAATTATAGCTTTACTTAAAATAACCACCTAAATATAAAATATTATGACCACCAAAGACGTAGCAAACAAATTAGTGCAATATTGCCGCGAAGGCAAAAATGTTGACGCAATTAATGAGTTGTATGCTGATAATATTGTAAGCAAAGAAATGGAAGGCGCGCCAAGAAATGTAACTACTGGTAAAGCCGATGTTTTAGCAAAGACAGTAGAATGGCATAACAGTGTTGAAGAAATACACAGCGGCGAGATATCAGATCCGTTAGTTGCAGGAAATCATTTTACAGTTACGATGAATATGGACGTTACGTACAAAAAAAGTGGACGTATGCCAATGAG
>NZ_JAQBOW010000130.1 GCF_028287845.1 Mucilaginibacter sp.
AAAAAGGCTTAAAAGTTTTTCTTCATCCGGCTCCGGCCATTTTCAATCAATTTTTCTAAATGTAGCTAAAACTGTCATGTAAGTGATATGGCGAAGCTATTGCCCTCATTCAAACACCGTTATTCTAATACCTAATATTTTATGGAAACTCAATTGAATGCCATTAAAAGGCCAGCCATTAATTTTAATGAAAAGAAATGGCTGGTAATATACACCAGACCCAGATGGGAAAAGAAAGTTGAAAAACAGCTAAATGAGCGGGGTATTGAGGCTTATTGCCCATTACGGCAAGTACAAAATCAATGGGCCGACCGAAAAAAAAATGTAAGCCTGCCATTATTTAACTCGTACGTATTTGTTAGGGTTAGCCTACGCGAAGAAGCCATTGTATTGTACACATTAGGCGTACTTAATTATGTGTATTTCATGGGCAGACCCGCTGTAGTACCTGATAAAGCCATTGAAGATATAAAAACAAATCTGACCCTTTATAAGGATGTGGAAGCGGTTAATCTACAAAATATAGCGGTAGGAGATCATGTATTAATAAAAGCCGGGGTTTTTGTTAACCAAAAAGGCCAGGTGTTACAGGTTAATGGCAAAAACGTACTAATGATTTTAGACAAGATCAACTGTGCCCTGGTAACCCGTATCCCATTTCAACAAGTTATGCTTCAATCCGTAAATCAAGAAAATGAAAAAGTTAAACTATAATACAAAGATTGGAATTGTAGGCCTGGGCTATGTGGGTCTGCCACTTGCGGTAGAATTTGCGAAAAAATATAAAGTATTTGGTTACGATATCAACTACAAAAGGATAGACCAGCTTAAAGAAGGTTTTGACCATACAAAGGAAGTAAGTGAGCCGGAATTGATGGACGTTATTACCTACGTATGCACAACTACTAAAGGGCTTTTTTTTACAACCGAGATTGAGTCGTTAAAGCAATGTTCAATTTATATTATTACGGTACCAACACCGGTTGATAAAAATAATCGCCCGGACCTGAGCCCGTTACTTGATGCAAGTTTATTGATCGGTAAGGTGCTGAAAAAAGGCGATATCGTGATATATGAATCAACCGTTTATCCGGGAGTTACTGAGGATGAATGTATGCCTGTTTTGGAAAGGGCATCTAATCTGCGGTTTAATGTTGATTTTTTTGCCGGCTACTCGCCCGAGAGGATCAATCCCGGCGATAAAACGCATACTGTGGCCAATATACGTAAGATCACATCAGGGTCAAACGCTGAAACCGCCGAAATAGTAGATCAGCTATATGGATCTGTTATTACCGCCGGGACATTTAAAGCTGATTCGATAAAGGTTGCTGAAGCAGCCAAGGTAATTGAAAATGCCCAGCGGGATATAAACATTGCTTTTGTAAACGAGTTGGCTATGATATTTAATAAGATGGGTATTGATACGCATAAGGTATTGGAAGCCGCCGGAACAAAATGGAACTTTCTTGATTTTAAACCAGGCTTGGTTGGCGGACATTGTATTGGTGTAGACCCATATTATCTTGCTCAAAAAGCACAGGAAGTTGGTTATCATCCCGAGATAATTCTGGCTGGGCGGCGCATAAACGATGCGATGGGCGCATACGTTGCCGACCAGTTTATTAAGAAAATGACTTGTAAAGGCACGTCACTTGTTAATGCAGAGGTGCTTGTACTTGGTTTTACATTTAAAGAAAATTGCCCCGATGTACGCAATACCCGTGTAATTGATATTGTACGCAGGTTAGAGGAATATAATGTAAAGGTTCATATCCACGATCCCTGGGCCAATGCCGATCATGCTAAAAAAGCTTATGGCATTATTTGCGAAAATGGCGAATCGAAAACCCGTACATACGATGGTATTTTGCTTGCCGTTGCTCATAACGAATTTAAAGAGATGGACCTAAAAGGTTTGTGTAAACCTAATACGGTTTTATATGACCTTAAAGCATTTTTACCTGATAGTATTGTTGATGCCCGTCTATAAACGAATAAATGAGTTTAAAAGAAAAAGCTGTTTCTGGCTTATTATGGTCGCTATGGCAGCAGGTAAGTTCAAAGCTTGTTAGTTTTTGTATCTCTATTTTTTTGGCCCGCATACTTGATCCGGCCGAGTTTGGCCTGATTGCGATGTTATCGCTTTTTATCGCTATCGGCAATACATTATTAGATAGCGGATTAACCACATCGCTCATACGCACAACAGATGCTGATCAACGCGATTATTCAACCATATTTTATTTCAACCTGGCCGGAAGCACGCTGATATATGTTTTGCTGTTTTTAACAGCCCCCCTTATAGCTGATTTTTATAATCAGCCGCTATTAAAAAACATTGTTCGGGTATATGGTATAATCCTGATTATCAATGCTTTTTTTGGTGTGCAAAGTACGCTGCTTATAAAGGAAATGAAATTTAAAAAGCAAACCAACATGCAGATACCAGCCGCTATTGGCGGAGGTATATTAGGAATAGTACTTGCAAAAATGGGTTATGGGGTTTGGAGCCTGGTATGGATGGGTTTGTGTACATCGTTCTTATCAACAGCAATGCACTGGATAACATCCGATTGGAGGCCTGCTTTGATATTTGATAAAAAATGTTTTAAAAACCACCTTAATTTCGGCTACAAAATGACATTATCCGGTATACTGGATACTGTTTATCAAAACCTATACCTCATTATTATAGGCAAATATTTTTCTGCATCACAGCTTGGTTTTTATTCTCGCGCCGATGCTGTAAGCCAGTTACCTATAGGCAATATCTCTACAGCAATTAATAAAGCTGCGTATCCCATGTTTGCCGAGATATCTGACGACGTTGTTAAACTAAAAAACGTATATAAAAAACTGATGCAACAAGTGCTTTTCTGGAATGCACCTTCACTTATATTTTTATGTGTAATTGCCAGGCCCTTGTTTCACCTTTTACTAACTGATAAGTGGCTGCCGGCTGTTCCATACTTTCAAATTTTGTGTATAAGTGGCATTATGTATCCTTTACACTCTTATAATCTGAATGTGTTAAAGGTGCTGGGTAAAAGTGCTTTATTCCTCAGGTTAGAGGTAATTAAAAAAATTCTTAGTGTAATAGGTATTTTAAGCTTTATACAATTTGGTATTTACGGATTGCTTTATTTTCAATTGGCCTTCAATTTTGTCGGCTATTACATTAATTCAATATATAGTGGCAAGCTTATTTTTTATCCAATCAAAGAACAAATTGCAGATATTTTGCCAATACTCTTACTGGCCGGTGCAATAGGTGCTTTATGCTTCTTTTTCAACCTCATTCTAACCAACTTGTTAATGCCCGATCTGCCGCTAATCATACTAACAGGTGCAAGTTACGCAGTGCTTTACCTTGCATCCAGCTTAATAATTAAACTACAGGCGCTGACCGATTTTAACCAATTAATTTTAAAAAGATGATACCTGTAACCAAACCCTTTCTCCCCGCCGAAAAAGAATTTAAGAGTTATATAAAGAGTATTTGGCAGCGGCAATGGCTAACTAATAATGGCCCATTGGTAAACACTCTTGAGCTAAAGTTAAAAGAATACCTTGGAATAAATCATTTACTATTTGTTTCGAACGGAACGGTGGCCCTGCAACTGGCTATTAAAGCCCTGAATTTATCAGGCGAGATAATTACAACACCATTCTCGTTTGTTGCTACTACAAGCAGTATTGTTTGGCAAGGGTGCAAACCGGTATTTGTTGATATTGATCCTGAGTCGTTTAATATTGACCCGTATAAAATTGAAGATGCTATTACCCCAAAAACAACGGCTATATTGGCAACTCATGTTTATGGGAATCCTTGCGCTATTGATACCATACAGCAAATTGCTGATAAATACAATTTGAAGGTTATATATGATGCAGCACATTGTTTTGGCACACGATATAAAAACAGATCGATATTTGAATACGGCGATATCAGTACAACAAGCTTTCACTCTACAAAACTGTTTCATACAATTGAGGGAGGGGCAGTTTTTACCAAAGATCCGGATCTGTTAAAGAAAATGGCCCTGATGCGTAATTTTGGTTATTCGGGAGTTGATACTTTTTCTGAGCAGGGCATAAATGCCAAAAATTGTGAGTTTCATGCCGCAATGGGCTTGTGTAACCTCAATCACGTGAATGATATACTAAAAATGCGTAAATATTTATCAGAGCAATATTTAAACCGGCTGGTTAATATGGATGTGAAATTTCAAAAAATCGAGAACAATGAGGATTATAATTACGCTTACTTCCCCATATTATTTAAAAACGAAAGTTTAATGCACCAAGCCAAAGCTAACCTGGAATTAGCCCAGATATATAGCCGGCGATATTTTTATCCTTCATTGGCAAAATTGCCATATGTTGAAAATGTAGAAATGCCTGTTTGTGAATTAGTTGCAAGCAGGATATTGTGCCTTCCTTTATATCACACCTTAACAGTATCTGATCTGGATATGATATGCCGGTTATTATTGAGAGGGCAAAATTTCGAAAAAAATAAGGCTCCTGAAATACGCTGCACAAATAAACTTGAGCCATTGCAATCAATATCGCGCATAAGATCAAAAATAGTTAAAGTTAACGGCTCCCATTAAGGGAGATGTTTAAGCCTTAAATCATACCTGATCGTTAATGAAAATAACTTCCGCTGCTAACAATAAGCCAAAAATATGTTTTGTAATTCCTTCACTAAACGGCGGTGGAGCCGAAAAGGTACTAATCAATCTGGCAAATCAATTTGGTAAATTGGTTTACAAGCCAGTAATTATTTCGTTGAATAAGAGTTGCCCTGCCTATACAATTGATAAAGAGGTGAAAGTGTATCACCTACTTGATAGGAAAAGCGATTTTATACTTTACAGGCTTTATTACATATTTCAAATATTTTTCAAATTACTGTTTATCATCCTTAAAGAAAACCCCGTTTGTGTCATTTCTTTTATCACATCGGCAAATTTATGGACTGGTGTTACCTGTAATATTACAAATACACCATATATAGTATCTGAAAGAACATCGCCAGATCGCAGCATCAATCAACTAAATAACTTAAGTCGCAATCTGGCTGCATTGATATATAAAAGAGCGGCGGCGGTTGTGGTAGGTGCCCGGGGAGTTGAAGGGTGTCTCAAAAAAAATAAAGCTTTTAAAAAGCTTAACAATATACACCTGATCGAGAATGCGGTATCGCAATTCGGCAGACTATCATTAAGTAAAGTTCATTCCCGGAAATTTATACTCGGGGTAGGCAGGCTCGCTTATGTAAAAGGTTTTGATCAGCTTATTTCCGCCTATGAATTAGCAAAGCTTGATAATATAGATCTGTTAATAATAGGAGAAGGGGAAGAGCGGGCTACATTACTTTCTCAGGTCGAAAAATTAGGTTTAGGAGGCCGGGTGTTTATGCCGGGAACAAAAACTAACCTTCAGGATTATTACAACCAGGCAGAATTGTTTGTGTTACCATCCAGAAATGAGGGTTACCCAAACGCACTTATTGAAGCAATGAGTTTTGGTTGTCCGTGCGTTGCTATGGATTGTGATTTTGGCCCTGCTGAAATAATAAAACATGAGCATAATGGCCTGTTAGTTAACGCCGGAAATATTGAAGCGTTTGCTGATGCGATCATCAGTTTAGATAATAATACAGAATTGAAAAGCAAATTAGGTAATAATGCAAAGTGTATCAACCAAACTAATGACGCTAAAAACATATTGAAAAAATGGGCGCAATTGGTTTTAGCTCCAAACCAAATTGTTACTGAATTAACATAACCAGGCCCTAAGGGCACAACCAATCAGCATATTTATGGTACAATATTTAATCAGGTTAGATGATTTGTGTCAAACCAGCAATCTAAATAAATGGGAGCGTTTTTTTAACCTGTTCGATCGTTACGGAATAAAGCCTGTTATTGCTGCCATACCAGATAATAAAGATCCAAAATTGACCCGGTGCGGAAGTTTTAACCATAATTATTGGCAACTTCTACGTGATCTTCAAAAAAATGAATATGCCATAGCCATGCACGGGTTTGAACATAGCTATTTGAATAGTAACTCGGGTATCTTAAAGCAAAACAGGCGTTCAGAATTTGCCGGATTGCCACTTTATCTGCAGGAAAGAAAAATAATAGAGGCGGTAGAGATTTTTGACCGCGAAAATATCAAGTCGGATATTTTTGTTGCTCCGGCACATTCTTTCGATCGTAACACTTTAAGAGCACTTAAAAAACATTCTAATATCAGCATCATCAGCGACGGCTTATTAACGTCGCCATATAAAAGGTTTGGATTCAAATGGATACCGGTACAACTGTCGGAAGCAACACATAAGCCCGATAACACCTGGACCTTTAATTATCATCCCGAAACCTGCTCTGAAAAAAATTTTATAAAATTAAAAGCATTTATATATAAACACCATAAAGATTTTGTATCGCCAACTCAGCTAACATACAGGCCATATTCCTTTTGGGATAATTGCTATGAAACGTATCGCATTTATGCTCGTTTACTGCGCGGTCTTTTTTAAGTGATATTAAAATCCGGCTTAAATTAAAATTGTATTTCTATATACTACCGGTCGCAACCTCATAATATATTCTTGAAATCTCTATTCACAATTTAAATTATTAATAATCATGAAAATTCCTTTCTCACCTCCATATATTGATCAAAGTGTAGTTAACGAAGTTGTAGATACACTAAAAACAAACTGGATCACTACCGGCCCAAAAGTAATTGCCATGGAGCAGGAGGTGGTAAAATTAACGTCTACCAAAGCGGCAATTTGTGTTAACTCATGGACATCAGGAGCTATTTTGATGTTAAAATGGTTTGGCGTTCAAGCCGGCGACGAAGTTATTATTCCGGCTTATACCTATTGTGCAACTGCCCTGAGCGTATTGCATTGCGGCGCTACACCTGTAATGGTTGATATTACTACCGATTTCTGTATAGATACGGAAGCTGTTCGTAAGGCAATTACATCCAAAACAAAGGTAATTATAGCAGTTGATATAGCGGGCTGGCCATGTGATTATTCAAAGTTGACTGAAATTATCAATAAAAGGGAAATAAAGAAACTATTTAGAGCGGAATCATTAAAACAAGCGATCTTAAACAGGATATTATTAATTGCTGACGCTGCGCATTCGCTAGGTGCCAAAACAAATGGTCATGCCGCCGCACTAGAAAGCGATGTGACAATATTCTCATTCCACGCGGTTAAAAATGTAACCACTGCCGAAGGTGGCTGTATTTGCCTTAACCTGCCTGGCAATTTTGATATTGAAGCAGAGTATAAATACCTGAAAATGTATACCCTTAACGGGCAAAATAAGAATGCTTTCGAAAAATCAAATGGCGGAGGGTGGCGATACGATATACTTTTTCAGGGTCTTAAAATTAACATGCCTGATATTTGCGCGGCTATAGGGCTTGCCCAGATAAGGAAGTATGAAACGCTGTTGCTGCCATCGCGGAAAACCATTGCTTTTAAATATCAGAAAAGATTTAAAGAGTTTGAAGAATTTGAATTGCCGCCTTTATTCGAACATGGGCATGAATCATCATACCATATCTACCCTCTTCGTATTAAAAATATAACCGAACAGCAACGCGACTGGATAATTGATGAAATAACAAGTAAGCAAATTGCAGTAAACGTTCACTTCATACCATTACCTATGCTTACTTATTTTAAACGCCTGGGCTATAAAATTGAAGATTTTCCGATGGCGTATGATCAGTATTCAAGAGAAATATCATTGCCAATTTATCCCCAACTTTCAGATACCAAGATCGAATACATTGTTAGAGCGGTGATAGATGCTGTTGAGAAAATTTTAAACAAAAAGATCGGAAAGTTGGAAACTACAGAAGTGGTTGTTTTTTAAAATATATATCCTATTTGCAATGAAACGAGTTTTTGATGTATGCTTTGCAATAATTGGAATTATTGTTTTAAGCCCCGTGTTTATACTGATATCGATCTGGATAATGAATAACTCAAGAGGTGGGGTTTTTTATTTGCAGGATAGGGTTGGATTAAATCATGTAAACTTTAAGCTAATCAAGTTTAGAACAATGTATGTTGATTCTGACAAAAAAGGCCTGTTAACAATTGGTAATAATGATAGCAGGATCACCCCAAATGGCTGTTGGCTCCGGAAAAAAAAGCTGGACGAATTACCCCAGTTGTTTAATATTCTTTTAGGGGATATGAGTTTTGTTGGCCCGAGGCCAGAGGTAAATAAGTATGTAAATCTTTATACACCCGAGCAACAAAGAGTTTTGAGCATTAAACCGGGTATTACTGATTGGGCATCTATTCAATATTACAACGAAAACGAACTTTTATCAAAATCAGCAGATCCGGAAAAGCTTTATGTCAGTGAGATTATTCCTTCTAAAATTATAAAAAACCTTTACTATATCGATCATCATAACTTTTGGATAGATATGATGATTATACATCAAACCTTGAAAAAAATTATAGTAAGTAGTTAATTACTTAAAAATCAATTTATGACACTTAAAAAATTAATGGGTTTTTGCTTAATAGTGACTTACCTGTACACGCTTACATTTGGTATTTTTATGACTGATTTTTGGAGAATACCTGCTCCAATTATATTGGGTATTGTTATGATGCTGTTCATTGAACAATCTGCACAACCATTTGCTTATTATTATGAAATGGGCTTATTTACAATCGCTCTGTTTATATATGATGGCTTTGGTATGCATGATTACAAAGCTTTTGTAGCTTCTATTACCACTATATTAACCTGTGCTGTTTTTTTTAATTATTTTGTAGGTTTAAGTAAACAGCGGTTTAATTTATCGGTCGTTGTGTTTTTAGGGCTGCTCTTTTTATCAATGATATTAATGGTTTTAGATCATAGTTATCAAAGCGTAATTGACCCCATAAGAAGCGTAATACTTGGTGAAGAGGTTAAACAAAGCCCAGCCGGATTAGCAATAACACAGTTTACCTTTGGGTACCAGGTAGCAGCTTTCACTGCATTTATTTTTGTTTTAACCTACAAACTTAAAGGGTCTATAATATTGAAAGTTATAGCTCTTTTTGGTTGTGCGGCATGTATTTATCTGGGCATGAACAGATCTGCCTTTATCAGTTTTATTGTTGTTGCCGTTTTGTTTCTGATTGTTTATTATCGTTTTAAAGGGTTGGTTTTAATTGCAATGACCTTGTTAATTGGTTTTTTAGCCTACACATATGTTATAAAAGACAACCTGGACGATAAAAATAATATTCTCGCCAAAAATCAAGCTAAAGAAGCCAATGATTTTAACCGGATTGACCTGTCGTTAGAAAACCTTAAAATTTATGCTGATTATCCTTTTGGCCTAATATTTTATGGGAAAGATTGGAACGATGTGAGTTATAAAAATTCTTATTTCCAATTTGGCATAACATCGCATAATGCGTATTTGATGTTTATTACATACCTGGGGCCATTTTTGGGTTTAGCTTTGTTGGGTGCACTATATTACCGCATCGCAGTATTATTTAATCAAACAGTTAAGCATATCCGCTTAAAAAACCATGCTATGCTTTTATGCTTTTTATTTGCATTTATCGCAGTATCTATAAACGCCCTATCGCATAACGGATGGTTATTGAGTGCGGATGGTCCTACTGTTTTTTTATACTTCGGAACATTGCAATGTGCTAAAATATATATACCCCGCACTCAGGATAGTCACACTTTTGATCCGGCTTTGCAACCCCAATGATCAGGATATTCTTATAACCTGTTTTTATGAAAAAAAAGATATTTATGATCGTCAGTTCATTAGGGGCTGGTGGGTCTGAGCGCGTATACTGGCTTCTTTCTCAATACTTTAATAGCCATGAATACGAAGTGTCTGTAATTATACTTAATAGTAATGAGCAATGCTTCTCCACTAACATTCAAGGTATTCGTTATATCGACCTTAAAACAGTGAAAGCGTCAAAATCATTTTTTAAATTATATAAGATATTAAGGGACGAAAAACCTTTTGCAGTTTTTTCAACCAACGATCATATTAATATTTTGACGGGTATGGTGGCTTTTTTTCTAAAGGTGCCCCATCTGATAGCGCGGGCATCAAATGATCCGCGGCAAATGCGAGAGTTTTACGGCTTCAAGAACAGGTTTTACAATTTCTTCACCAGGTTTTTTTTCTTCAGGTTTGATTTTGTCGTTTGTCAGTCTGAAGAGATGCAGCGATCAATTTCAACGTTGTACGGTATAAGTTTGAAAAAGCTTAAAGTTATATCAAACCCCGTGCTCTCTAATGATTTAGTCAGAAATGGGCATAGCGCTACAGGGAGAAAGCAGCTAATTGGCGTTGGGCGGTTGATAAAAGAAAAAGGCTGGTTTAGGTTATTAGATATCATAAAACAATTGCCGGGAAATTATGAATTAACCATTGTTGGCGATGGGCCTTTAATGCAACCACTTAAAAATTATGTTACCGCAAATAGTCTTGAAAAACGCGTAACATTCTTAGGCGAAATCAATGATGTTACTTCACAAATTATAAAACATGACCTCCTTGTTCATTGCTCGTTTACCGAAGGCTTTCCAAATGTAGTGCTTGAGGCAATTTCGGTAGGTGTACCTGTGGTTGCCTTTCGGGTTGGCGGTATCCATCGGCTTATACGCGATAATTTTAATGGCTTCATTGCAGAGCAAGGTGACAATGCACAATTGCGCGAATACATTGAAAATGCCTGCAACAGGTTGTGGTTGCATCAGCTTATTAAAGAAGATACAAATTGCAAGTTCAATTTAAAAACAATAGGCCAGGCTTACGAAAGCTTGTTATCATAAAAATAAAACCAAATACAAATGTGCGGTATATACGGATCTACACTTTATTATACTGATGACGTTGTTCGGGAAAAGTTAGCCCGGGTAAATTTCAGGGGGCCTGATTATTCTGGGTTTGAGCGGTCGGGACAGGTAACGCTGGGTCATAACCGGCTTGCTATTATAGATCTTGATCATCGCTCTGATCAACCGTTTTCATATGAACATATCAAAGTTGTTTTTAATGGCGAGATATACAATTACAGGGCTATCAAAGCGCATTTAAAAACATTGGGGTACGCGTTTTATACCGACTCGGATACTGAAGTACTCGCAGCCGCTTACATTCATTACGGCGAGCAATGTGTTAAACATTTTAATGGAATGTTTGCTTTTGTAATTTACGACGCTGCTACAGACCGGCTTTTTGGAGCGCGCGACAGGTTAGGAAAAAAGCCTTTTTATTATGCGTTAAATTCTACCGGATTTGAATTTGCCAGCCAGCCTGCACAGATATCTATTGGCAGGCATGTAAGCCTTGATGGGCAGGCCATAAACGAATACTTTATATGGGGATACGTACCTGAGCCCCGCTCTGCATGGAACGAAATTAAAAAATTACCGGCAGGACATAATTTTACCTATAATTTGACTACCCGCAGCTTTAAAACAGAAAAGTATTGGGACCTGGATACAAACTTTGAGAACGCCTATACCGGAACATATTTAGAGGCCAAAACAGAACTTAAAGAGTTGTTAACTGATGCTGTTAATATCAGGATGCATGCTGATGTGGGCCTGGGTGTTTTTCTGTCAGGAGGGATCGATTCATCACTTGTTGCTTCGCTTGCTGCTAAAAATTCAAACCAGGTAAAAACGTTTTGTATCAGGTTTGAAGAAAAAGACTACGATGAAAGTGGCTTTGCAGCAAAAATTGCCCGCCATTTAAAAACAGATCATCATACTATAGACTGCAGGGCTGAAGAGGGAATGTCGTTAATTGAAAAATTTGCTACTTATTATGACGAGCCTTTTGCAGACTCAAGTGCTATACCAACTTTACTTTTAAGTAAACACACAAAAAAGTACGTAACAGTAGCATTAAGTGGCGACGGCGGAGACGAATGTTTTTTAGGATATTCCAGGTATAGGTGGTTAAATACAGCCAATAAACTGTTTAAATACCCAATTGAGGTGCGCAAGTTGCTAAGTACTCTTTTGCAAATATCACCCAATTATCGCCATAAACT
>NZ_JAQBOW010000133.1 GCF_028287845.1 Mucilaginibacter sp.
ACACCGCGTCGTTAAAACCGAACCCATGCGGATGTGCGCTATCCATAGCGGCCAGCCAGGTTTTATCGATGTAAAAATCAGCGAACATAAGTGTGCCCGCTTTATCCGGCCCCATATCCTCCGGGCGCGGGGCGGTGTTACCGCGTTTGCTCTCTTTAAATACCGAGCAGTAAAAGTCGATGGCTTCATCGGCTTTACCGGCCACCGGTTCGGTGAACAGCAGAGACGGAACGATCACGGGCCTTTCCTCACCGGACGGGTTAGTTAGGATGAGTTGCCAGGATACGCCGTATTTATCGGCTACCCAGCCATAGCGTTCACTAAAAGGATAGCTATTCAACGGCATCAGTACTTTTCCGTTCCCGATCAACTTGCTCCAAACCTCGTTCATGTGCTTCGTGGCATCAGGGTTACGCGAGGGGTCGAAATTAATCATGAAGGAAATGGATGGATTGATCCCAAGCTTGTGCCCGGCGCTGATACCCAGGAATGGCTGGCCGGCAACAGTAAATTCGACTATTTCGCATTCGCCGCCTGGCATTGGAAAATGATTGACATAATTGATAGCCGAGTTGGGCATTAAGGTTGCGTAGAATTCAGCTGCTTGTTTTGCTTCCTGGTCGAACCAGAGGTGTGGTTTGATGGGTAACATAGTTAAATGATTTTGATGGTATATACAGTTAAAGATCGGTAAGCGTTAATTGTTTTGATCAAATATTTCCCTCCTCAAATTTTCGGATCTGAAACGGTTTAGGGTAAATGATGGGGTTCGAACCCAAAAACAAAAAAGCCCGATACTTTCATATCAGGCTTCATGTCGATTCATTTGTTTGTACTCAGAGCGGGAATCGAACCCGCACTCCTTTAACGGGAACAGGATTTTAAGTCCTGCGTGTCTACCAGTTCCACCATCTGAGCAGGTGTATAAACCTTTAACAATAAATCCCTTCTTGAGAAAGGGATTTGAGCGAAAGACGAGATTCGAACTCGCGACCCCGACCTTGGCAAGGTCGTGCTCTACCAACTGATCTACTTTCGCGTTGGGAGTGCAAATATAGAGAGAAATGCACATTTTGCAAGAAAATAGTGCATTTTTTTTAAAGGTTTTTATAAGTCGCTGTTTTTCAAAACATCCGAGATCATATCGCTTTCATATCCGCGGCCCATTGCATATTGCTGTAGCTTGTATCGGCGTTTGTAAGCGTCTTTTTCACTAAGTAAATCTGCTTTTTTCTCTAAAATATGCTGTAATGTGTTTAAATAAGCATCGCCGTCAATAATTAATAGTGCTTTTTTTATCAGTACATCGGGTACTTTTTTAAACTTGAGGCCCTGTTTTATTTTGTTCTTACCCCATGCTTTTTGCCTGAATTTTCCGGTAACATAAGCTTTTGCAAAGCGTTCCTCATTCAAAAAACCCGCAATTATCAATTGTGAAATAATATTTTCTACAGCTGCCGGCCATAATCCCCACTCATATAATTTATCCCTAACTTCCTGTTGCGATCGTTCCTGGTATGCGCAATAATGCTCGGCTTTGGCTAAGGCAATCTTCTCATCAGTTATTTTTTGTTTTTTAGGGGTATCCATTTAAAACCAAAGTTGTTAAAAAATTCTTTTATTGACAGAAATAATAATCAAATTAGTGCCCTATGCTAAGTAACCAGTATACCATACAAGAAGTTAAACAAATTATTAATGCCGAATGTGATTTAATAAACGACGACATCATTAGCGTATTGCTTACCGATAGCCGTCGAATTAGCATTGCATCCGAAGGGTTGTTTTTTGCATTGAGCGGCAGGCGCAATGGCCATGAGTTTATTGCCGAGGCATATGCAGCTGGTGTACGCAATTTTGTGGTAAAACAAGGCCCCGAAATAAAATTGCCTGATGCTAATTGTTTAATTGTAGTGGATGTACTGGCGGCCCTGCAAGCACTGGCACAGCATCACCGCAACCGTTTTAATCTGGAAGTGATAGGTATTACCGGCAGTAACGGTAAAACTATTGTTAAAGAATGGCTATACCAGTTACTGGTAGCCGACAAAAACATTGTACGTAACCCCAAAAGTTATAATTCGCAAATAGGTGTACCACTTTCTGTATGGCAAATAAATGATAGAAATAATCTGGGCATATTTGAAGCAGGTATTTCGTTACCCGGCGAAATGGATAAGCTTGAAGCTATTATAAAGCCATCTATTGGTGTGTTAACACATTTGGGCCCGGCTCATGACGAAGGCTTTGTAAATACCCGCGAAAAAGTATTAGAAAAACTAAAGTTCTTTAAAAACTGTAAGCTGCTTATTCATAACTATGACCAGCTGGTTGATTATAAAAAAGACATTGCAGCACTAAATTGCTTTACCTGGAGTAAAAATTTCAAGCAGGCTGATCTGTATGTTTTTAGCGAAACAGTTATTAAAAAAAATTACTACCTGCGTGCCAAGTTTAAAGAAAAAGAGATTGAATGCTTAATACCCTTTCTTGATCAGGCATCTATAGAAAACGCCATAGCCTGCTGGGCAACACTGCTGGCGTTAGATTACACGGCTGTTGAGGCTGATAAGCGTTTAGAGCGCCTTAATGCGGTAAGCATGCGCCTGGAGCTTAAAACGGGAATAAATGATTGCTCTATTATTGATGATTCTTATAATTCGGATATCCAGTCGTTAGAGATCGCTTTGAATTTTTTGAATCAACAAAATCAGCATCAAAAAAAGACATTGGTATTGTCGGATATTTTTCAATCAGGTTTACAGGAGGATATTTTATATAAACAGGTTGCAGAACTTATAAAATCAAAAAAAATTGACAAATTTATTGGAGTAGGCGAGGCATTGGTGAAACACCGGGAATATTTTGATGTATCCGAAAAGTTTTATTATACGGATACAACCGAGTTGCTGAACCATTTACTAAATCTTAATTTTAAGGGAGAAACCATACTGATAAAAGGGTCGAGGAGCTTTGAGTTTGAGAAGGTAAGCCGTGCGTTAGTTCAAAAAACGCACGAAACAGTGATGGAAATAAACCTGAACGCTTTACTTAATAACCTGAATTATTATAAATCAAAATTAAAACCTGGCGTGAAGGTAATGGCTATGGTTAAAGCATTTAGTTACGGCAGCGGGACCTTTGAATTAGCTAATATGCTGCAATATAACAAGGTTGATTATCTGGCAGTTGCGTATACAGACGAAGGGGTGTCCTTACGGCAGGCAGGTATTAATTTGCCTATTATGGTTTTAAATGCAGAACAATCTGCATTTGATAAGCTGACCGAATACAAACTGGAGCCCGTAATTTATAGTTTCGGTTTGTTTGATGATTTTATAAAATATGTGCAGCAAACTGATGTTGCAAATTATCCGGTACACCTAAAAATTGATACAGGGATGCACCGCCTGGGTTTTGAACCTTTTGATGTTGAAGTATTATGTGATTTGCTGGAAGAGAATAAATATGTACGTATACAATCTATATTTTCACACCTGGCAGCAAGCGAAGCCGCAGAACATGATGACTTTACCGGTAAACAGATAAGCAGGTTTGAAAAAGCGGCTAAAAAAATTGAGAAATGCCTGGGTTATAAAATTATCAAACATCTATCCAATACATCGGGCATTACCCGTTGGCCGTCGGCACAGTTTGATATGGTGCGGTTAGGCATTGGCTTATATGGCATTGATTCAGCCGTGCCGGCAACTGATAGCGCATTACAGCCCATTACCAGTTTAAAAACAAGCATATCCCAGGTAAAAAAAATAGC
>NZ_JAQBOW010000148.1 GCF_028287845.1 Mucilaginibacter sp.
TATATTGCTGTTCTTCAACCCAAATGGCTTCCTTGTTGCCTTCCCTCCGGCGTTGGTTACCATAAATAAACATATCCGAAAACGGATCTCCGGGTAAGCTTGCTTTAACCCCGTATCTTGCTGTTGTGATGGAGAACTTACCACTGTTTATTACTTTTAAAAGTTGAGTTTGAGCGAGGTCCGGGCTTCCTTCACGCAGGTAAACCTCACCAAGCAATTGTTGTGCTGCTTCAACGCTGATTCGTCCCACCACTTTAACGGCGTCAATATTGGGGAGGTTAGCAGTCGCAAACAAAAGGTCATTATTAATAAAGTTATTCAAACTGTCTACAGGAGCTCTTACAAAGTTTGTTCTTGCCACTGTTATTGGTTGAGAAACCAACGGAACGCTTCCCCATAAGGTAACCAGGAAGTTATAGGCATAGGCCCTGAAAAATTTGGCCTGGGCTAAAAATGAATTGCGGCCCACAGTGCTAAGTGGTGTTGAACTATCAGATGCACCTTTAATAATCTGGTTAGCGTTGGTAATTACCCTATATGCCCAGGTCCAGTAATATAATGCCGCCGGATCCTGCGAGTTCAGCGTTGCATAATTATGATAAGGATATTCTTCACCATTACCATTGGCGTCTATACACACATCGGTTCCAACCTGAAAAATACATAATAAAGATTGGGTTGATTGCATGGTATACTGTTCGCGTACTGATTCCTGGAGGCCGGCAATTGCGGCATCCAATCCAAGCGAATCTTTAAGTGTAACTGTCGGCGTATAAGCCGAGTCTGACTTTTCATTCAGAAAGCTCTTTTTACAAGATGCTAAACCGATTGAAGTCAATATAACGATTAATAAAATATTAAGCTTTTTCATTGTTTTATAATTTAAAGGTTTAGCGTAAACTAATATTTACACCTAAAACATAAGATGCTACTAATGGATATAGTCCGTAACTTAAATTAGCGTTAGCCGAACCGGATTGATTGGCATTTACGCTTAATTCAGGGTCAAGACCAATCCATTTGGTAAACGTGTAAATGTTACGCCCGCTGATATAAGCAGTTAAACTTCCAAGCTTTAACTTGTCAGCCATTGCTTGCGGCAAAGTATAACTAAAGGTTATATCTTTTAACCTGGTAAAGTTTTGAGGTACCGGGTAAGCATACAACCGTGGATTGATATAGCTTAATGAAGGACGGGTGTTGCTTTGGTTTGCCGCGGTCCAATAATTATCTAATTGAACCGGAATATTTACACGGCCACCATAATTTTGAAGATCTAAAGTGGGATTATTTATGATTGACCCTTGTGATGTTTGAACAAATATACTTAAGTGGTAGTTTTTATACCCGAAGTTATTAATCATTCCACCGGTCCATTTAGGCAAACTGCTGCCCTGGTAAACTTTATCCGCAGCTGTTATTTTTCCATCGCCATTTTCATCTACAAATTTCAGATCGCCAGGTTTTGCTCCCGGATCAATTTTTGATGCATCCTGACCTACTTGCCAAACACCTGCCAATTTATAATCATATATAGCACCCAGAGGTTTACCAATAAACCACTTGTTAACAAGGTCGTCCTTGTTATCTCCATAAAGTGAAATGATTTTATTACGGTTTGCAGCAAAATTAAAATTGGTTGACCAAGTGAAATTATTGCTTTTGATGTTAACCGTGGTCAAAGTAGCTTCTATACCCTTATTGGCTATACTTCCTAAATTATCAAGTAAACTTGGGTAGCCGCCAATTGCAGGCAGCAACCTGTTTAACAACAAGTTTTTAGTTTTAGTTGAATAAACTTCAACACTTCCGCTGATACGGCTTTTAAATAAGGAGTAATCAATACCTAAATTGGCTCCTGTAGTGCTTTCCCAGTTTAGGTCAACATTTCCAAGTACACCGTTAACGTTTAAGGCACTTGATACTAACCCGGTTGTAGGTGTTCCGTTATAAATATATTTAGTTATGCCTTGGGTAGTAATGGTTTGATAAGCACCTACCGCCTGGTTACCACTTGTTCCGTACGATAGACGTAGTTTTATATTATCAATTTGATCTACTTTTTTTAAGAAATTCTCATTGGATACGTTCCATCCTAACGCAACTGAAGGAAAGAAGCCATATTTACTGGTTGCCGAACCAAAGGCCGAATAACCATCGCGCCTTGCGGTAGCGGTAAACAGATATTTGCTATCATATGAATAGTTGATACGGCCCATTTGTGAAAGTAAGGCGTCACGACTGTAAAAAGAAGCGCCGGTAACCACCCCTGCAGATCCCATATTGTTGAAAGATAGATTATCATTCACAAATGTGCTGCCGGTAATAGTAGATGAAGTATATATTTTTTCCTGAGCGCTATACAATGTAGTAATATCCAAATGGTGCTTTTTCCAGTCCTTATTATACGAAAGAATGTTTTCAACCAACCAGCTATCTGTTCCGGTATTGTTTATCATTGCAGTACCTCCAACGGTATTGCCGGCACTAAGGCCACTGTAAGTATCATTGACTGTTGGAAGGTTTGTATAATTTGCGTTTACCCTGAATTTTAAACCATCAATAAATTTCGGTTTAACCTCAAGATAAAATGTTCCGTTCAGGTCATTATACCGGTTAACCACATTGGTATTCAGGCCCAGTAAAGGATTGGTATATAAGGTTTCCGGAAACATAGGATAAATTGTATAATTTCCCTTCGCGTCATATACTTGTCCGTAAGGACTTTGTTGCATTGCCAGGCTATAATTGACAGTACCGCCGTCATTATTGTTTTTGGCAAAAAATAATGAGGTACCAACGGTAAGCCAATCAGTAATATTGGCATCAAAGTTTGACCGGATAGCGGCACGATGGTGCTGATAACCTTTTAATACACCTTTCTCATCCTGGTATTCTCCCGAAATGAAATATTTAATATTATCTGTTCCGCCGGATATACTTAAGTTATGATCCTGAATAAATCCCTGCTGCGATATTTCATTTAGCCAATTTGTTGTTTTTCCGGATTTATAGTTTGGAATTTCATTTAAATTAGGCACAGGCGGATTATTCGGAATCAGGTTCATTTGCGCACTATAATCCAAATATTTTTGTACGTATTGCTGTCCGTTTAAAGGTGTAAGTGTTTCATGTTGAAACTCTGGGCCACCAAAAGCACTATACCTAATAGTTGGCTTACCTGTTTTACCCCGTTTGGTTGTAATCAAAATAACACCACTTGAGCCCCTGGTGCCATAAATAGCTACGGCCGAGGCATCTTTCAAAACTTCAATTGAAGCGATGTCATTGGGGTTAATATCATTCATTGAACCTCCAAGATTACTAAAAGGTACTCCGTCAACTACAATTAATGGCGATGTGCTGGCATTAATAGAATTGGCCCCTCTAACCTGAACTTTTGGTGAGCTTCCCGGAGTAGATGAATTTTCGGCTATATTTAATCCTGCCGTTGTTCCTTCAATAGCTTGCATTACATTAGTAACGGGTAATTCTGCCAATCTTTCTTTAGGTACTGAAGTTACAGAACCTGTAATATCCGAACGTTTTTGTGTTCCGTATCCAACGATAACTATTTCATTTAGCTTTTTGCCGACCTGGTCCGGTTGCATGGTTACATCAATCCTGGTTTGATTGGTAACAACTATTTTTTGCGTAGCATATCCAACAAAAGTAAATACAAGCGTGCTGCCTTCCGGCACACTTAGTTGGTATTCGCCATTAATGTCGGTTGCAATACCTTTATTTGTGCCTTCAATAACAACATTTGCACCAGGCAGGCTTTCACCTTTTTCGTCCACTACCTTTCCCTTTATAGTAATATTTTGGATAGCGGATTTATTATCTAGCGTATAAAATGAATCATTCGGGTGTTTGTTTACATTTGCCGCATTTTCTATTGCGGAATTTCTTAAAATTGAACTGGTATTTAATCTGTTGTTTGCCATTAAATGGAAACTGCTTAACATGGCAAGCGCCAAAACGCAACATTGCTTTGGTTTCAATATGCCGGTAGCATCAATAAATGATGGTATACTATGATTTCGTTGTTTTTTCATAGCTTTGGGGTTAATAAAGTGAGCATTCTGTGATTATACAGGCGTCCTTAATCGCCTGATTAAAAGATTGGAAACCAGTGAGGAAGATGTTGGAAGCATCTTCCTCTTGTTTCCATTTAATGTTTGTTTTTTGATTTATGCCATTGTTTTTGATTTTAATTAGGGGTTTATTATTCTTTCTCAATTACTCCGCTACTTTTTTCTTGATAAGCGGTTATATAAATTAATTACTTTGATATTTCTTATTTGATTTTCATATTCAATATCCGCCGGATTTAGATAGCCTTTATTTAACAGACTGAACCTATCATTTATCCCTTTTGAAGCTGCTAATAATGTTTTAAGTTTTTCAATAACTACCGGAGTTTCAGCAACTTTAAAAGCAGGATCGTTAAGTTGCTTCTCGATAACTTGGTATTGCAGGTAATACTCACGGATATCAGCCATTAATTTAAAATGCTCATATTCTTCCAGATTGTTTACCGGCTTAAGTGAATAAAGCGTTTTTACCGCAACGCGGTTGCTATCTAACAATTGCTGTACACTCATAGGGGTTGGAGAAGCTACTTCACCTTGCTTAATTTCATAAGGCGTCATCGTTAATGCAGTCCAAAAAGATTTTGATTGCGCTTTGCTAAAACCAAAATGCTCTTTGCAATATTTCTGTATAAAATCATCAATGTTTAATGGTTGCTTAGAATTTAATCCCTCTTTATAGGCATCAAACAGGATGTTAAAGCCTGAAAGAGGATATACATGACGGATAGGGTACAGATCAGTAACATCAGTTGTAGATTCAAACACTGAAGAATAAATACCTGAGGTTGACCACGAGGTCATTATCATACCTTTATAGCCTAATTTTTCTGATGTAGGAATAAAATCCCTGATATTTTTAAAGTGTTTTTCCCAAGTGGTTAAATTGTAGTTATCAGGGCTTGACCTTACTGCGGGCGAACCCCATATTTCATAACCGCTTTCCATTAGTTTTTTGTGGTCTCCAAAGCGGCTCATGTCCCAGCCATAGTTCCAATCAACAAAAACAGTTCCTTTAGGCAATGTTTTAATGGCTTCAGGATATTTCAATGCGATATCAGCCCAAAGAACAGGGCGCTTGCCTAGTTTAATAACAATATTGCACAGCATTCTAATATAGTCGATATACAATTTTGATTTCCCTTCCTTCTCGGCTTTAAGTCTGCATTTTTCGTCATGACCAAGCAGATAGGTTTCATCACCCCCTATGTGGATATATTTTGAGGTGTGGGTTGTACCCAATTCTTTATATAAATCAGTAAATAGGGCGCTGTCTCCCTTGGTTTCAAGAGGGCATACCTGCGAAAAGTCTTTTTGATCTTCGCGGATGTCTTTATATCTTTCATTACGTAAAATATACTCAACATGCCCGAAGCTCTGTTGTAACGGAATAACGTCAATACCTAAGCCGTTACAATATTTTATAAATGATACTACCTCTGCTTTAGTGTAAGCATATCGATTAGGTATTAGCGGATGTTTTTCATAGGGATAGGTGCCTTCCCATTCCATAACCAGGGTATTCATACCTGATTCTTTTAATTTTAATGCAAATTTTTTAAGGGCATCCATCGTCATTACCTGGTTTCTTAAGTCCAGGTGAAAACCCCTTACCGGAAATCTATTTCCATCAGAGTTGTTAGATTGGGCAAATGCCGTGTTTAATGCAATTAGCATTAGTAAAGTTGATAACAGTTTTTTCATTGATTTAAAATTTAAACATTAAATATTAGTGATTATACCTTGCAAATATTATTGTGATCTATTTATAGCCCAGTTCCTTAATTTAAAACCATAAAAAGCATAAAATACCAGGTACATATAGCATGGAAATAGTACCCAATATGCCTTTCTAACATTAAATAAATCTGCAAAATGGCCATATAAAAGCGGTAGTATAGCACTGCCGCACAACCCCATAACCATTATAGAGGCCCCCAACTTGGTAAAACGCCCCAAGTCACTTAACGCTAATGGCCATATACCAGCCCACACCATTGAATTTGCTAATCCTAATAACACTACAAACCATATTGATATATCTGTAGTATGGCCCAAAAAAGTAACTTTCCCATGGGCAAAAATGATTAGCAATGTGAAAACAGCTCCCAAAATGGTACAGAACCTTAATGCAT
>NZ_JAQBOW010000135.1 GCF_028287845.1 Mucilaginibacter sp.
GATAAAAAAGGCTACCCCCTCTAACGAAAATGGCATGCCAAATATGGGCCCGGCATGTTCCATGAATTTTGGCCACAGTAAACCAAGCTCAAAGGAAAACATAGTTCCCGATACCGCGCCGGTTGCAAAAAATATATATACGCCTTTGCTCCAGGCTTGCGTTATGTTTTTATAAACCGTGTTTTGGGTTTTGATGTATTTATAGTGCGATATAGCCATAAAAACAGGCATCACCATACCTATACAGGAATATATGATGTGAAAACCCAGCGACAGGGCCATTTGTGATCTGGCTGCTAAAAAATCATTCATGTTTATTGCGGTTAAACAAGATGTTCAAATATAACCCGTAAACATTAAAGGATATTAAAATGCTAATAATAAAGTTTATAAATATTGATTTTAAATTAGGGTGAGGTCAGGTCAGGTAGGTTCAGGTAGGGTCAGGTAGATCAGGCGGACTTTTCAATTTAAAACACCTAATTTTATACCATGAACACACCCGAACAAAACTTTGCCGCATTGGGCCTAAAGCTCCCGCCTGCACCAAAACCTATTGGCGTTTACAAACCATGTTTAGTAGCTGGAAATTTTTTATACGTATCCGGTCACGGAACTTTTAAAGAGGACGGCAGCCTGGTAATTGGCCGTGTTGGTGAAACCATGAATGCCGAAGATGGTAAACACGCAGCACAATTGGTTGGTCTTGCTATACTATCAACAATAAAAAATTATTTGGGTAGTTTGGATAAAGTGAAACGAATAATTAAAGTATTGGGCATGGTTAATTGTACTACAGATACTAAAAACCACCCGTTCATTATCAACGGCTGTAGCGAATTGTTTGCCAAAGTTTGGGGCGATGAAAATGGTATTGGCGCGCGCAGCGCGATAGGAGTTAGCTCTTTGCCCGACAATATCCCGGTAGAAATTGAAGCCATATTTGAGTTGGTGGGATAGTTTGCAACGTTTTTATCTGCAAGGAATGTCTAATATTTTGAAAATTTATACCGATAACATATCTTTAGAAAATCCCTTTAACATTTATCTAACAACATGAAGTTTAATAAATTCATTTTCGCGCTGTCATTAGCCATCGGTGCCTATACCACACAAGCGCAAACTACTGATCCTGCGCCTGTAAAGTACGATCAGCATAAAGTTTTTAATCCGTTATTTTATCCCGAAAAAGGTAATCAGTACCGCTCGGCAAGTGGTGCACCCGGTGCAAAATACTGGCAAAACCGTGCCGACTATAAACTGAATGTAACGCTTGATACCGCGAAACACAGAGTAACAGGTACTGCCGTTATTACTTATACCAATAACAGCCCCGATGGCCTGCCGTTTTTATGGTTACAGGTTGACCAGAATATTTATCGGGAAGACTCGAGGGGACAAGCTACCAGCCCTGTTACAGGCGGTAGGTTTACCAATAAAACTTATACTAACGGTGACGAGATAAAAGGCGTTTACATTATAAAAAATGGCAAAGCCGAAAAGGTCGATTACCTAATTACCGATACCCGTATGCAGATTAAGCTAAAGGATTCGCTAAAGGCAAACGGGCAGAAATTAGATATAAAGATAGATTATGCCTTTGATGTGCCCGAATATGGTACAGACCGTATGGGCAGATTAAATACCCAAAATGGCTGGGTGTATGAAATTGCACAATGGTACCCGCGCATGGAGGTTTATGATGATGTAACGGGATGGAACACCATACCTTACATGGGTGCAGCCGAGTTTTATTTGGAGTATGGTAATATTGATTACACGGTAACTGCTCCTGCAGGTTTAATTGTAGCAGGATCTGGCGAGTTGCTTAACCCTGCCGAAGTATTGTCGCCAGCTGCTATGAGCAGGTTGGCTGCAGCACGAGTTAGTGATAAAACGGTAAGCATCCGCGATTCGGCTGATATCGCCAGCAAAAAGTCTTATCCGCAAAAAGCTAACCTTACCTGGCACTTCTTCTGCAAAAACACGCGCGATGTAGCCTGGGCGGCATCAAAAGCATTTATTTGGGACGCGGCACGTATTAACTTGCCTAGCGGTAAAAAGGCTTTGGCACAATCAATTTATCCAATTGAAGTTACGGGTAAACAAGCCTGGGGCAGATCAACAGAATATGTAAAAAACGCTATCGAACTATATTCAAAAGAATGGTTTGAATATACTTACCCGGTAGCTACCAACGTGGCCGGCATAGTAGGCGGCATGGAATACCCGGGTATTGTTTTCTGCGGATGGAAATCGCAAGCCGGCGGACTGTGGGAAGTAACTAACCATGAATTTGGTCATAACTGGTTCCCGATGATAGTTGGCAGTAATGAGCGTAAATACGCCTGGATGGACGAAGGCTTTAACACTTTTATAAATAAGGTTGATACCAAAGTGTTTAATAACGGCGAATATTTTGAAAACCAGGACGCTCAAAAAGGAGCCCCGGATATGTTTAACCCGGATGCGGACGCGATTATGAATACACCCGATGTTATTCAGCCTGATTATTTGGGTTTTGCCGCTTATGAAAAACCTGCACTGGGCCTTACTATTTTGCGCGAACAGATATTGGGCGTTGAGCGTTTTGATTATGCTTTTAAAACTTATATTAAACGCTGGGCATTTAAGCACCCAACCCCGTGGGACTTTTTCCACTCGATGGATAACGCGGCAGGCGAGGACCTGAGCTGGTTCTGGAACGAGTGGTTCCTGAATACCTGGAAGCTTGATCAATCTGTAAAGGCAATAGATTATAATGATGGCGACCCATCTAAAGGCTCACTGATCACTGTTGAGAATTTGGGTGAAATGGCATTGCCGCTAACCGCGTCTATAAAAGAAGAAAACGGCAAAACAGGAATAGTTAAACTGCCTGCCGAAATATGGCAACGCGGCAGCGTATGGGTATTTCCGTATAAATCAACATCTAAAATAACATTGGTTACCCTTGATCCCGAACATAAATTACCGGATACCAATACAGAAAATAATTCTTTTAGTGGGGTGCCGGTTGCAAAAGGTGTAACCGCGGCATCGGTAATTAAAAATTATTTAGATGCTATTGGCGGCGCCGATAAAGTAAAGGATATAAAGGACATGACCATTAATGCCGAAGGAACAGTACAGGGAGTAACCGTACAGGTATCAAACAAATATAAAGCGCCTGATAAGTTTGATTATAGCGCAATTGCCCCATCTTATAACAACTATATTTTGCTGCACCTTAAAGGCAATGCAGACAGCGTGAGCGTAATACAGCAAAACCTACCTGTTGCTAATGCAACCAAAGAATATCAGCGCCATTTAGTTGACCGCTTTGGTTTCTTCCCGGAGTTGGATTATAGTAAAGCCGGTTATTCAATAACTTTAGATTCTACCCTGCGGGCCGTAAATGATGTGCTGACGTATTTAGTTGTGGCAACACATCCGGATGGTACCAGGGTTAAATCATACTTTGATATTAAAACCGGTTATAAGATCAAGCAAATTACAGATGTAGCCAATAGTTCGTCAACTGAATTTGATGACTACCGCGATGTGAATGGAGTTAAAATACCGTACAATATTAAAACCGTACTGATAGGCGCGCCTGTTGAGCTAAAGGTGAATAGCGCGGTGGCTAATACCGGGTTAACGAATGATATGTTTAAGTAAGCTCTCTTTAATAAACTTACGAAGTTTCTAAAACTTCGTAAGTTTATTAGTTCGGAAGATTAAAAAAAGCGATGGCCAGTGCGATTCCCTCCCCTGGGAGGGTAGGGAGGGGGCAAACGCTTTAAGCAAGCTCAACTTCAAGAAAGTTTAGAATAATGGTAATGCCAATCAGGGGAAGATAATAGTGTTCGAAAGATTAATTTGTCATTCTGAACGTAGTGAAGAATCTTATACGTAAACAAATTATCTGAATGACTGCCCTTATGCTTACCGATTTAATAAGATCCTTCACTACATTCAGGATGACAAAAAGGTGTTTTTAAAAATACTTCAATATCATCGGATTGCATTTCGCGTATGATGTAGTATCCCAATCCAACCCTGTACTTGGTAATTAACCAACACATTAAGTTTGTCTAACTATAGATTAATTTTATTTCATTGTGTAAAGTTTTCCTGAAATAATGTGAAGCAAATTGAACATGCTTTTATCTTTTTGTGTCCATATATTTATCCCAACGGGATTTTCGATTCCATATTTCTGTTTAAATATATCTAACCTAAGTAAATATGAAAAAAGAAATTATTAAAGAAATTGTCGCGGCCTTTGTTGGTGTTATCACCAACAAATTGCGTTGACCAGTTTATATCGATATTACCCTGATTCCTAAACATAACGGTATTTGTTGGTGATAACACCAACAAGGGCAGATAATGATATGTTTAAATAAGCTCCCTTAAATAAACTTAGAAAGTTGGCGAGGCTAAGTGTATTGTGAAACATTCAATATAAAACAAACTAATAATAATTATAATCATGTGGAAAGAAAAATTAACACCAATGACAATTGGCCTGGTCTTACATATGCCATTTGTCAAAACACTATTGTCGTACAGAACAGGTGGTACTATTGAAAGTAAATATTGCTACTCTGTCTGGCTAAGACACCTTAAAATGTTGAATTCTGTACGGAATGGGGTTCCCAAAAGGGTTGCAGAGCTAGGTCCGGGAGACTCTTTAGGAATTGGTTTTGCGGCATTGTTGTCTGGTTGCGAGTCTTTCAGGGCATTTGATGTAATAAAATACTGGAATGTAGAACGAAATTTAAAGATCTTCGAAGAACTGGTTGTTTTGTTTAAAAATAAAGCGCCTATTCCAGATAATACTGAATATCCTAAGGTTCAACCTCAACTTGATACTTATGCATTTCCGGATAACATTCTTTCAGAGGAAATACTAAAAGACTCCTTATCTGAATCCCGCCTTGAGGCGATACGTGAAGAAATTAAGAATCCTGACAATCCCCGGAACACCCTTGTCAAATTTTATGTCCCCTGGGATGATTATAAAGTCATAAGCCCTGACTCAGTTGATTTTGTGTATTCTCAGGCAGTACTGGAACATGTTGAAGATCTTGAAGGGACATATGTTGCCTTCTCAAAATGGTTGAAAAAGGGAGGAATCATGTCCCACTCAATTGATTTTAAATGTCACCGAACAACTAAACGTTGGAATGG
>NZ_JAQBOW010000019.1 GCF_028287845.1 Mucilaginibacter sp.
TTATTGGCGATAGTATACAGCGCTTCCAATCGGGCGACGTGGTGTTGCTGGGCGCCAATTTGCCGCATTACTGGCGCTTTGACGATGTATATTTTGAGGACGAAGCCAACAACCTTGCCGATGTAAGCGTGATACATTTTTGCGATAATTTTTGGGGCGATGCTTTTTTAAACCTGCCCGAAAACGCGGTGATCCGCAACATACTGCAAAGAGCAAAGCGGGGCATACAAGTTACCGGTGATGAAAAACAACAATTAGGCAAACTGGTAGAAACCATTGTACTAACCGAAGGGCCCAAAAAGATAATGCTGTTAATGGAGGCGCTGATGGAAATTGGCAGCTCTAAACAAACTAAAATAATATCATCCATAGGTTCGCGGAATGATTTTCATCAATCAGAAAACGACCGTATTAATGCCATTTATGATTACTCCATAGCCAATTTTAAACGCAAGATATCAATGGAAGAAATGGCCGCCGTTGCTAATATCAGCCCTAATTCTTTCTGCCGATATTTTAAATCAAGAACGCGTAAAACCTACAGTCAGTTTATTAACGAGATACGGGTGGGCCATGCCTGCAAGCTTTTGATAGAGAACAAAATAAACGTAAAACAAATTTGCTACGAAAGCGGCTTTTATAATTTTGCCAGTTTTCATAAATATTTTAAAAGCATTACGGGCAAGAGTCCGTTGAGTTATCAGAAGGCGGTTTTTAATTAAAAAAAAAGCCTCTATATTAGGAGCACGACATTTTAATTAATATTTAAACACGTGATCAATATACAAAGCCTGCAAAATCGGATCTACGAAATAAGAGGAGAGCGGATAATGCTCGATATGGACCTTGCACTCCTTTATGAAGTGGAAACAAGGGTGCTAAACCAGGCGATAAAGCGCAATATTAAACGCTTTCCTGAAGACTTTATGTTTCAACTCACTAAAACAGAATTTGAAAATATAAAATTCAATATGGGGACCTCAAGGCATGGCATGTCATCACAAATTGTGATGACATACTCAAATAAACGGCCAAATGCTGCCTTACCCTATGCGTTTACCGAACAAGGTGTTGCCATGTTAAGCGGTATATTAAACAGTGATACCGCTATAAACATGAACATTGCTATTATGAGGGCGTTTGTGGCAATACGGCGGCTTATGCTACAGCAAATGGACCTAAAAGAGCAGTTGCAGGAAATAAAAGAAAGGCTGGGCGAACATGATGCACAACTAAACCATATTTATGATGCTATGGAAAATTTACTTGACGAAAAAACGGCCCAAAGAAAATGGGATGAGAGAGATAGAATAGGGTTTAAGAAATAGCCGTTACAATTTTAAACTTGTTTACATTCTGTCTTACTCGTTTTTCTTCGCTTCTTCCTCTTCATTTTTATACTGCAGCCGTTCTAAGTTCACGTCAACCTTTATCAGGGCAAACAGGGCCATGTAAATATTAGCTATCCATACTATAGAGAACGCTGCCAAAATATATCCCCGCCAATCGTCAAGTAAAAATTTATAACCGGTAAATATTAACATCAGTACGGTTACGTAATGGCTAAAGCAATATTCGCAGGTAAAGAGGTAAAAAAATTTGCGACCCATTATGGTTTTACGGCGGGTACTTTGTTTAAGGCAATATTCGCGGGGTTCTTTAAATACTTCTTCGTGTGTAACCGTCCAGGCAATACAGGCAACCGGAATAGCCAATAAAAAAAGCCAGGCAACCTGGATGTGGAGCTCCATCATAAAAATAATTTCAACTTATGCATTACAATCCAAATAGGATAAGGTTTTAGTATGGCTATTGGAAAGAAGCGGGGGGTATTATTCTGAAAAGACAGCATACAGATTTACATCAATAGTATTGGCGGGTCCAGGGTCGCAAAGCTTGTTTCACAGTTTCAAAATCTTGTTTCATCACTTTAAAAATTGACAATCTGCAATTATTTGATTATCAGCAATAAAACTAAAAATCACACATAAAAAACCTGACGAATAAGTTGTTACATTTTGTTACATCACTTTTTCACAATTACCTCATAAACAATATTTTAAGTAAAAATCTTGTTTCACTTGTTACATTTTGTTTCATTATTTTGTGAAACAAACATCACTGTTATACCTTCTTACTCCTGTTTAAATACGCCATCGCTTCTTTAGCCACCACCTGCCCCGAAATTATTGCAGGTGGCACACCCGGGCCCGGTACGGTTAGTTGCCCGGTATAAAGCAGGTTTTGAACATGCTTGTTACGCATGGCGGGTTTAAAAAAGGCGGTTTGGGTTAGTGTATTGGCCAGTCCGTATGCATTGCCTTTAAACGAATGATAATCAGCTTTAAAATTATTTAGGGCATAGCTTCTTTTAACTACAATTGCATCGCGGATGCTTTGCCCGGTAATAGCTTCAAAGCGCCCCAGCATCAGTTCAAAGTATTGTTCTCTAATATTGTCATTATCCGCTAATCCCGGTGCAACAGGCATCAGGAAGAACAGGTTCTCGCAACCATCGGGCGCTACGGTATTATCAGTTTTTGATGCACAGCAAACATAAAACAACGGCTTATCCGGCCATTGGGGACTGGTGTAAATATCCTTAGCGTGCTGCTCAAAATCCTCGTCAAAAAATAAATTGTGGTGCTGTATGCCTTCTGCTTTTTTGTTAAGGCCGATATAAAACAACAGACTTGACGGCGACATCACCCGGCTATCCCAATACTTTTTGGAGTAGTTGCGGTAAGGTTCGTCCAATAAATGCTGATCTACGTGCTCATAATCGGCACCGGCAATAACCATATCGGCTTGTATATTGCCTTTATGGGTTATAATGTTGCTAGCCTGCTTATTGGCAACCTCAATTTTGGTTACTTCTGTATCCAGTTTAATTTCTACCCCCAAACCTTCGGCAAGCTTAACCATGGCTTTTACAATTTCATTCATCCCGCCCATAGGGTACCAGGTGCCTAAAACCAGGTCGGCATAGTTCATCATACTATACATGGCAGGCGTATCTTGTGGGGTAGCCCCCAAAAACAGAACAGGGAACTCTAATAATTGAATAAGTTTAGGATTTTTAAAATACTTACGCACGTGCTTGCTCATACTGCTTAACAGCTGCATGCTCAGACTTTTTTTTATGAGATTTAAATCAACAAACTCTGTAATAGAATGTGATGGGCGAAACACATATTCGCCCATACCTATCTTGTATTTGTATGCGGCCTGCTTTAAAAATTCTGCTAATTGAATACTGCTGCCCGGCTCTATGCTTTCAAAAAGTTTGGAGAGTTCGGGTCTATCCGCAGGCACATCAATCAAATCATCTTTACCATAATAAATACGATAGCCGGGATCGAGCCTTTTCAGTTCATAAAAGTCGGACGGCTTTTTACCGAACAGGGCAAAAAAATTCTCAAAAACATCGGGCATCCAATACCAGCTTGGGCCCATATCAAACCGGAACCCATCCTGCTGCCATACCCCTGCCCTTCCGCCCGGTTGTTTGTTTTTTTCGAGGATGGTAACCCGGTATCCTGCCTTAGCCAATACACACGCTGCAGACAGGCCGGCAAAGCCACTGCCAATTACAACTATATGTTTTAACTTATTCATAAATTTTGTAGCCGAAAGTAAGCAAATTGTTTTGCGGGCGCATTGATTTATGTACTTTTGAAGCCAAGCGCATGGCTAAGATGGATCTGTATGATGAAGCCTGTTTTGAATGCAGTAAATTAATAACCACTAAGTACAGCACTTCATTCAGCAAAGGTATTAAAGCATTTAATAGGCAATTCAGGTACCCTGTTTATGCTATTTATGGTTTTGTACGCTATGCAGATGAAATTGTAGACACTTTTCATAACCATGATAAGACCCGTCTCATCAGCGATTTTAAAGAGGAAACTTTTAAAGCCATCAACCAAAAAATAAGCCTTAACCCGGTTTTGCATTCTTTTCAAATTGTGGTGAACCAATACGGTATAGACAGCCAGTTGATAGAAGAATTTTTACGGTCGATGGAAATGGACCTTGACCATAAGGTTTATGACGATGCTGGTTATCAAACGTATATCCATGGCTCGGCAGGTGTTATTGGCTTAATGTGCCTGCAGGTTTTTTGCGGGGGTGATAAAGAGTTATATCAACAATTAATGCCTATGGCGCTAAGTTTGGGGTCGGCTTTCCAGAAGATCAATTTTTTGCGGGATATAAAATCTGATTATGAAGATCGCGGCCGCACTTATTTTCCCGGTGTTGATTTTAAAAATTTTACCCAACAGGATAAACAACATATTGAAGCCGATATACAACATGATTTTGACGAAGGTTATAAAGGGATAATGCTTTTGCCCAAAGGTGTGCGGCTTGGAGTTTATGTTGCCTATTGCTATTATTTGCAGTTGTTTAAAAAGATAGC
>NZ_JAQBOW010000050.1 GCF_028287845.1 Mucilaginibacter sp.
GGGCAAAATCATATAAAGATGACGGTGATGCAGGAAGGTTCGCTTTTGTTTAACTGCATAGCCTTTAACCACGGAGAATACCTATCGCAAATAAAAAAAGACGTACCTTTTGATATTTGTTATAATATTGAAGAAAATATTTGGCGCGAAAAACGCAGTATACAGTTGAATGTAAAGGGAATTAAATTTAAGTAAAAATTCAAAAGTTAAAAGTCAAAAACCGCGGCGCGCTACAGACTTTTTAATTTTGGCTTTTTAATTTTGAATTAAAATATGAATCTAAGAGCAGAGAATCTAATCAAAAAATATAAGCAGCGTGCTGTTGTGAACGATGTATCCTTCAATGTTTCGCAGGGCGAAATAGTAGGTTTACTTGGACCAAACGGTGCAGGCAAAACCACATCGTTTTACATGATAGTAGGGTTGATAAAACCTAACGAGGGCAAAATATATTTAGAGGATGAAGATATAACCGGCGACCCCATGTACCGCCGCGCGCAAAAAGGTATTGGCTACCTGGCGCAGGAGGCATCGGTGTTTCGTAAGCTAAGTGTAGAGGATAATATTAAAGCCGTATTGGAAATGGGCAAGATGTCCAAAATACAGCAGGAAGAAAAACTGGAAACCCTGATAGATGAATTTAGCCTGCATAAAGTGCGCCGTAATCGTGGTGATCTGTTGTCGGGTGGTGAGCGGCGGCGTACAGAAATTGCCCGCGCCTTAGCAGCCGAGCCAAATTTTATTTTATTAGATGAACCCTTTGCCGGGGTTGACCCAATTGCGGTAGAAGAGATACAAGCTATGGTAGCCAAATTAAAGCACCGCAATATTGGCATATTAATAACCGACCATAACGTGCAGGAAACGCTGTCTATTACCGACCGTGCATATTTGCTGTTTGAGGGTAAGATATTGGAATCGGGCGTGCCCGAAGTGTTGGCAGAGAATGAGATGGTACGTAAAGTATATTTGGGTGCCAACTTTGTATTAAAAAGAAAAACATTTGCTCATTAACGCTTAACCGCTCATGACAATTTTTAACTCTGTTTTTACCTGGTTCATGAAAAAGCGAATCCACCAGATTGAGCTTTTCATGAAATACCCCAACGAGGTACAGGAAGAATGGTTTGAACAATTGATATCGCGGGCAGAGAATACAGAGTGGGGCAAAAAATACGGTTATAAAAGCATTACCAACCTAAACGAATTTAAAGAACGCGTTCCTATACAAAATTACGATACGCTTAAACCCTACATTGAGCGCATGCTTAAAGGTGAGCAAAATGTACTTTGGCCGTCAGAAATAAGGTGGTTCGCCAAATCATCGGGCACCACCAGCGACAGGAGCAAGTTCATCCCCGTTAGCGAAGAATCATTAGAAGAATGCCACTTTAAAGGTGGCAAGGATCTGCTCACCATCTATTTCAACAATCGCCCCAACTCTAAAATGTTTACGGGTAAGATATTAACGCTGGGCGGTAGTCAACAAATGAGCCAGCTGAGCCCGGATACAGCTTTTGGCGATCTATCAGCGGTTATTATGAAAAACCTGCCGCTTTGGGCCGAGTTTCATCGCACCCCCCACCTGGATATCGCCCTGCTGGAAGACTTTGAAGAGAAAATAGAGAAAATGGCTTATGCCACCAAAGATGTTAATGTAACCAGCCTTAGCGGCGTACCCACCTGGAACCTGTTATTATGCAAACGCATACTTGAGATAACCGGCAAAAAAAACCTGTTGGAAGTTTGGCCCAATCTGGAGCTGTATTTTCATGGCGCAGTTAACTTTACACCCTATCGCGAGCAGTTTAAAAAACTGATACCAAGCGAGGATATGTATTATTTGGAAAACTACAATGCCTCCGAAGGTTTTTTCGGGATACAGGATACAGTAGAGCCCGGCGAAATGCTGCTGATGCTGGATTACGGCATATTCTACGAGTTTTTGCCAACCGAAAACTTATACGACGAAAACCCACAAACCCTTACACTTGATGAAGTGGAGCTGGATAAAAATTACGCGCCAGTCATCAGCACCAATGCCGGGTTATGGCGCTATTTAATTGGCGATACTATCAGGTTTACATCATTGGTGCCATACCGCATACAGGTTACCGGCCGCACTAAACATTTTATAAATGCCTTTGGCGAAGAGGTAATAATAGACAATGCCGAACGTGCCTTAGAGGAAGCCTGCAGCCAAACCGGCGCTATTATTCGCGAGTATACCGCCGCTCCTGTTTATTTTAAAGATAATGAGTGCGGCGCGCACGAATGGCTGATAGAATTTGAGAAAAATCCCGACGAATTTGAGCGGTTTGTTGACATACTGGACGAAACCCTGCGTCGCATTAACTCCGACTACGATGCCAAACGTTTTAAAGACATGGCACTGCGCCGCCCCATAGTACGCAAAGTACCCGAAGGAACCTTCTTTAACTGGATGAAGGAAAAGGGCAAACTGGGCGGCCAGCATAAAGTACCACGATTAGCTAATAACAGGGAATATGTTGATGCTATTTTGAAAATGATGGAGCTGGTGAGGTAGATTATTTACTGGTTTACTGGTTTTATAAACATATTTTAGTCCGAACTAACATTTGTATCTTGCATCATTGAAATAATTTATGACCACCAAACCATTCAACCGCCCCATACGTGTATTAGTTGCTAAAGTAGGTCTTGACGGGCATGACCGCGGCGCGCGCATTATTGCCACTTCGTTACGCGACGCGGGCATGGAGGTAATTTATACCGGCCTGCGCCAAACGCCCGAAATGGTGGTTAACACCGCCCTGCAGGAGGATGTGGATGCTATTGGCATCTCTATTCTATCTGGCGCGCACATGACGGTTTTTCCTAAGATCCTTGCGCTTATCAAAGAGAAAAAAATGGATGATGTATTGGTTACGGGTGGCGGCATCATCCCGGAAGATGACATGAACGCGTTAAAAAAACTGGGCGTTGGCGAGCTTTTCTCCCCGGGCACCACTACACATGATATTGTAAAATATATTACCGAATGGGTGCATCAGCATCGTAATTTTTAACTTTACGGTATGGCTTACCAAAACTTGTTAATTGATCTAAAAGAGCGCGTATTATACATCACTATAAATCGCGAAAGCAAACTCAACGCGCTAAACAAAGTTACTCTTGCCGAATTGCATACAGCGATAGTTGAAGCTTTTGCTGATGAAAAGGTTGGCGGTATAATCATTACTGGCGCCGGCTCAAAAGCTTTTGTTGCCGGTGCAGATATTGCCGAATTTATTAATTTGGATATAAACAGCGCCCGAGAACTATCGCACGAAGCGCATACCAAAGTTTTTGACCTCATCGAAAATGGCAACAAGCCTGTTATTGCGGCGGTTAATGGCTTTGCTTTAGGCGGAGGATTGGAACTGGCTATGGCCTGCCATATCCGCATTGCGTCTGACAATGCCAGGATGGGTTTGCCCGAAGTAACACTGGGCCTTATCCCCGGTTATGGCGGCACGCAACGTTTAACGCGGTTGGTTGGCAAAGGCAAAGCGCTGGAAATGATTATGACTGCTGATATGATAACCGCTGCCGAAGCGCATCAATTGGGTTTGGTTAATCATATAGTGAGCCCGGAAGAACTATTATCTAAAGCCGAAGAGATCCTGCAAAAAATATTGGTCCGTGCGCCTTTAGCCATCGCAGCGGCAATTACCGCTGTTAATGCGTCCTTGCGCGATGGCGTTAACGGATTTGAGATTGAGACAGACGAATTTTCTAAATGTTTTAGCACCGAAGATTTTAAAGAGGGAGTTGCCGCATTCCTTGAAAAAAGGAAAGCTGATTTTAAGGGGAGGTAGCGAATCTTGTTACACGCAATAGTGAAACAAAATGTAACAAGTGAAACAAGATTTTGACTTAAACTATTGTCTATGAGACTATTGCGAAAAAGTGATGTAACAAAATGTAACAACTTATTCGTCAGTATTTTTAAGTATAATTTTAAGTTTTTTTCATTGATAATCAAATAATTACAAATTGACGTCATTTAGGAGTGGTGAAACAAATATTTGAAACAAGTGAAACAAAATCACTTGAAGAATTTCGCGAAAATTTATAACTTATAATCACGCCCCCCTTTTATTTTATGTTCACTTCTTCATTAAAATGCCAGTTTTTTATTTCATCAAAAAGACAATTTGAATCGATTTTACATTGCCCTGACCAAAATTCATATTTAGTCAAAAAATAAATCGTTATTAATCAATCGATTGAATAATCATGACATTTGAATGAAAAATTGTATTTGATTTATGCTGTTACTTTGCTTCGTGTTAAACAAACACACAACAATTTAATAACATATAATCATGAAAAGTACATTAAAAATTTCAGCACTTGTTTTAGCCTTAGCAGGTTTTACCCTTGGCGCTAAAGCACAAACCACTCCTACACCTACCACAACAACTTCAGGCGGTGTTCGTTACAGCATCGGTGTCGATGCAGGCATCCCTACCGGAAAATTATCTGATAATTATAATTGGAACCTTGGCGGTTCTGTACAAGCAGATATCCCGGTAGCCAGCAAATTATTTATTACAATAAATGCAGGGTACGATAATATCTTCGCTAAAAATGTTGCAGGCGCAACAGTATCTCCGGCTGATATCCATCTATTACCGGCAAAAGCAGGTTTAAAGTACTTCCCGGTAAGTAATTTTTACATCCAGGGAGAAGCCGGTGCAGCATTTGTTTTGAATAAAACTGCTATAAATGCCGATAATTCTACTGCCTTTATTTACGCACCGCAAGTTGGTTACCAGTTCCCGTTAGGTGGTAAAAACTTTTTAGATGCAGGCGTACGTTATGAAGCAAGTACCAAACTTGTAAGCACAAATAGCGACAGCAAGGTTAACTTCTTGGGTCTGCGTGTAGCTTATGGCTTCTAATAAAAAATAACTCACAACTACCTATGACAAAAAACGCCCCGTAATTGGGGCGTTTTTTTTGTATCACCCCCAAAAAAAACATAACTTTTTAAAATTTAACATTTTTTCACACCGCTTTATAACAGGTTAATGAAAACTGATATTAGCTTTGCAGAAATTTTATAATTGATCAATAAAATCAAGGTACATTATACGTTGTTAATTCATTATCCGTTTAACACATTAATCTGAACAATAAAATATGAAAACCGCCCTTAAATCATTTATCTATTCGTTATTTTTTATACTTTTTTGCCTTACAGCAAATGCCCAGTCATATGTTGATACGCTTCGCATAGGCGGGGGTGTACAAGGAATGGCAGGAAATGGAAATTTTGGCACTGGTGTAAACACAGCTGTAAATGCTCAGGCAGCTGCGGCTTATAAATATGGCGCGGGTATTTTTATTCATGCTGATGTTCCGCTAATTGAGCATTTCAATCTTTCAGTAAGTGCAGGGTATAATACTTTTTTTACAACTTCCAATATTGGCACAAGTCAACAAGCTATAACAGGCACTACATCGCCAAATTTTGAAACCATCCCTTTAAAATTAGGCATAAAATGGTTTTTAGGTAAGAAATTCTATTTTCAGGGTGAAGCCGGCGAAACCCTTTTGGCCAACAAAGCTGCCTTATATGCAGTATATAGTAACGCTTTTACCTGGTCGCCGCAAATGGGCGTATTAATACCGCTTAATAAGAAACGCACCTATATTGATGGCGGTGTAGGTTATGAAAACTTTCAAAGTTTTTATAATGACGGTGCCAAAAATAATTTTTGGGCTATCCATATAGCTTATGTGTTTAATTTATAGTTATAGTAATCCGGTTTGTTTTTTCGCTTAAATTAATTACCTATAAACCGACAACAAATATTCCATTCCTTTATAAAAAATTACTGGAATTAGCATTTTTGTGTAACTTGACAAATTAATACGTTATCGGTTAACTGTAATTGCTAATATGAAAAAAATTCTCATCGTAGATGATGAAGTAAACGTTGCGTTATTACTATCAAAGTTTTTAACACGTAATGGCTTTACTGTGAGTACCGCATCAAGTGGAAACAGTGGTATGGAACAACTCAAAAATGAGGAATTTGACCTTGTTCTGTGTGATTACAGGCTGGAAGATACCGATGGCCGCGAAATGCTGCGGAAAATAAAAAGCCAATACCCAAACACCGGTGTTATTATAATTACAGGCTACTCAGACATTAAAATGGCTGTAGAGCTGATAAAGATGGGGGCTTATGACTATATAAGCAAGCCTTTATATCCTGATGAAATATTAAATACCATAACCAAAGCTCTTGAAACGCGGCAGGCGCTGTTTGAAGGTGAGGATGATGTGGCCGTTGTTACTAAATCCAATAAAAAAACAGTGCTGGCAGATGGTGTTGTAGTTGGTACAAGTCGTGCGTCAAAAGAGCTTTCCAGGCAGATAGAATTGGTTGCGCCAACAAATTATAGCGTTATTATTTTAGGCGAAAGCGGCTCGGGTAAAGAAGAAGTAGCTAAAAGTATTCACCTGCATAGCCACCGCAGCAACCAGGCATTTATTGCTATGGATTGCGGCTCACTTACAAAAGAATTGGCGGCCAGCGAGTTTTTTGGCCATGAAAAAGGCTCATTTACAGGCGCGTTCACTACAAAAATTGGCCACTTTGAAATGGCAAATGGCGGCACTTTGTTTTTAGACGAAGTTGGCAATCTATCCTACGAGATACAAGCAGCTTTATTACGTACCGTACAGGAACGTAAAGTAAAAAGAATAGGCAGCACCAAAGAGATTGATTTGGATGTACGCATTATTGTGGCTACAAATGAAAACCTGGTAGAAGCTATACAAAAAGGACGGTTCAGGGAAGATCTGTATCATCGCTTTAACGAATTTAGCATATACATGCCGCCTTTGCGCGAGCGTGGTAATGATATTATGCTGTTTGCAGAATATTTTTTACAAGCAGCAAATAAAGAGCTGGACCGCAATGTAACCCACTTTTCGCCCGAGGTGGTTGAATGTTTTATGAATTATAGGTGGCAGGGTAATGTGCGCGAATTGAAAAACATAGTGCGCCGTGCTGCGTTAATAAGCGAGGGTAGCGAAATAACTACCAAAGCTTTGCCGCTCGAAATATCTAATTATAAATTACATGTAACTGATTATGACCAGCAAACCAGCCATAATCAATCTAACAATTATAACCAGCCTAATAATTACAATCAGTCTGCACCTGAATCCAATAAGGTAAAAGAAATAAGGCACGATTTGAAAAATGCTGCTCAGGAAGCCGAGTACGATACAATTTTAAGGGTGCTGCGCGAAGTTAATTTTAATAAAACCCGGGCCGCCGAGATATTAAATATCGACCGCAAAACGCTTTATAATAAAATGAAAGGCATCAATTTAAAATAGCATAATGAACGATAAACCCGTTGATACCGAAACTATGCGGATGCTTCGGCATGATATTAAAAATCAGCTTTCAAATATCCACCTGGCATTAGAAACTTTGCGGTATGAAATACCCCACCCTACCCCAGACTGTACATTTTGCATTGAAACCATATTTAGCGGCGCTGAAAAAATAAATGACCTCTTAAACAGCCCGAATAAAACTATTTAGTGTTTCTTTGTTTATAGTATTGTACACTCAGCACAATTAATGTCTATTTTTAATTATAAGCAGCGTAATACTATTATACTGGTCAGCATTATTGTGTTGGGCTGCTTTATATTATATGCATTAAGCGGGCTATTTAGCGCCATCCTTGGTGCAATTGTGCTATTTACTATCTTCCGGCCATTTTATTTGTACATGGTTGATAAAAAAGGCTGGAACCGAACGGCTGTTGCACTTATTATTATTTTCACCTCACTCATTGTTATCGTTTTACCTTTCCTGGCATTAAGCTTTATGGTTATAGGGAAAATATCAAACCTCAACAGCAGCAATTTCCCTATACAGGAATGGATGATAAAAATTGACGCTTTTGCGGGAAATACCTTTAAACAGCCGCGCCTTGCCGAAAACACATTGCAAAAGCTGGGCGTTTATGCAACTGATCTTTTTCCATCCATATTAGGCAGTGCGGCAAACATTATTTTAACGCTGCTGGTATTGTATTTTCTGTTGTATTTTATGTTTGTACAGATCAAGGAGTTTGAAAATGGCTTGCTTAAATATGCGCCTTTTCGCGAGCAATACGCTTTAAAATTTGCAGATGCTTTGCGCAGCTCTACCTATTCAAATGTTTTAGGGCAAGGTATAATAGCGCTTACCCAGGGAACATTATTGGCCAATGGCTTTTGGCTATTCGGCATCCCCGATCCTGTATTTTGGGGGGTAATAGGTTCATTTATTGCATTTTTACCAGTTGTAGGAGCTCCCACTCTATGTATACCGGCAAGTATTATCCTCTTTACCAGCGGCCATACCGTAAAAGGCATATTGCT
Source organism: Mucilaginibacter sp. (assembly GCF_028287845.1). GTDB lineage: Bacteria > Bacteroidota > Bacteroidia > Sphingobacteriales > Sphingobacteriaceae > Mucilaginibacter. Next base: position 8,432 of record NZ_JAQBOW010000050.1, read on the forward strand.
GTTAGCCTATGGCTTATTGTTTATTGGCAATATTGATAATGTATTGCGAATGATCATTAATAAACGCGTAGCTAATACACACCCTATAATATCAGTAATAGGCGTATTTATAGGTTTACCTTTATTTGGGATATTAGGATTGGTATTTGGCCCATTATTGTTATCTTACTTTTTATTGCTGATAGAGATATACGAAACTAACCGCATGGCTGCCGACAGATTGGAACGAATAAGAAGCGAAACCGACAATTGACCACAGTATTGATTAGTTTTGTGAACAATTTACAGGCTAATGCAATTAAAAATTAAATAATTATAGCTAAATAGCCCCCAAATATTGGATTAACTATATTTGGCAAGATATTTAATCGTTATAAAACTAAATGTTCAACATAAAAACCTGTTTAATATGAATGATAACACAAAAGTAGTTGTAGCCTTACTTGCAGGGCTTGCAGCAGGAGCGGCGTTGGGAATATTGTTTGCTCCGGATAAAGGTGACGAAACACGCGACAAACTAACCGAATCATTAAAAAACCTTGGCGACTCTATAAAAGAGACAGCAGCGGCAGAGATTGATAACCTTGTTGGGTTTAAAGACAAAGTTGTAGAGAATATTAAAGGCAAAATAAAAGGCGTCGACGAAGAATATCAGGATGACCTGGAACACGCATAAATCAAGTCTATAATCTTAAGTCTTTAGTCATAACTGACTCAGGACTTAAGACTTTAGATTTACGACTAAACCAACCATGGAAGAAGCCAAAAAAGAACCACAACCGCCACTAATCGACCAGCTTAAGGAGTATGCTGAAATTCGCCTTAAACTGGCGAAATATAAAGCTATTGATGGCGGCTCGACAATTTTTGCCGGTTTAATTGCCGATGTTGTTGTTGCTATAAGTATGGTACTGGCTTTTATATTTGCCAGTTTTACCTTAGCCTTTTACCTGTCGCAGTTGCTTGATTCTTTATGGGAAGGGTTTGGCTGCGTTGCATTGATATACCTATTGATAGCCATTATTATAAAGGTTAATAAAAAAAGTATTGAAAAGCCAATTGCCAACGCCTTTGTGCATAAGATATTTAAAAATAAAAGCAATGATTAATCTGCCTATTAATAATCATAATGACTTAAAGAACGAGATATTGCGTTTACAGGGCTTGGAGCGCGAACAACGCATTGCTATAAAACAACGCTTTAGCAGTCCCGGTGCATTGTTTTCAACTGTATTTTCTTTATTTGGCAAGGGAGGCAATCAGTTTGGCGATAAAGATGGCAGTATATTTAACCAGGATTTTTTAGGTGTAATATCCCGCTTTATATTGCCATTTACTTTAAATAAAACCATATTCCGTAATTCCAACTTCCTGGTAAAAGCGCTGGTTGGCCTGGTATCGCAAAAAGCCTCGCACTATATTTCAGAAGATTCTGTAGAGGGCGTTTGGGATAAAGCCAAAGGCTTGTTTGGCAAGGTTAGTCATCTTTTTGATAAATCAGCCAAAAAGAAAACGCCTGAGGTTACCTCTTTTAGGAAAATAAAGAAGGATTAATAAACCACAATTTGTCATTCTGAGCGATAGCGAAGAATCTTCTACGCGAGATAAGAAAGACGGTTACCTGTCAATTATAAGATCCTTCGCTATCGCTCAGGATGACAAACCTAATTAGAATGGCTTCCTACAATCCCAAAAAGTGATCAAACGTATCACTTCTGATACCCAACCGCAGCGTTTCTAATGGAATACAATCCGCCGGGGCAATATTACCCAAACTTACATTTGCACCTATCAGCTTAATAAACCAAACCTGTTGTGCTTTTTGCGGGGCCTCCCAGATTATACTTTGCTCTGGTATTTGTGTAAGTATCTCGTCAACCAATCCCTGCCTTACCTCTCCCGAATCGCGGTAGATGCCCACATTACCGCTTTCGCGGGCCTCGGCAATAACTTTCCATGATCCGGCTTCCAGTTCGGCCTTCATTAACTGTATCCACTTATAAGGCGCGAATATTTTCTGCACGTCTTTTGATCCTACTTCAGATATCACCGTAACCTGCTTAGCCAGCTTGCGGATGTATTCGCATTTCTCGTCGTGATCAATAGTTATTGAGCCGTCTGATACTTCGGCATGCTGTAACTTGTATTTATCCAGTATGCGGCAATAGTCATCAAACTGCCCGCGCACAATCATGGCTTCAAACAAAGTGCCGCCAAAATAAACCGTGATGCCGGCTTCCTGGTACATAGCTATTTTTTTATCCAGGTTAGGCGTAACGTATGACGTTGCCCAACCCAGCTTAACAATATCGGTATAAGTGCCGCCCACCTCCAAAAAATCTTCAACCTGCCTTAAACTAAGGCCCTTATCCATAACCATGGTAATACCACTATCACGTGGTTTTTGAATGCGTTCGGGAAGATTATTGATGGTATAGTTCATAAAAACAATATTGTTGTGTTGGCTGTAAAAGTCATAAAAAAAAGCTAAAACGGGAAACGTTTTAGCTTTTTTAACAGCAAATTAACTATTACTTAGCGTATCGATTAATTATATCCAATATCACCTTGTTTTCCTGCAATTGCGGCAGGTAGTCAAATAATATATAATGTTTTTCCGGGTCGGTAGTCAAAGCCTGTTCCAAATGGCTTAACGCTTCGTTATACTCGCCTTTAGCAAAAAGGTAGGCTACCATGCGGTAGTACAATTCTGCCGCTTCCGGGTTGTTTTTTATAGCTTGCGACATGATCTCGATAGCACCAACCAATCTTTTTTGCTCATATAATATAGATGAGTAATCCAGCCAGGCATCAATATCCATTGGGTTTAGCTCTACCACTTTTTCGTAAGCCTCTTCGGCTTCGTCCATATGGCCAAGTTTATATTCCGCGTCGGCAATGGCAAACCAATAATCAGCATTAATCAGATCAAGATCAAGCGCTTTTTTATAAAAGTGCAGGGCCTCAAAATAACGTTCTTCAAAATCAAGCGTAACACCTATACCAAACCATGCATCAGCCAGCTTAGGATCCATTTTAACCGATTTTTTATAAAAGGCCCGTGCATCATCCATCTGCTCCAGCTTTTCATAGCATTCGCCAATGGCGCAATAAGTATCAGCATTAGGCTGCTCATACTCAAAAGTATGCCGATAAACTTCAATAGCCTCGGCATATTTTTCCAGGTTAACCAACGCGTTACCCTTATTAAAGTAAGCAGATGCAAAGCTGTCTTTTATCAGGATGGCATAATCGTACGCGTCAATAGCCTTTTCAAACAGGCTAAGCTTGGTAAACGCGTTACCCAGGTTATACCACGCGGCATAACTGTACGGCTCTGTATCTATATACTGCTGGTAAAACTGAACGCTTTCTTCCTGGTTATCCAGCACATCATAACAGAAGGCCAGTTCATATAAAGCATCCTGGTTTTCCATATTTTGCTTAAGGCAAAGCTTTAAGTAAGTAATGGATGTTTCGTAATCGCCCATGTTTTGGTAAACATAGGCTATATGCAGTAGTACTTCGTCGGTTTCTTCGGCAAGGCCAAGGGCCTTTTCATAATTCTCAAGAGCCTCGGCATAACGCTCCATACTCTCGTACATATTACCGCGGATGATATATATATCCGCGTCAGACGCTTCGAGCATTGCTGCTTTATCTAAAGCCGCAAATGCCTGCGTGACATGATTGGTAATAGCTAAAAGCTGCGCTTGCTTAATTAAAAATACAGCGGCAAAAGGATGTTGATTAATGGCATACTCTGTTACCTGCAGCGCCTTGGCGGGATCGTTCTTTTCGATGTAATAATCGATAATGTTCTCAAACGCCTGGGCATCAAAAAAGTACTGGTCATGATTACGTATCATTTCCTCGTACCGTTCTACCGAAAACTTTGGATCTTCGGTAAAACCAAATTCAAATTCTTCTTCCATTCAATAGTGTTTCAGAACAATGGGCTTAATATGCAACTTTTATGTCACTTACCAAGCTTTAGCTGTGTTTAAATTACAAGATAAAGCACCTGTAAAACAATTTAGTTTTCAACATACAAACATTTTCAACATCGTTATTTGCAAAGCCTTGATTACTAACACTAAGCAATTGATGGCAATAGGATGAGTCGATAATAATTGCCTTAAAGATTTTTTACCTTTGATAGTACAAAAGTAACGAATTATGAGCGTGGATATTACAGAAACACTAAAACATTTACATATAGATAACATAAATCATGCTTACAGCACAGGCAATTTATGGAGCAGCGGGCCAAATACTGCGGTTAAAGATGTCATCTCGCCTGTAGACGGGCAAAGGATAGCGTCTGTTAATATCGCTACCGAAAAAGAATATAATATAGTAGTGGAACAAGCTGCCAAAGCATTTATTAATTGGCGCACCATTACTGTGCCTAAGCGGGGCGAGATAGTGCGCGAGATTGGCAACGCCCTGCGCGACAACAAAGCCCATTTAGGTAAGCTGGTGTCATATGAAATGGGCAAGAGCCTCCAGGAAGGCATGGGCGAGGTGCAGGAAATGATAGACATTGCCGACTTTGCCGTAGGCCTAAGCAGACAGCTTTACGGCCTAACCATGCACTCTGAACGCCCCGAACACCGCATGTATGAGCAATATCATCCTTTGGGTATAGTAGGTATTATATCCGCGTTCAACTTCCCCGTAGCGGTATGGAGTTGGAACGCCATGCTGGCCTGGGTTTGCGGGGATGTTTGTATCTGGAAACCGTCAGAAAAAACGCCGCTAACCGCTATTGCCTGCCAGCATATTGCGCAGGCCGTATTTAAAAAACATCATATTGACGAAGGTGTATCCTGTTTAATCATGGGCGACAGGAACATTGGTGAATTAATGGCGAATGATAAACGCGTGCCTTTAATATCGGCCACCGGCTCAACCCGCATGGGTAAAGCTGTAGGCGCGGCAGTTGGCGCACGTTTGGGACGTAGCTTGTTAGAGCTTGGTGGTAACAATGCCATAATTATAACCGAAAATGCCGATCTGGATATGGCGCTGATAGGCGCGGTATTCGGCGCCGTGGGTACAGCCGGACAACGCTGCACCAGCACCCGCAGGCTAATTATCCATGAAAATGTTTACGACGCGTTTAAGCAAAAACTGGTAAAGGCTTACGGGCAGATACGTATTGGCAATCCGCTGGATGAAAATAACCACATGGGGCCGCTGATAGATCATGACGCGGTGAAGCTTTATTTAGACAGCATAGAAAAATGCAAAGCCGAAGGCGGCCGGTTTGTAGTTGAAGGTGGCAAGCTGGAAGGCGAAAACTATTCATCCGGCTGTTACGTTAAACCCTGCGTGGCCGAAGTGGAAAATTATTTTAGTATGGTACAGCATGAAACATTTGCGCCCATACTCTATCTAATAAAGTATAAAACGCTGGATGAAGCTATTACTTTACAAAACGGTGTGCCGCAAGGTTTATCATCAGCCATCATAACCAACAATTTACGCGAGGCAGAAACGTTCTTATCCAACGCAGGCTCAGATTGTGGAATTGCCAACGTTAACATAGGTACATCCGGGGCGGAAATTGGAGGCGCCTTTGGCGGCGAAAAAGAAACCGGCGGGGGCCGAGAATCAGGATCAGATGCGTGGAAGGTTTATATGAGGCGACAAACCAACACCATTAATTATTCAACAAAATTACCCTTGGCACAGGGAATTAAATTTGATTTATAGGCCTTTTTGAATTGCTATTTTTATATTACACAAAATTTAGATACATGACTAATTTCCGGAATTACATCTTCGGTTCCGCGCTATGCGGAGCTTTGCTTTTAAGTTTAAATATTTCAGCGCAAATTGCTCCGGCCACGCCGGTTGATCCGCCAAAAAACTGGCACCTGATGGACCTGAAGACCGACGGATTTTACGGCATCAGCTTAAATAATGCCTACCAGTTTTTAAAAGGTAAAAAAAGTAAGACTGTTGTAGTAGCTACTATTGACAGCGGTATAGATACCACTCAAACAGATCTGAAAAGTATTCTTTGGGTAAATAAAAAAGAAATACCAGGTAACGGTATTGACGATGACCATAATGGTTATGTAGATGATGTACACGGCTGGGATTTTCTGGGCGGCCCGGGCGGCAAAGTTGATTATACCGAAACTACTGAGGAAATAAGAGAGTACAACCGCTTAAAACCTAAGTACGAAACCTTAACCGCGGCACCTGCGGGCAGCGAAAAAGAATACGCCTATTGGTTAAAAGTTAAAACCATCCATGATGAAACCATAACAAAATCAAACGGCGAGATCCAACAGCTTCAACCAATGATGGGTGCTTTAATGGCAACCAGCGGCTATATTAAAAGAGAATTAAAATTGAGTTCGTCATCTACCTTTAATAAGGCCGACCTGGTTAAATTAAATACCGCTAACGATACCATTGCCCAAAGCAAGGGTATATGGGCCTCTGTTTTTGAGCAGGAAAGCGGCGACAACGGAAAAATAATTAAAGAGCTAAGTGAATATCTGACCAAGCTTAATAACGATGTTAACCCTGACCTTACTACCCGTAAAAGTATTGTTGGCGATAACCCCGACGTGCAAGACGGCAAACCTTATGGAAACAACATCTTAAAAAATCCCGATGCATCGCACGGAACAGGCGTTGCCGGCTTAATTGGCGCTGTGCGTAATAATGGTTATGGTATTGATGGCGTTGCCGATAATGTGCGCATAATGAGCATAAAAGCTGTACCTAATGGCGATGAGTATGATAAAGATATTGCTAACGCGATACGCTATGCGGTTGATAATGGCGCCAGGATCATTAACATGAGCTTTGGTAAAAAAATATCGCCCCATAAAGATTGGGTTGACGCAGCTTTTAAATATGCAGCCTCAAAAGATGTGCTACTGGTACAGGCATCAGGCAATGACAACCAGGATGTAGATGAAAAACCAGAGTTCCCGAATGATATGTTTGCTGATGGTTCATCAACAGATGCGGATAACGTAATATCGGTAGGCGCGTCGGCTGCTAAGTTAGACGAAAATCTGGCGGCTACTTTTAGTAATTACGGTAAAAAGAATGTTGATGTTTTCGCGCCGGGGGCAAAAGTAACCTCGATAGATATGGATGCCGAATTTAATACCGCGGATGGCACCAGCTTTTCATCGCCTATCACAGCAGGTTTAGCTGCGCTGATATTGGAGTACTACCCCGATCTGAGCGCCAAACAATTAAAGCAGGTTATCCTTGCATCGGCAACCCCGCTAACCGGTACTATGGTGCTAAAACCGGGCAGCAAAACCGAAAAGGTTGATTTTACAACGCTATCAAAAACAGGTGGTATTGTAAATGCTTATAAAGCTATCCAGTTGGCATCTAAGTTAAAGGGAGAAAGGAAATAGTAGCAGCAACAAAGCTTTGACAATTTTTAAAAAGTTGTCAAAGCTAACTCCTACACTGCAACTTAAACATTACAATACGCTGCAATTGCAATTAACACATCATTGCTTATATTTGCGTTCCAAAAAAACATCATTTTAATTAATACGATGAGAGAAATACAGTTCAGAGAAGCACTTCGTGAGGCCATGGTTGAAGAAATGCGCAACGATGATAAAATATACCTGATGGGTGAAGAGGTTGCCGAATATAACGGGGCCTATAAAGTTAGCCAGGGCATGTTGGATGAGTTTGGTGCTAAACGCGTAATAGATACACCTATCTCTGAATTAGGCTTTGCCGGTATAGGCATAGGGTCGGCCATGAATGGTTTAAAACCTATTATCGAGTTCATGACCTTTAACTTCTCGTTAGTGGCTATTGACCAGGTGATAAACGGCGCTGCCAAAATCATGTCGATGAGCGGTGGTCAGTTTTCTGTACCAATCGTTTTCCGCGGCCCAACAGGTAACGCGGGTATGTTAAGCTCGCAACACAGCCAGTGTTTCGAAAACTGGTATGCTAACTGCCCGGGGCTGAAAGTGGTTGTACCATCAAACCCTGCAGATGCTAAAGGCTTATTAAAATCATGCATCATTGATCCCGATCCTTGTATTTTTATGGAGTCGGAATTAATGTATGGCGATAAAGGCGAAGTACCTGAAGAAACTTATTATATCCCAATTGGCAAAGCCGCAGTAACTAAAGTAGGTACCGATGTAACACTTGTTGGTTTCGGCAAGATCATGAAAGTGGTTAATGCTGCTGCTGCCGAACTGGAAAAAGAAGGCATCAGCGCCGAGGTTATAGATCTGCGCACAGTTCGCCCTATTGATTACGAAACGGTTATTAACTCGGTTAAAAAAACCAACCGCCTGGTATTGGTTGAAGAAAGCTGGCCTTTAGGCTCGATAGCTACCGAAATTGCCTTTAAAGTACAAAAAGACGCGTTTGATTATTTAGATGCACCTATACTACGCATTATGGGTGGCGATGTACCATTGCCGTATGCCCCAACCCTAATACAAGAATACCTGCCAAACCCCGAAAGAGTTATTAAAGCAGTTAAAGAGGTAATGTATGCTACCAAGTAAAATATATTAGAAACAAAAAAGCCTGTTATTTTCATAACAGGCTTTTTTGTTTCTAATCATTCCTGACGATTTTCTTTTATTTAAACGTCACACTAGTTTTACCCATAGTATAACCATCGGCATATAACAATACGGTATAAGTGCCTTTTTGAAAAGGTGATCCATAGGTCCAGTCAACCGTATAATTAATGCCATCATCTTTAAAATCAATTGATGTTTTATAGGTCGATTGCAGGTCCTGACCATCGGCATTAAATGTACCGCTATCGGTGCCTGTTATCAGGTTACCTGTTGGATCAATAATACGTAGATAAATATCATGCGATCCTTTTGCTGCCACAGCATTGCTTGCCACAGTAAAGTTGATCTTTAGCTTATTAACGTTTTTAGCTTTAGTCTCGTCAACTTCCTTACCATTCTTTTTAACCTTGTACCCAACGACGCTTGTAGTAGCAACTTTTAAAGCCGAGGCTACTTTTACCTTGGTATCCAAATCCTGATTTTGTTTTTCAAGTGTGCTGGCCTTTTCGCTAACGGTTGTCAGATTGGTTTTTAAAGTATCCCTTTCGGTAGTTAAATTAGTATTTTGTTTTTTAAGTTCATCAATATCAGCAGTGTACTTGGTAACAAAGTAGCGCAGCTGTTTTACATCTTCCTGTGCCTGGCTCAGCTCGGCTGCGGTTAGTTTACCTTTAGCTAAGGCAACCCTTAGTACTTTTATCTTGGCTTTTAATGAGTCGTTTTTTGCTATCATCTCTGCCGTCATTTTTGTTTTACCTGTATTAACCTGCTCAATCTGCGCCTCTAAGCTATCCAGTTCAGTTTGCAGGCGGGTTTTTTCATCGGCTTGATAGGCAATTTTAACATCAGAATTATTTTTCTTCATGTATAAATACACGTCGGTGCCTAATAATGCAATTATTACTACTATCAAAAAGTAAATAACATTCGAATTTTTTTTAGGCTCTTGTCCTTGTTGATTCTCCATAAAAGTTAGTGATTTTAGTTCTTAAATAATTAATAATTAAATCCGGGTTAACTAATCCGGGTAATTGTGTCTTTATTAATAAATAACCTTAATAAGTTAGTTAATTTGCTACGGCATTTATTATTGTTAGTTGTTATTAACGTAATAATGAAAAAATTATGATAAAGTTTTACTAAGGGATATTTTTTTATAGTTGGTTTTGATAAAAGTAGTTACAAATTGATTAAAACGCAATTATTATTTGCTATAATAAAGTGCCTTACTAATGAGTTTATATCTTTGCAGTTTTTAAAGTAAGCCGTTTAATGTATCGATTTCGCCATTTTATATTTCTTTTAGCGCTCATTATAACTAATTTGGCGCTTATTATAACTAAGGCAGGGGCCCAAACAGACTCATTGGCTAAGCTTAAATACCGTACTGACCCAAAACGCGAATTCAGAGGTGTATGGGTAGCCACCGTAGTAAATATTGACTGGCCAACCAGCACCAGGCTTACTACCGATCAGCAGAAACAACAGCTTACGGATATACTTGACGCGCACCAGCGTACCGGTATTAACGCCGTTATGTTCCAGGTGCGGCCCGCCGCAGATGCTTTTTATTCAAAAAGTAAGGAGCCGTGGTCAAGATGGCTTACCGGCAAACAAGGGCAGGCACCCGCACCTTTTTATGACCCGCTTGATTTTGCCATTACCGAGGCTCATAAACGCGGTATGGAGCTGCATGCCTGGTTTAATCCCTATCGCGCTACTATGGATGGCAAGTTTAATTTATTGGCTGCCAATCATATCACCAATTTAAAGCCCGAATGGTTCTTTACTTACGGTGGTATTAAACTTTTTAATCCGGGCCTGCCTGAAGTGCGCAATTACATTGTACAGGTAATTTTAAATGTGGTTGATAATTACGACGTAGACGGCATACATATGGATGATTATTTTTATCCATATCAAATTGCAGGGCAAAAAATAAATGATTCGGCAACGTTTAAACAATATGGCGGTGATTTTGAGGATATTAAAGATTGGCGCCGCGACAATGTGAACCAACTAATAAAAATGCTTAGTGACAGCATACACAAGCATAAACCGCACATGAAATTTGGAGTTAGTCCGTTTGGAATATGGGCCAATAAAGCACAAAATCCGGAAGGATCTGATACGCATGGCGGCGATTCTAACTACGAACTTTATGCCGATTCGCGTAAATGGATAAAAGAAGGATGGGTAGATTATATAAACCCACAAATGTACTGGCCCATTCATTACCGCCTTGCCGCGTTCGAGAATCTGCTAAGCTGGTGGAGCAATAACACTTATAACCGGCATTTATATGTGGGCCAGGCAGCCTATCGTATAAATGAGCGCGGATCATTAGCTATGAGACAACCGGCCGAGTTGCCTAACCAGATAAAACTGCTGCGAAACAACCCGCGGGTGCAGGGCAGTGTATTTTTTAGCTCGACCTCATTAACCAGCAACAAGCTTGGCTTTACAGACTCGCTCCGTTTAACTTATTATAAGCACCCAGCTTTACAGCCTGTAATGCTTTGGTTAGATTCAATAGCGCCTAATGTGCCGCAAAATCTTATCGCTACAAAATTGGTTAATAACCATGTTCAGCTAAAATGGGATACCCCATTACCCGCTAAAGATAACGAACCGGTTTACGGCTATGTGATCTATCGGTATGAAGGAACAGAAAAGATAGATGTGGGTAGCCCGGCAAATATTTTGCATATACAGTATGATGCTACGCCAATTTTTATTGATACCACCACTCAGCCTGGCAAAACCTATTTATATGTAATAACGGCGATAGACCGGTTAAAGAACGAAAGCGACCGAACGCCAACCATTGCTATTACTATCCCCCTATCCCTCTCCAAAGACTAATAGCTCAATAACAAATTGTGGCAATTTCCCAGGGTTTTATTACAATAAAAAAGTTGATTTAGTGTTTCACAAATTAATGAAACACATGAAACACTATTTTGGGTTAACCTATTGATATATAGGAATTTAATAAAATAAGTGAAACACTTTGAAACAGTACAAAAACTTTAGGTAAACGCACATAAATACCTTATAATAAGTGTTTTATGACGTTTTGCCTATTTTTGCAAATTTGGGGTGAAACACCCCTATGTGAAAACACTTTTTTTGAAATGAAATGGCAAGGGTTTTTTATTTATCTTGCCCCCTTATTTTAACTTTTTGATGCTATTATGAGGGCTGTATTACAACGCGTTTCGCAAGCAAGCTGCAAAGTTGATGGTAATATAACCGGCCACATTGGCACGGGTTTTTTGGTATTATTGGGTATTGAAGATACCGATACTGAAGATGACCTGCAATGGCTGGCTCAAAAAATAACTGGTATGCGTGTTTTTGGCGATGAAAATGGCCTGATGAATAAAGCATTGGCCGACGTGGATGGCAATATATTGCTGATATCGCAATTCACACTGTTTGCGCAAACTAAAAAGGGTAACCGGCCATCATTTATTAAGGCTGCAAAGTCAGATAAGGCAATACCGCTATATGAGCAAATGCTAAAAACACTGGATGCCTTAACCGGTAAAAAAACCGCTGCCGGCATTTTTGGAGCCGATATGAAAGTAAGCTTGGTTAATGACGGACCGGTAACAATAATAATAGACACGAAGAATCGCGAATTTTAGCGAATTTCACGAATTTACATTCAATTATGACTCTCGAAGAAGCACAAAAACTGGTTGACAGTTGGATAAAAACAACTGGTATCCGTTATTTTAACGAGTTAACCAATACCGCCATATTAATGGAGGAGGTTGGCGAGGTCGCCCGCATCATGGCGCGGCAATATGGTGAGCAATCCTACAAAAAATCTGATACGGAAGTTAACCTGGCTGATGAAATGGCCGATGTGTTATTTGTGCTGATTTGCCTGGCCAATCAAACCGGTATAGACCTTACAGAGGCCCTGCAAAAAAATATGGAAAAGAAATCCATCCGTGATGCCGACAGGCATAAGAATAATGAAAAGTTGAAGTGAATATCTTATACAACTTACTATAAGGATTTGGTAGTATAAGATTTCTCTTTCGCGCCACCCTCATTTCCGCCCCGGCTCTATCGAAATGACATTTGTTTAGGAAAGATGTATAGAGTTAATTACTGCAACTTAACCAGTCTATCCCCATCTAAAATAGGTATAGCGGTAGTCAGGTCTACATTTAAACAAAAAGCAATATCTTTTTCAATACCCAGCGCTTTTAAGCGTTCGCTATGTGATGTTTTTTTGAGGTATTTATCCAGGTCATCTTTAGCTACGTGGTAAAGATCATTAGCCGCTGTCGCCGGATCATCAACCCGGAAACCGCTATCTTTTAATTGCTCAACAACTGCTCCTGCAAACAGGGTATCTTCCAGGTTAAAGTTGTTTTTCCAGCCCGAGCAAACCAGTAAAATATTTTCGTTTTGCTGCTTTAGCCAGTTGCAAATAGCTGTTAAGTTTATAAACGAGCCTAATACAATTTTTTTTGCCTGGCGAGATAGGTGCAGGGCATGGGTGCCATTGGTAGTGGTTAATACAATTGTTTTGCCCGCAACTTTTTCTTTGGTATAAGAGAAAGGCGAATTGCCAAAATCAAACCCGGCAACTATTTCGCCATCGCGTTCGGCAGCTAATAAGTAGTCAACGCCCTTTTCGCGGTAAGCGCTGCACTCTTCTACCTGCGATACCGGAATAATGGCTTCGGCACCATTTTCAATACCATAGCAAATGGATGTAGTGGCTCTGAAAATATCAATTATCACTACAATATAATCTTCTACTTTATAAAGTGGTATAAGCGCAGGGGTAAGACAAACTTCTAACCTTTTTGCTTTGGGTATATTTAATTCCTGACTCAATATCTTATTTATAAAATGGTGGCTTAACTATTTTAGCTTTAATACTGTTATCGCGTATTTTGATGTATATCTCGGTACCTTCTTTGGCAAATTCGTTTTTTACATACCCCATGCCTATGGCTTTTTGTAATGATGGCGATTGTGTGCCCGATGTTACCTTGCCTATAATATTACCATCGGCATCAGCTATCTCATAATCATGGCGGGGTATGCCGCGGTCTATCATTTCAAAACCAACTAGCTTTTGTTTAACGCCCGCCAGCTTTTGTTCCTGCAAAGCGGCCGAATTGGTAAACTCTTTATTGAATTTGGTCACCCAGCCCAATCCTGCCTCTAACGGCGAGGTCTGGTCGTCAATATCATTGCCATATAAACAGAAACCCATTTCTAAACGCAGCGTATCGCGTGCGCCTAAGCCAATAGGCTTAATGCCAAAAGGTTCGCCGGCTTTAAATATGGCATTCCAAATAAATGCGGCATGCTCATTATCAAAATACAGCTCAAAGCCACCCGCACCGGTATAACCGGTTGCAGATATAATTACGTTATCAATACCGGCAAACTTGCCTTTTTTAAAGGTGTAGTATTCCATTGATGCCAGGTCAATATCAGTAAGGCTCTGCAAAGCCACGGCAGCTTTGGGGCCCTGTACGGCCAGTAGCGAGGTGCGGTCTGATATATTTTTCATCACCACATCATCCGTATTAAACCCGCTTATCCAGTTCCAGTCTTTCTCTATGTTAGACGCGTTAACTACCAGCATATAGGTTTTATCATCAATACGATATACCAGCAGATCATCAACTATACCACCATCTTTATTAGGCAGGCAAGAGTATTGCACCTTGCCATCATACAATTTTGCGGCATCATTGCTGCTTACCCGTTGTATCAAATCTAACGCCTTATCTCCCTTTAATATAAATTCGCCCATGTGGCTCACGTCAAACACGCCTACCGCTTTTCGTACAGTTTCATGTTCGGCATTAATACCTGCATATTGTACAGGCATATTATAGCCCGCGAATGGCACCATCTTGGCACCTGCCTTTATATGGGTTTCACTTAGCGCAGTATTCTTCATACAAAATTATATTTGGCTCAAAAGTAATAAAAATGCAACTAAGGTTGCCTGCGATTGCAAAAAGGATTTCGGCGAGAACCTAATGGCAGCACGTTTTGTTTCACGCGAGGGTGAAGCAAATGAAACAAGCTTTTTTATTAAATGCCTGTAAATAAGCTATCTATTAAAAAGTGATGAAACAAAATGCAACAACTTATTCGCCCCATTACTTTTTCCTTGATGAAAAAGTAACAAAAAATCAAGTCAGCAAAGAGGCTTCTTTGCGCACAGGGCCTTTGCCCTGCAAATCAGGTAAAACCACGGGCTGCATAATTTTGCTATCTCGCAAGGGCCATTCCCCGGGCAAAAAGACGCTATGCCCCTCCCCGCACTCATGGCCAGCAGTTTTACCTGCTTTCTCCCGAAGCTTATTTGCTGACACTTTGCTCAATAAACCGAAAATGTGCGTATCAAAGAAAAATGAAAAGCGAGTAAAGGCCTGTCAGCACACGCGGCCGGGAGTCTGGCCTGTGAAGTGGCAGCGATTGGCTGACTTGATTTTTTGGTTCTTTTTCATCTAAGGAAAAAGAACTAGGCCTCCGCGGCTATGAGCGGTGGATGTTGACAGTGGGAATACAGCTCATTTATGAGTCGATAGTAGTTGTTATAATTGAAATAGCTACTACGAGCACCAAACCTCATAAAACTTAACCAAGTTAGCCGTCACCACATTTATGTCATGCTCTTTTTCCAGTAAACGGCGCGCGTTTTGGCCCAACTGTAAGCAAAACTCTTCATCTCTTATACAGCGTTGTATGGCATTAAAAAACTCCTCGCGGTTATTAGCTATAATAAGATCATGACCATTTGTGTAATTAATGCCTTCGGCACCAAGCGATGTGGATATAATACATTTTTGCATAGCCATCCCCTCAACTATTTTTACCCGCATACCCCCACCTGATAGTAGCGGAACGATCATGATAGATTTGCTGTTTACAAACTCAAGCGCGTCATCAACCTCACCTTGTATAAATATTTTTCCCAGGGCTTCGTAATCATCAAAACGGTCGGGTATATCATTTCCTGCCACATACAGTTTTACAGGCAGGTCGCCACCCGTTAGCTCTTTGAAGAAATTATCCAGGAACCACTCCATACCCTCACGGTTGGGCAGCCAATCCAACGATCCTAAAAAGAAAAGGCTTGGAAATTCGGTTTTGCTAATATCAACAACATATTTTTCAAGGCTTAAACCTACCGGTAATATTTCGATAGGCACATTTATGCCATATCCTAATAAGGTGCTTTTATCTTGCTGGGTAAATACAGCTATGGCATCAAATTTATTTAACTGCTGCAGCTCATAGTTTTTTATACGTTTGGCATGCATCCTTAGGTAGGATTTTTTAAACGGATCTACCTTTTGCATAGACAGCCCCTCCCATATCTGGTTCTCTATATTATGCGCGCGATATATCAATTTAGCTTTAGAGTACTTTCTTACAGCAGGCAGATACAATGAAACCAATAAACCTTCAAACTGGATAATATCATAATTTGTATTTCGCAGTTCGCGTATCAGCACTTTTTCAAATTCCGGGTCGTAGTACCGGTCTATATTAAAGGATGTTTTGCTAAACAAATTAACCGCTACACCAAACAGGGTCACCGTGGTATCAATGTCATAGGCCCGATACTTTATTTTACCAATCAGGTCATCATCAGGCAGACGGCTTTCGTAATTGTTTTTTTTTGCATTAAGGGCAACTAAAGAAACTTCATGCCCTAAATTGACCAAGCCTTTAATGGTATTAGCTACCACTATAGCATAGCCGCCATTTTGCGGAAATGGTACACGATGGCTTAATATTAAAATCTTCAATTACCTGGGGTTTTTAACAAAAATACTTTAATTAGGCTATAGAATCAAGGTGTAAGCCTTATAATCAGCAAAAAGTAAAAACTTAAATGTGTAAGTTAGATTATCGTGTTATTCGACATTAATAGTTTTACTATTTTTCGGACTGATGTTTTTCCTGCCATTGTTGGGCGAATGATTTGCCGGCAACTTTTGGCATTTCCCTGAAATGGCCCCAGGTTTTTTTGAAGAATTTTCGCATCAGGAAGTTTTTGGTTTTACCGCTAAAAAAATCTTCTAGTTTGCGGCTCAACATACCCTTCTTCCATATGGCCCAGCCCCATTTTTCTTTGCGGGACACCAGGCCTTCATTAACAGCATCCCTGCGGTTAAGCAGCAGCATTTTATGAATATCAATTTTTACGGGACAAACCTCGGTACATTTACCGCATAGGCTCGAGGCGTAGCTTAGGTGCTTAAAGTTTTCCATCCCACGCAAATGCGGCGTGATGATAGAACCTATTGGCCCGCTATAAGATGTAT
>NZ_JAQBOW010000056.1 GCF_028287845.1 Mucilaginibacter sp.
CATTCTTAACCTTGGCAAGCACCCCTTTATGACGGAACACCAATACCATATCAACAGATTGCATACCTATTTGAAACCCGAAACTACCGCCTGTTAAGGTAATAAATACCGGGTCGCTCCATTTACCATCGGCCAGCTTTACCATAGCTACACCTTTACCACGCTTGGCGCCTACACCGAAACCTGCATTTAGCAAGTTGGGGATAATTACTATGCCCTGGTAATCCTCAATTAGCTGGTGCGGTATGCTTTCCTTCATCTTACCAAATGCCTTTAGCACATTGGTTGATTTATGGATGCGATCGATTTCTTTACTCGGGTCAGTTGCAGATGCAAGCACCATAAAAATGCTTAACAGTATCGGCAACACCATTAATTTTAATGTTTTCATAGTTGCTATTGTTTAAATCTACAACCTTAAAAAACGGCAGTTGTTTGTTTGTTTCTTTATTAACTTGCGTTACACATTTTTTAATATAAAATGACTGACAAAAATATTCCGTTCCAGGTAATAAACTGGGATATGATTGAAAAAGTAAATTATCCGGGTGAAGAAGGCAGCTCAACCTGGCAAACCCTGCAATTTACAGGATTACGTATCAGGATAGTTGAATACTCAGCAGGTTACGTTGCCGACCATTGGTGCCAGAAGGGCCATATTGTACACTGCTTAGAAGGTGAGTTTATTACCGAACAGGAAAACGGCAAGCAGATCACGCTAAAAAAAGGAATGAGTTACGTAGTATCTGATGAGTTAAGTTCACACCGTTCGTTAGCACAAACCCCGGTAAAACTGCTTATTGTGGATGGTGATTTTTTAAAGTATCAGCAATAACTCAAACATGTATGTATTTACATATCCGCATATCTGCCTATCTTTGCAGCAATGAAACCGGGTAAACAGCAGGTATTTTCTATAAATAATGATGAGCAATTTAATAATGTCGCCTTACAGGTTTTTCAATACCAGGCCACAAATTGCGCGGTTTACCGTAATTTTATTAAAGGCTTAAATATTGACCCCGAGACGGTAACTACTATTCGGCAGATACCGTTTTTACCTATCGAATTTTTTAAATCGCACACTATAGTTAGTTCGGCCGATGAAGTAAAAATTACTTTTACCAGTTCGGGCACTACAGGGGTGACAACCAGCAGCCATCATATTACCGATGTAAGCTGGTATGAGGAAAGTTTCCGCGAAGCGTTTCAATTATTTTATGGAGATATTAGGGATTATACTGTTCTGGCTTTATTACCCTCTTATTTAGAGCGACAAGGATCTTCATTAATATATATGGCCGCCGACCTGATAAAGCAATCAAATAATCCGGATAGCGGTTTCTACCTATATAATCACGATGAGCTTGCAGCACAACTTACCAAACAACAGCAGGCAAAAAAGCCAACCTTATTAATAGGTGTAACCTTTGCCTTGCTTGATTTTGTTGAGCAATACCAAATAAATTTCCCCGAGCTTGTTGTTATGGAAACCGGCGGCATGAAGGGCCGGCGCAAGGAAATGATACGCGAAGAGGTACATGATGCTTTATGCAAAGGTTTCGGCGTTGATGCCATACATTCTGAATATGGGATGACGGAGTTATTATCGCAGGCTTATTCAAAGGGCTCGGGTATATTCAATTGCCCGCCGTGGATGCGCGTTATTACCCGCGATACTAATGACCCCATGAGTTTGGTTACTAATGGTAAGGCAGGCGGCATTAATGTAATTGACCTGGCCAATATCAATTCCTGCTCGTTTATAGCCACGCAGGATCTGGGTAAGGTATATGCCGATGATGGATTTGAAGTGCTGGGGAGATTTGATAATGCCGATATACGCGGATGTAATTTACTGATAGCGTAAAACTTAATATACAACTAACAGAATTTATATATTTTTGCATTATAAATAAGTGATTTAAGATGATCGAGAAATTTTTGCATGACGAACAGGACCCCAAGGCTGTTGAAAAAGTTTATTTACGACTGGTTGACCTGTTAAACACAGGCGAAGAAATAATATACATAGCTGTGCAGAAAAAGCCCTTAGTAAATTTACTGCCAGATTGTATTGCTATAACTAATAAACGTATATTATTTTTCACACCAGCCAATCTGGGCTTATCTATAAAATTTGTTGATTTTGTGTGGAAAGATGTAGTTGACGTATACACCAAAGAAGAAATTATAGGTGCTATTTTTAGTGTAAAAACCACTAATGGCGCCGAAATGGGTGTGGATTACCTGCCTAAGGTACAGGCCCGTAAACTTTACCAGTACGCGCAAGAACGCAAGGAAGCCGAACGAGAAGCACGCCGTTTACGCGATCTGGAAGAAAAACGTGCAGAGTCAGGCTCGGTACAATTTGAAAGTCCATCACAGCCTGTGGCAGCGGCATTTCATGCTGCAGCACCCGTTCAACAACCTGAGCCTGTTATACACGAAGAACCAAAAGCTGATATACTAACAGAAAAACTTAAAAAACTAAGAACGCTTTTTGATAACGGACTAATATCGCAGGAAGAATATAACAACAAGAAGTTAGAGCTACTTAGCGAATTGTAATAAGCCCACCCAAATACTGAAATTCAAAGTCTCCCCTACCGGGGGAGATTTAGAGGGGGCTAAATCAGCCGTTCATCAAAACTGAACGGTTTTTTAATTACTACTTTAACCGAAGCAGCCAGGTTATGCAAAGGATTCATGAGGTAATTATACTCTTCATTTACCAAAGCCGAGGGCACTTTTAAAAGCAGTTTATTATTTTGCCGCAAAAAATCATTTCCAATTTGCTTTAAAATATTTTGCTCGGGATATTCATGCCAATTTGGAGGTAATGCATTAATATCGACTTCACTAATAC
>NZ_JAQBOW010000080.1 GCF_028287845.1 Mucilaginibacter sp.
GATTCTGCCTGACCCCATTCCAACCTGACTATACGGCCGGTGCTGAAACCCCACGTTAGCGATAGCAGCGCATACCGGCCTTGCGCCTAATGCCTTGCAGGCGTATGAGCGTATAGCGCGGCCCGCAGGGAAACGCCCAAATTATTTGAACCATGATTCGTAAGATTTTTGGGATTGCCTGATTTAATAATCCAACTAATCAATGGTTCAGACACCCCGCGCAACCGAATACTCAAACTGCCAACTACAAACCGCCCACTGTTAATTAAATAACCCATGCCATTACGTCACCCATCCTGACTAAACTGCCTATTTTTCCACAGTTGTGCATTTTCATTCCTGTTTTGGTTAAACTATTGCTGTTTGCGTATATCAAACAGGTAGTTAGCTACGTTATTAATGTAAAATTTACATAAGGGTAACTAATTTTTAAAAGATAAATGTTGCATAAAGTTTAACTTTTAATAGATTGCACATCATAATAGTGTCTGTTTAATTGTTAAGTGAAAAAGTTGGCAACAATATTGTTGATAATTATGGAAAACAACGCGTTCTA
The DNA here is from genome assembly GCF_028287845.1 of Mucilaginibacter sp. Taxonomy (GTDB): domain Bacteria; phylum Bacteroidota; class Bacteroidia; order Sphingobacteriales; family Sphingobacteriaceae; genus Mucilaginibacter. The sequence goes on from NZ_JAQBOW010000080.1 coordinate 557, forward strand.
ACTGTAGAAACAAATTAATATATTAGAACGTATAATAGGAATATATATGGAAGCAAAATTTTCGCCACGGGTTAAGGATGTGATACAATACAGCAGGGAAGAGGCGTTGCGCCTTGGACATGACTATATTGGTACAGAGCATCTGCTACTTGGGCTTATCCGTGATGGTGACGGTGTAGCTATAAAGCTGCTTAGAGAACTGGCTGTTGATACGGCCAGATTGCGCCGATCTGTCGAAGACGCTGTAAAAGGAACTATAGGAACTAATGTACATATTGGCAGCATACCGTTAACCAAACAGGCCGAAAAAGTATTGAAGATAACTTACCTGGAAGCTAAAATTTTTAAAAGCGATGTAATAGGTACCGAGCATTTATTGTTATCTATTTTGCGCGATGAAGATAATATTGCATCACAAATACTGATGCAGTTTAATGTTAACTACGAAGTGTTTAAAGGCGAGGTAGAATCGCATAAAAACAATGTGACCGATGAGATGCCCGGTTCATCAACCGGCGGCGAGGATGATTTTAAGGAAGAAGAAGCATTTAATCAGCCTAAAAAAGTATCAGACATTAAATCAAAAACCCCGGTATTGGACAACTTTGGCCGCGATTTAACCCGCGCTGCCGAAGATGGTAAACTGGACCCGATTGTTGGCCGTGAGAAAGAAATTGAGCGTGTATCGCAAATTCTGTCACGTCGTAAAAAGAACAACCCGATATTAATTGGCGAGCCGGGCGTTGGTAAATCTGCCATTGCCGAAGGTTTGGCGTTAAGAATTGTTCAGCGTAAAGTATCGCGTGTATTGTTTAACAAACGCGTGGTTACTTTAGACCTGGCCTCGTTAGTGGCAGGTACCAAATACCGCGGACAGTTTGAAGAGCGTATGAAAGCCGTTATGAACGAGCTGGAAAAATCGCCTGATGTTATTTTGTTTATTGACGAGATACATACCATAGTTGGTGCAGGTGGTGCTTCAGGTTCGCTGGATGCATCGAACATGTTTAAACCGGCTTTGGCCCGTGGCGAGATACAATGTATTGGTGCTACTACTTTAGATGAGTATCGGCAGTATATTGAGAAAGATGGCGCTTTGGACCGTCGTTTCCAGAAAGTAATGGTTGAGCCGGCTACGCCTGATGAAACTGTTGAAATACTAAACAGGATCAAAGAAAAATACGAAGAGCATCATGGTGTAACTTATACTGATGAAGCTATTGAGGCTTGCGTAGCTTTAACTACAAGATATATTACAGACAGGTTCTTGCCGGATAAGGCTATTGATGCTTTGGACGAATCGGGATCGCGCGTTCACTTAACCAATATCCACGTTCCGCCGGAAATTTTGGATATTGAGAATAAGATAGAACTGATAAAGGTTGAGAAGAATAAAGTAGTACGCAGCCAGAAATACGAAGAAGCTGCAAAACTGCGCGATACCGAAAAGCATTTGCTGGAAGAATTGGAGCAGGCTAAAGCGATATGGGAAGCCGAAACAAAATCTAAACGTTATACCGTAACCGAAGATAATGTTGCCGAGGTTGTATCTATGATGACAGGTATACCTGTTCAAAAAGTAGGACAAACTGATAGTCAGAAATTGTTAAACATGAGCGGCACTATTGGCAACAAGATTATAGGCCAGGAAGACGCGATAAAGAAACTTACCCGTGCCATACAACGCACACGTGCAGGCTTGAAAGATCCTAAAAAGCCAATTGGCTCGTTTATTTTCTTAGGCCCTACAGGTGTTGGTAAAACAGAGCTGGCTAAAGAGCTTGCACGTTTTATGTTTGATACCGAAGACGCGCTGATACAAATTGATATGAGCGAGTATATGGAAAAATTCGCGGTATCAAGATTAGTTGGTGCCCCTCCGGGCTATGTGGGTTATGAAGAAGGCGGACAATTGACAGAAAAAGTACGTCGCAAACCATACGCGGTTGTATTGCTTGATGAGATTGAAAAAGCTCATCCTGATGTATTTAACATACTATTGCAGGTGTTAGACGAAGGGCAATTGACTGATTCTTTGGGCCGCAAGGTTGATTTCAGAAATGCGATCATCATCATGACCTCGAACATTGGCGCACGTCAGTTGAAAGATTTTGGACAAGGTGTGGGTTTTAACACTAATGCTAAAACAACCCAAGCCGATTCGCACTCAAGAGGTGTGATAGAGAACGCTTTAAAACGTGCTTTCGCTCCTGAGTTTTTGAACCGTATTGATGACGTTATTGTATTTAACTCGCTTGGCGAAGAAGAAATATTTAAAATCATTGATATTGAATTAGCCTCATTGTTTGGCCGTGTTAACAGCTTAGGTTATAAAATTGAGCTGACCGAAGCAGCCAAAAAGTTTATTGCCGAAAAAGGATACGATTCGCAATTTGGCGCACGCCCGTTAAAGCGTGCCATCCAAAAACATTTGGAGGACCCAATTGCCGAAGAAATACTAAAAGGCGAAATGCACGAAGGCGATACCATGATGGTTGATTATGATAAAGAAGCCGACGAGATAAAGATATCTCCTAAAAAAGCTACTGTCAAAAAGCCGAAACAGGAAGAGCAGAATTAAGCTTTCAATAATAAAAGAGCCCCCGATTTCGGGGGCTCTTTTATTATTATATAATAGTGAATGTTACCCGAAGGCCCTGACATAAGCCCCCCAGGTATTTTTTTTAAAATAATCAAACTAAATATTAAACCTTTTCGTTTAAAAATTATCTTATCTATAGATAAATAAAATTACTATGAAAAAAATATTATCAATTGCATGCGTTGCCCTGGTCGTGGCAACATTAACATCCTGTAAAAAAACGTATGTAACTAATGTTACACCTAATTCAACCTACCTGGTTACTATTCCGGCAACTAGCTGGGCCCAAACCACGGATGGTAAATCAGATTCGGTTTCTATTAAAGCGCCTGCAATAGATAGCTTTTTTAATGACAATGGCGCTACATTGGTTTATTTCTCTTTCTTTAAAGGAGTATATGAGCAGATACCGGAAGTTTATAATAATGTATCATACAGCTACTTCCATTATACCGGTAATCTGGTGTTATACTCACAGCCAGTTGGCGGTGGCGTGCCGGTTAAACCAACCAGTGATATTACCGTGAAATTGGTATTGATACCATCTTCGTAAAAGAAATTATCTCTAAAACAGAAAAGGCTAACCGTTGGTTAGCCTTTTTTTATAGACAATATTTTTATTTCTCCATCTGCTCTATAACAGCTTGTGTTACTCCGGTGAAAGAGAAACCACCGTCATGGAAAAGGTTTTGCATGGTAACCATTTTGGTTAGGTCAGAGAATAAGGTTACGCAGTAATCAGCACATTGGTCAGCATCTGCATTACCAAGCGGACTCATTTTCTCTGCATAATTAATAAAGCCGTCAAATCCTTTAACGCCCGATCCGGCAGTAGTGCGGGTTGGCGATTGCGATACGGTATTAACACGTACATGTTTCTTGGTGCCATAATAATAGCCGAAGTTGCGGGCAATGCTTTCCAGCACCGCTTTGTTATCACTCATATCATTATAATCAGGGAATACACGTTGCGCGGCAATGTAGGTTAATGCTACAACAGATCCCCATTCGTTAATGGCATCCATTTTCATGGCAGTTTGCAGCACGCGGTGCAAGCTTAATGCCGATATATCAAAACCCTTGTGGGTAAACTCGTAATTGTTTTCATAATAAGGAATGCCCTTGCGCACGTTAACGCTCATGCCTATAGAGTGCAGTATAAAATCTACCGGGCCGCCAAAGTGTTCCATGGCTTGAGTAAACAGGGCTTCAATGTCTGCAGCAATGGTAACGTCGGCAGGGATAACCGGAGCTTTGATCTCTTCGGCCAGCTTATTTATGGTGCCCATACGCAAAGCGATAGGAGCATTGGTTAATACAATTTCAGCGCCCTCAGCATAACAATGCTGGGCGGTTTTCCAGGCGATAGAGTTTTCATCCAGTGCACCAAATATGATTCCTTTTTTGCCTTTTAATAAATTATAAGCCATGTTTTATTTTTTGTTTATAATGGTGGCAAAGGTAGGTATTTCCTCAATTACAATTAAATATAAAAATGATGCCGTCTTGAAGGGGCTTCCGGTTTAAGGAACAATGCCAGGCTTTGGAGGCAATGGAATTACGGTTACGGTTACCGGTGTTCTGGAGGTGGTACAACTCGCGCCTGTAGTTTGTACGTAATAGGTAGTATTGGTAGTTAGAGAGGGCGTTGTATAACTTGCCCCTGAGAATAATAGCGATCCGTTGGTAGCGGCATCATACCACTGATATGAACCTCCCGGTGCTGTTGCAGTAAGTGTAGCAGAATTACCTGAACAAATAGTAGCCGGGGCAACCGTTGGCGCTGCAAGTGCAGTAACGTTTACCTGTTGAGTTACCGGCCCACAGGACGTTTGATCATTAACTGTGACTGTATAAGTACCCGGGGTGGTTGCACTTATTGATGAGGTGGTTGCACCTGTATTCCATGAATAAGTATAGGATGGGTATCCACCAGTGGGCACGGCTGTTAATGTTACCGGCGCCCCGGAGCAGATTACAGGAGATGATGGTGTTATTGACACATTAAGTGGAGGATAAATATAAACACGAACGGTAAGAATACCAGCTGCACAAGTTCCCCTCATGCCGCTAACTTTATAATCAATATAGGGAGGAACAACTGCCTGAGGTGTAACAGTAGTACTAACACCTGATGTTGAGCTTAAATAATTATTATAAGCCCCTATAGCGCCAGGATAAACCGAGGTCCAGCTAACAGTGGACGGCGTTAAGCCATTAACCGACATAGTTCCTGAGCAACCTGTTCTTAAGTAAAGATCAGGTGAAACCGTTACTGATGATAATGCGGTTATTGTATAGGCAACGATGTTGCTGCCCGGCTTACAAAAGGATATTGTAAAGGTTGTCCCTAATCCGGATATACAGGCCGGTGTACCACTAGGGGCTGTAATGCTGGTTGAAAGTCCGCAATTTATTATATAAGAACCGGATCCGGTTACTTGATCTGTACTAAAATTGATCATGTCAGTGCCCGGGGCAACAGTTACATTAAAAGTATTGCAATTAGTGCCACAGCAGTCTCCATTACGCATTGCCGATATTGTAATTGAATTACTTGCAGAAGCAGAAAGATCAACATTAATAGGTGTTGTGGTACATTGGGCAAACCCTTTATAACAAAGAAAGGAGAACAAAAGGACCAAAAATGCAACCCTCATAATAAAACATGTCTTGCGGAAAAAAAACATAAAAGTTTGCAGCTAACTTATCGGTTGATAAATATGCGCTTTTTTTTATCAATTGACTTTATAATAGTTGCATTTTTCGCTATCGTTTCCCCTTCAGGGGGTTAGGGAGCTAACAACTCTCTCGCATTCTGCAATGCGCTCTCGCCTGGTTTATCGCCGCTTAGCATTTTGGCTATTTCTAAAACACGCTCGTTTGTGTCTAATTGCTTAATACGGGTGCGGGTTGTATCGCTCTCGTCATCTTTATAAACAAAATAATGGCTATTACCCTTGCTGGCAATTTGCGGCAAATGAGTAATGGTAATAACTTGTAAATTATTGGATAGCTGCTCCATGATCTGCCCAACTTTATTAGCTACCTCGCCGGATACTCCTGTATCTATCTCATCAAAAATAATGGTAGGTAATGCTGTGTTTTTAGCGATAAGGGATTTAATGCTCAGCATCAACCGCGAAAGTTCTCCGCCTGATGCTACTTTGCTCATTTCGGCCAGGGCATGGCCTTTGTTGGCAGAAAATAGGAAACGTACTATATCAACCCCGTTCTTTGTTAACTCTGATACTGTTGTACACTCAATTTTAAGCGCCGAATTACTCATTCCCATTTCGGCCAAAGTCTGCAATACCTGCTCCTCAATAACCGGGATGGCTTTTAATCTGTTTGTCGATAATTGAGCCGCCAATTTCTCTAATTCTTTTTTATCGGCATTAAGTTGTTGTTGTAATTTCTCAATTACCTCGTCACCAAAAACGGCCTGCTGTATCTTGCCCGATAACTCATCCTGCAGCTCTAACAACTCAGCATTACTGTTTACACGGTGCTTCTTTTGCAGGATGTAGATCAGGCTCAGGCGGATATTGATGTCTACAGTGCGAGCCTCGTTGGTATGGGTGCGTTGCTCTATGTTTTCTATCTCGGCTGATATGTCTTTCAGTTCAATAACGGTGCTATTTAACCGCTCCTGTAATCCTTCAATTTGCGGGTTAAATTTTATTAGTGCGGCTAATTGTTGCCCGGCCTCACGCAATTGCACCAGTGCGGCTGCATCGCTATCCTGCATCAGGTAATTGGCGCTTAACAGGTTACGTTTTATTTCTTCGGCGTTGTTTAAGGCGTATAGTTCCTGTTCTAATTGTTCCTGCTCGTGGGTTGACAGGCCGGCTTTTTCCAGCTCATCAAATTGAAACTGGTAATAATCCAGGTCGGCTTTAGCCTTATCACTTTCGTCTACCAGCTGCTGTAATTTGGATGTGGATTTTTTATAAGCCCGAAATTTAGTTTGATACTCACCCAACAAATCCGGATGCTTAGCCACCGAATCAACCACCAGTAATTGAAATTCAGGGTCATTAATTTCCAGTGTAGCATGCTGTGAGTGTATGTCTATCAGCTTTTCGCCCAATAGTTTGAGCGAGTTTAAATTTACCGGTGTGTCATTAACAAAAGCGCGCGATTTACCATCGGCAGATATTTCGCGTCTTAGTACGGTTTCGGCTTCATAGTCGAGGTCATTATCTTCAAAAAAGGTTTTAAGATGAAAATTAGCAATTTTAAAGGTGCCTTCAATAACGCATTTCTTTTGCTGGTTGAAAAAGTACCGGCTTTCTGCCCGTTGTCCTAAAATAAGCGAGAGCGCACCTAATATAATTGATTTACCCGCACCGGTCTCGCCGGTGAGGATGTTTAATCCGCCGTCAAAACTAATTTCAAGATTATCAATAAGGGCATAATTACTTATACTGAGTTTTTGAAGCATAAAAAAAGTATCCTTGTTTAAAGGACACTAAATTACAATTTAGGTTAAATAGTATGGTAGTAAGTTAATAAATAAAGAGGGCTCGCCCCTCTTTATTTATTAACTATAAACTGATCTTATTACATATATTCTTCCACTAACCTTACTTAACCATATATTTTATAAAAAATTAATTATAATGGTGATCTTTCTGGTTTTTCAGGAGCCTCCGGTTTTTCAGGTGCTTCCGGTTTTTTCAGTTTTTCGGGTCTTTTCAGTTTTTCCGGTTTTTCCGGAGCCGGCGGTGGTGCTGGGGTCTCAATTATTTCTTTGTCATCAATTCTTTTGATTTTTAGGTCTTTCTTTGGCCTCGGCGCATACTTCATCTTTGGCTCTTTTATTTTAATTTCTGCCATCTTTTTTTTCCATTCAGGGCTGTCAAAGTATTTGCCCATGTCTTCGCCGCTTTTCTGTATATCCTCAATTTGCTTTTTCCACTCAGGGCTGTCAAAGTATTTGCCTACATCTTCACCACTTTTCTGTATCGCCTCTATTTGCTTTTTCCACTCGGGGCTGTCATAGAATTTGGCCATATCTTCGCCGCTTTTCTGCATTTCCTCTATGTGCTTTTTCCATTCAGGGTTATTAAACTGTTTTTCCATCGCCATTGATTTCTCTATCAATACCTTTTGTTTCTGTTTCCATTCGGGACTGTTAAATTGTTTAGCCATCGCCATTGATTTCTCTAACATCGCCTTTTGTTTCTGTTTCCACTCGGGGCTGTCAAACTTTTTGGCCATTAGCAAGCCTTGTTTTTTCATTAGTTCGGCTTGTTTTTTCCATTGGTCGCTTGCATAGAATTTTTTCAAAACAAAACGTGCCGAGTCGTCCATTGCCATTTTTAAATCAACAGTATTGCCTAAAAAGTCGTTACGGTCTTCTACAGGTAGTTCATTTACAGAGTTGTATTCTTTTTTATTGCCTTTTTCGTCTTCAATTACAATTTTATATTTTTTGTTTTTGATGGTGGTGTCATCCAGTCGGTTAAACCTGGTAGAGTCCTTATAATATTTAAAACTTAAGCTTCTTTTATGCTTAAGTGGGGCAGGTGGCAAAGCAGGTGCTGCTACTGCCGGAGGGGCGCTAATAGCCGCAGCTATCATCTTTATAGCAGGGGCATTTTTAATAATTACCTTGCCATTTTTAATTTCGGGGTTTAGCCAGGCTATGCTGCTAATGCTACAGGTAAGGGCCAGTACGGTTATTAGTACGGGGCGTATATTTACGGTTTGTGTTTTAGTTTTCATGATGCGTTCAATTCGGTTTAACAATTCATACTTTTTTTTGGTAGCGGCAAGGGCCAGTTGCCACTGATGGTGTTTATTCTCCTCGAGTTTTAAAAGCGCTTGTGCATATATAAACGGACTGCCGGTAATGTGCACAACTACATCATCGCAGCAATTTTCTCTTTCTTCGTTAATAATTTTATTTACTAACCTGGCAAAAGGGTTAAAGAATAAAAGGATGCTCATTACCTGTTGTATAAAGTTTAACAGGTAATCGTTTCTTTTAATATGGGCCAGTTCATGAAGCAATATGGCCTCAATTTCGTCGGTAGACAGGTAGCAGGTAATAGATAGCGGCAACAGAATAATTGGTTTAATAAAACCTGTAATACAAGGCACATCAACCCATTCGCTAAAAGCGGCTTGTACATTGTTTTTCACATCAAGCTTTGCGGATAAACGTTTCACGGTGTTTTCAAAACCGGCATCGCTAATGTTTTGCCTTATGCGATAAATGCTGTTCCAGGCAAGTGTTAATCTAAATGTGTTAAATACTAAGCCAACGACATATAGCATTGTTAAGTAAGGCATATAATTAGCTATGGTAAAGTAAAACCGGTTAGCCGGTGCGCTTGCCTCGTGCATAATTGCGGGTAATGTTAATGGCGATATTTGCAACGCCGTTGTTGATAGCCAGTTATAATTACCCAATTCTTTAAATAAGGTAACAATAAACCATCCCAGCGTAATAGCAAGCGCGCTGTAGGCAACAAGATATTTAACTGCCGATGATGTTGCCGGGAAAGCCAGCACAAATAAGCGCAACGCTATATAAATAACTAACCCCTGCCACAATGAGTGGATAATGGTTATGCCTAAAACCTGGCTGATGTTGTAAAACAGATTTTCCATAATTTTAATTTTTACTTATTGCTATGCCTAATCTTTAATCTCTAATTAACTAATCTTTAACCTCAAATTGCTGCAGATATTTCCTGATCGCATCAATCTCGTCAGACGATGCTCGGTGTTGGCCAAGCGCCTGGATAACCAGGTCGGCGGTCGAACCTTTAAATACGGTATCCAGAATTTTATCCAGCGCGGTATTCTGTGCCTGTTCGCGGCTTATTACTGCTGTATATAAGTGGGTTTTAGAATTGGTGTCGCGCACAACCAAGCCCTTATCAGCCATTATCTGCATCAGTTTAAGGGTGGTGGTGTACCCGGCATCTTTGTTTTTTGCCAGTTCTTCATGTACATCGCGCACGGTGCATTGGCCTTTCTTCCAAATTACCTGTAATATTTCAAGCTCGCTTTCTGTTGGTTTCATTTCCATATTTTCCTATACTACGAATATCTTCGTACAAATGTACGATATATTTCGTATATGCAAATAATATTTAAATTATTTTATAAAAAAGTGGTTAAGTAATTAACGCTTATATATATAAGTCGTTTAAAAAGAAGAAATGTTACAAGAAAAAAATATTTTTAGAAAAAATATCCCTGTGGTTGGTTGGCTTTTTTTTTGCAGTGGTGACCCGGTTATAGTAGAGTAGATTACAAACCTGTAGTAAGTTTTCCTATAATCTGTTTAGCTGTAAGCTTCTCCTGCATGCCCGAAGTCATATCTTTAAAGGTAAGCATGCTGCTTTGCATTTCGTCACTGCCAATTACAACAGTGTAAGGTATATATTTATTATTGGCATAATCCAATTGTTTTTTGATCTTGGCGCCTGCCGGGTAAAGTTCTGTATTAATGTTATTATCGCGCAGCTGTTGTAATAAGGGCAGGGCATAAAGTTCGCCATCCTTATCAAAGCAGCATATTAAAACCTGGGTGCTTTGGTTAGCATCCGCCGGGAAAAGATCCAGCTCTTCCATCACATCATAAATACGGTCGGCACCAAATGATATGCCAACACCTGTTAGCCCCTTTAAGCCAAACATACCGGTCAGATCATCATACCTGCCGCCGCCGCCAATGCTGCCTATGGCAACCTCGTTGGTTTTAACTTCGAATATGGCGCCTGTGTAATAGTTCAGGCCACGAGCAAGGGTAATGTCCAGTTCGATGGTGCCGTTTTGCAGTTTAAAGTTATCTATATAATTAAATACCTCTTCTATTTCATCGCACCCGGTTAGCCCAATTACAGAATCGGCAAGCGCGGCGCGTAAACTTTGCAGCTTTGTAGAGTTAGTACCCTCTAATAAAATTACGGGTTTTAATTTTTCAATATCATCCGTTGTAAAGCCTTTTTCAAGCAGCTCTTTTATAACGCCATCCAGTCCAATTTTATCCAGTTTATCAATAGCTACAGTCAGGTCAATAATGTTATCAATTTTTCCTATAACTTCGGCTATGCCTGATAGAATTTTTCTATTATTTATTTTTACTGTAAAATCTTTTAAGCCCAGGGCGCTTAAAGCTTCGTCATAGATCAATATAAATTCGGCCTCATTTAATAAAGAATCAGAGCCAACCACATCAGCATCGCACTGAAAAAATTCGCGATAGCGGCCCCTCTGTGGTCTATCTGCACGCCAAACCGGCTGCACCTGGAAACGCTTAAAAGGAAAAGTAATTTCGTTTTGGTGTTGCACTACGTAACGAGCGAAAGGGACTGTTAAGTCGTAACGTAAAGCTTTTTCTGAGATGTCTGAAATAAGCTGGTTTGAATTTGCATTAACCAGTTTTGCAGGCTCAACCTTAGAAAGATAATCGCCGCTATTCAATATCTTAAACATCAACTTATCGCCCTCATCACCATACTTACCGGTTAAGGTAGACAGGTTCTCCATTGACGGAGTTTCTATTTGCTGATAACCAAACTTGCGGAAAACGCCTTTAATAGTATCAAAAATAAAATTGCGTTTTACCATTTCGGCAGGCGAAAAGTCGCGGGTTCCTTTAGGTACGGATGGTTTTATAGCGGCCATGTGGCAAATGTACAAAAAAGAGTGTTAAGCTCTCTTTATAAGATGTGCGTTATTAGCAGCTTGGTGACGCTCATGGCTGTTAAGGCCCTAGTTCTTTTTCCTTAGATGAAAAAGAACCGAAAAATCAAGTCAGACGAGAGGCTTCTTTGCGCTCGAGGCCTTTGCCCTGCAAGCAGGTAAAACCACGGGCTGCATAATTTTGCTCCAACTGGCACAGGCCATTGCCCGGGCAAAAAGACGCCATGCCCTTCCAGCCGCACAGCCCAACAAGTTTTACATGCTTTCACCCGAAGCTTTTCGTCTGACGTTTCGGCTAGAACCGAGATTCTGCAAACTGTGAAGAATCAAAAAAGAAGCGCAAAGGCCT
>NZ_JAQBOW010000116.1 GCF_028287845.1 Mucilaginibacter sp.
TATACCAGGGCCAAAATATATTACGTTGGGGTCATTAGCTTTGGGCGCATTGGTTTCAATCGGGTTAACAAACAGGTGCAGCGATTTTACCCATTCGCCGTTTATCTCGATGGTAAGGCTTTTGGGCGATGAAACCACGAAAGAGATGGAGCGCCCATGTATAGTAGCATTAATTCCAAAAGATGTAGGTAGTACTTTAACAGAAGTAACCTCTTCAGGAACGGTAACGGTTACTGTTGCCGAACCCAGCATATCAAAATAGGCGAAGGCAGCAGTGTCAAAATATTTATGCGAGTTCTTTATATCGGCTATCCCTTTAAACTGATCGGGCGTGCCATTGGCAGCTATTTTAGCGGTATAAACCGCAACGTTTTTTCCTTCGACCGATATTTTATAGCGTTGGTCTAAAACCTCGCCTGCGGGCGCCGGATAAACTACTATCTTGTCTTTAGGTTTGCCGGTTGCATTAACGTTTAATACAAGCAGCAATAACGCCCCCGTTAACAACGGACTGAAAAATCTTAATTTATTCATAGGTTATAATTTACGCGAAAGGCGATGGAAGTTATAAATGTCGGTAAAAGTGACTAAGTTTATATCGGCCCTTGCAAAAAAAAGCAAAACAAATAAATTTGTAGCCACAATTATAAAACATAAAGAAAGATGAGAAAAACAAGTTCAATTATTATGATCATGTTGTCTGCCTTAATGTTCCAGGCATGCAAAGACAGTAAAAAAGAAAACTCGATAATTGGCATTGATCAAACAGGGTCATTGGTAAGCGAAGACGATGCAAATTTTGCAGTTTCGGCCGCAGACCGTGGCACTACCGAGGTAGAGTTAAGCTTTTTTGCAAAAGACAAGTTGGTTAACAGCAACGTAAAGGGGTTGGCAGCTATGATTTTAAAAGACTATGCAAAAGCCAACGAAGACTTAATGAGCATAGCCGCAGCTAAAAAAATAAACCTGTCACTTAACAGCGACGGGCAAGATGAAAAAGATGAGCTTAACTCAAAAACCGGCAGCGAATTCGATAAGGCTTTTATTGCCAAGTTAGCCGAAGACAATGAAAAAGCGGTTAAGTTATTTGATAATGGTGCAGATGATGTAAAGGATAAAGAGCTAAATGCTTTCGCTGCGAAAACACTGGCCATATTAAAAAAACAGGCAGACGCTATTAAAGCGATGCAGGATAGTATGAAATAAGGTTTTGATGCCTAATTAAGAGTGTTCAGAAGATTAAAAAAGCTGTGGGTCGTGCGATTCCCTCCCTTGGGAGGGTAGGGAGGGGTTAATGAAGCGATTTATAAATCGGCGAAACCCCTCCCTGCCATTTCACAACCAGCCTCACTCCTCCCATTGGGAGGGAACTTAGATTACGAATTCAAATCTTCCGAACACTCCTATGCCTAATCCCAATCGGCAGATTAAGCTCCCCCTCTCAAGAGCAGAATCGCCCTACTCTCTGCTTTTTCCGAACCACTCTGATTCTAAACTCGTTTTTATAAAAGAAAAAGGCTGGCAGTTACTTTTATAAAAAATATTCAGCTAAATTTAGCTAACCATTTATCATGATCTGGATACAGCCCGTAAATCCGCTTAATAACCTAACGCTTTCTGCTTTAGTGGCATTGGTGCCTATACTGGTTGTTTTTTGGGCGCTGGTGGTCAAAAAAACCAAAGGCTATAAAGCCAGTTTAATGGCATGCGCCGTAGCCATATTTATAGCCGTTTTGGTTTATGGCATGCCGGTGAAACTGGCGTTTTTATCAATAGCCAATGGCGCGCTATATGGATTCTTCCCGATTTGCTGGATAGTTATTTCGGCAGTATTTTTATTTAACATCACCGTTAAAAGCGGTCAGTTCGAGATCATTAAACATTTTATGGCCGCCGTCACTCCCGACAGGCGGCTACAAGCCATGCTCATTGCTTTTTCCTTCGGCGCTTTTTTAGAAGGCACTGCAGGTTTTGGCGCGCCTGTAGCTATAACCGCAGCCATGTTGGTGGGGCTGGAGTTTGATGCATTGTATGCCACCGGCCTATGCTTAATTGCCAACACTGTGCCCGTAGCATTTGGCTCGGTAGGTATACCTATAGCGGTTGCTTCGCAAATATCGGGCATTCATGAAATGGAAATATCACAAATGGTGGGCAGAACGCTGCCTATATTGTCGGTATTTACTCCGTTTTACCTGGTGGTATTAATGTGTGGCTTTAAAAGATCTATAGAAGTTTTGCCGGCCATTTTGGTTTCAGGGCTTTCATTTGGCTTGCTGCAATTCTTTACTTCTAATTTTATTGGTCCGGCACTGCCCGATATTATTGCAGGTGTTGGTTCAATTATAGCCTTAATAATTTTCTTAAAATTTTGGAAACCAACAACCATATGGCGCTTCGCCAGTGAAAAGCCTCGCATAGTTACAGTAAAGGATAATTATACCACTACCCAGGTAATTGCTGCATGGTCGCCATTTTTGTTATTAACTATAGTAATATTAACCTGGGGACTACCACCGGTAAAAGAATTTCTGAACAGGTACGGGCAACTGCAATTCAATTTCCCCGGGCTGCATAATAGTATTGCCGATCAAAAGGGTACGTTGTTGCCGCATGTGTTTAAATTTAATTATCTATCGGCAGCGGGCACAGCCGTTTTCTTATCAGCCTTGATAGCCATACCTGTTGTTGGCCTAACCTATAAACAAGGCGCGGCAGTTTTTGCGGACACTTTAAAACAGTTAATGTTCCCAATAATTACTATCATGTCGGTTTTAAGCTTCGCTTATATCGTTAACGATTCGGGTATTACCACAACTATAGCATTATTGTTAGCCACAACCGGTCCGTTATTTCCATTTTTTGCACCGGTACTGGGCTGGCTGGGTGTGTTTATAACCGGGTCTGATACCGCATCAAACGCGTTATTTACAAAATTGCAATATGTAACAGCTACCCAAATTGGGATTTCGCCCGTGGTTACTGTCGCTGCCAATTGTTCGGGCGGTGTGGTTGGTAAAATGATATCGCCACAATCTATAGCGGTAGCCGCGGCTGCCGGTAATTTGGTTGGGAAAGAGTCGGCGCTATTTAGGTTCACCTTAAAGCATAGCTTTTTTATATTGTTGTTTTTATGTTTGCTGGTAATGGGGCAAGCCTATTGGTTTAAATGGATAGTACCGGCAAGCACACCTGTTGCTGCTGTAAATACCGTAGCTTTAAATACAGCGTTGCCCGGCTACACCTGGTTAATTATATTGGCTTTAATTATTGCGATATTTGTCGCATTAATTAAATTAACCGGGCGCAAAGAATCAGCTTAAATAAGATGAAGATAGTAGTACTTGACGGATATACACTTAACCCCGGCGACTTGTCATGGGATGCGCTAAACCAATTAGGCGATGTAGCTATTCATGACCGTACCCCTTATGCCGAAATAGTTGGGCGCTGTGCAGGAGCTACTGTTGTTTTAACCAATAAAACCCCGTTAGACGAAGCCACATTAAATCAATTACCCGATCTGAAATATATTGGCGTACTGGCTACCGGTTACAATATTATTAACACCGAAGTGTGTAAAGAAAACGGGATAATTGTAAGCAATGTGCCCGGTTATAGCACCCCTGCTGTGGCGCAACTGGTTTTTGCTTTTTTACTGGAGCTTTGCCTGCATGTACAAAAACACAGTGACTCGGTAATGGATGGCAGGTGGGCCCGTTCTGTTGATTTTTGTTTTTGGGATTATCCCCTGACAGAGCTTGCCGGTAAAACTTTGGGTATAATTGGGTTTGGAACGATAGGCAAAAAAGTTGCCGATATAGCTACCGCGTTCGATATGAACATTATCGCCACCGGCAGAACACACACCGACCAATCGCACCGCGAAAATTTTAAATGGGTAACCCTGGATGAGCTTTTGCAACTATCGGATATGATTAGTATCCATTGCCCGTTAACGCCTGAAACGCAGGGGTTGATAAACGGGGAAAATTTAAGAAAAATGAAGCCATCGGCATTTTTGATAAACACTTCAAGAGGGCCCATTGTAGTTGATGCCGACTTGGCCGACGCGCTGAATAATGGTGTAATAGCCGGCGCAGGCATTGATGTACTGTCCGTAGAGCCGCCGCTGGCGGATAACCCGCTTTTTAAAGCGATAAATTGCATTATTACCCCACATATTGCCTGGGCCGCTAAAGAGGCACGTGCGCGATTAATGAATACGGTGGTGAGTAATTTACAGGCTTTTATTAATGGCGTGGCTGTTAATGTAGTAAATAGATAACGATATTTTATTAATCTCTGTTATTTCTCTCTATCGCCTGGACACGATGTAAATCGTAATATGTCATTTTTAGCTTCAAAGGCCCCTCGGTATTTTATAACTCGAAATGACAAGAGCTTATTAAATATTTTTCAAAACATATTGTTTTTCAAGTGGTTTAACATAAGAGAAAAAAAATAAACCATGAAAAAACTAAATTTAATTGTAATGATTGCATTGGCCGGGATGATGTTCCAGGCGTGTAACAACAAAAAAAAAGACAGTACCGCTTCTGCGGATAGTGTAAACAAGGTAAAAGACAGTACCACTTCGGGCATGACTGGAATAGCCGTTGACAAAGATGACGCGAAATTTGCTGTTGACGCAGCTAATGGCGGGATGACAGAGGTAGAGCTGAGTAAGCTTGCCGAACAAAAATCAACCAATGCCAAAGTGAAGGATTTTGCCGCTATGATGGTTATGGATCACACAAAAGCGGGGGAGGAATTAAAAGCAGTAGCAAAAACTAAAAACATTACCCTGCCTGATTCAGTTAATGCTGATTCGAAAAAGGCAATTGCTGATCTTTCTAAAAAATCAGTCTCTGATTTCGATAAGGCTTATGTGGATAAAATGGTTTCTGACCATAAAGCCACCGTTGATATGTTTGAAAATGCTTCTAAAAAGCTTAAAGATGCTGATTTGAAAGCTTTTGTTGATAAAACATTGCCCACAATTAAAGGGCATTTAACAAATATTAAGGCTATTCACGATGGTATGAAATAAATTCATTTAAATATATTATTTGCAAAAAACACATAGAAAAGAACGACTTCTATGTGCTTTTTGCAATTATGGCCCTGTTTTTTGAAATGTTTTTATTGCAGGCGTATAACACTGTAAGATAGTGCTTTTGCCTAATAAGATTTTGGAAAAAGATTAAAAAATAAATTTAAAATTTATTCTACCTAGTACATAGGAATTTATACCTTTGTGCACTTGTTACAATCGGACTAAACCAATTCGTTCTTTATGAGAATAATGAGATCAGTTAATTTTAGAGGAGAAGTTTTAGCGAACTTCTCCTTTTTTAACGCTTCTCACTCCTAAAAAACGCAAATTTTTTGTTAAAAGCGCTTGCTTTATTTACAGGTATAGTATTAAAAAACGCATCGTGTAATTTATACAGTTCAATAGGTTTTCGTAAAAAGCCGTTGAAATAGCTGTGGTGTTCATACCCCACTATAATTAAAGCGAAACCTTCAATAAGTATTATTAAAACAAGCTGAACTGCAGGCTCGCTATAGCAGCGCTTGCAGGGTTGCCGGTTCCGCTGATGTGGTAAACAGGCGTTTCAACATATCTTGATGCGATAACAATTTCTGCATCGCGGGCGTGGGTATTAAAAAGATTATGAACCAGTATAGGGTCATTATTGTCTTTTGATAAATGCGATAAAAACAGGTGGCTCATATGCGCTGGCTTATAATCTATAAACAGCGTTAATGCCTGCTTGTTGGATAGGTGGCCTTTGCCACCGCTAATGCGTCGTTTTAAATGGAATGGATAATTGCCGCTTTCTAACATTCCCTCATCATAATTAGCTTCTAAAAAAGCAGCGTGGCATTGTTGAAAATGTAGTATCAGGTTTTCGCATACGGCCCCCAGATCTGTAAAAACACCAACTTTCACATCGCCGCAGGCAATAGTAAAACTATGTGGATGAGCGGCATCATGAAGCTTTGAAAAGGCGGTGATCAATAGTTCACCTATGCGTATGGGTTGGTCGGCAAAGAATGTTGTTACCAGGTTGTCATCTAATCTTAAGCCACCGTGGTGCATAGTAAGAGGGGTTATATAAACCGGCAGCTTATATTTTTTTGAGAGCACGGTAACGCCCCGTATATGGTCAGAATGTTCATGCGATATAAAAACGGCTTTTACCTTGCGCATGGATAGGCCCATGCGCGCCATGCGGGTTTCGGTTTCGCGGCAGGATATGCCAGCGTCAATCAATACCGCCTCATGCTCATTGCCAACGTAATAGCAATTACCATTGCTTCCGGAATTTAACGAGGCTACAAATAAAGACATTACTACAAATTAACCGGTTTTTAATTAAATATTTAAGCTAAAGATTAAATATTTATTGCTAAAATCGCATCTGTCTAGCGGAAATACAATCCTATATTCAAATCAGCTTAGTACATTATAAAATGGATACACCACAAACTTTACCAATACTTGATGCTGCCGAACTCAGGGTTTTGGGCTCATTAATGGAAAAATGCAAAACCACGCCCGATTATTACCCCATGACGCTTAACGGCCTTACCGCCGCGTGCAATCAAAAAACGTCTCGCAAGCCGGTTGTGCAATATGAAGAAGCTATAGTAATGGACGCATTGAGTACGCTAAAAAAACGCGGATTAATATCAACAGCCACAGGAGGCTCTATCCGCTCTGTAAAATATAAGCACAACTTTGCTATTGTGTATCCGCTTATACCGTCAGAATTGGCTGTGCTGTGCCTGCTGATGCTGCGTGGGGCATTAACCCCCGGCGAATTAAATACCAATTCGGGCAGGTTGTATGAATTTGAATCGATAGAAGAAGTGCAGGATGTTTTAGATAAACTTGCCGGCGGGGATATGCCGTATTTGATGCAATTGCCCAAACGCCCCGGGCAAAAAGAAGCACGATACGCTCATTTATTGGCCGGTGTGCCAGATATAAATGAGGATGATGATATGGATGAATTACCGGTTAGGCCCGGCGGCGGCATTGAGGCCCGCCTTTCAAAAGTTGAGCTTGAACTGGCAGAGTTGAAGGAAGCCTTTGATAAGTTGATGAAGGAATTGAGTTAACGCCGATTACTCACCCCGACATCGCTCCGCTTATGGAGGGAAAGAGGGTGCCGGGATTTCGGCATAGAAGAAATACCCTCTTTCCGCCGAAGGCGAAGAGGGTCGCGCACGAAGTGCCGCGGGGCGAGTCAACGGAGCGCGTTCAACCCCCAACAAAAAGGCTATGGATTTAAACCCATAGCCTTCTAATTTAACTTAACCACTATCTTTAATATATAAAGCTACCATCGCCACGGCGCATCATTTGCTGGCCATTACGTGTTGGTGTACCGCTCCATTTTTGCAGGTTAAGGCGCAGGCCCACCATAAAGTAACGGCTTAATGAATTAGACAAGGTATTGGTTACCCCGGTAGAGGTTACTGTTTGTTGTATGTAATTGTTTTGGTGCAGCAAATCATAAACATTAAAGGTTAGTACCAGGTTTCGTTTTGCAAAGAATTCTTTTTCAAAACCGGCATTTAAAATTAATGGATTAGTATTGGCACCGCTAATACCGGTTATAAATTTCTTGGTAGCATCATAGTTGATCTGCCAGGTTTTAAAGAAATACATTTTGCTGGTAAGGCCCAACGAGGTTGTTTGTAATTGCGTTGAATTTGCATTAAACAATGTTGTAAAGGTTCTTGAAATATCATATCCAAAAAACGGATTGATCTCGAAATTTTCACTTGGGTTTATACGCGGACCAAAGCGCTCATCCCACCTCCAGGTTGTTTGACCGTATAATTGATTATTACTCATTGCAGGCGAGAAACTATAAGTTACATTTCCATTTAACGACAGGTTATACCTGCGGTCATCCAGTTGTTTGGCAATGGTGTATCTGCCCACTATTGTTTGGGCGCCATCTAAATTAACATAATATGTTTCTGATATGTTTTTAAACGTGTTTTTAGTTGGGTCCAAAGTGTTTACAGTAAGCGGTACCCGTAATAGCAGCGTGTTTTGAGCTATTGAATTATCAATACTGCTTGCCGTTACACCCAACGAAATATTAAATTTAGAGTTTGCCAAATAATTGTTGTACTGGGCAGTAAGTGTATTGGTAAATGAGGGCCTAAGGTTAGGGTTACCAACCACAATATTATCAGGGTTTGACCGATCTGTAAATGGTTGTATTTGTGTAAAATCAGGTTCCTGGTTGCGCCCGGTATAGTTTAAGGTAAAACGTTCTGTACGAGACCAGCTGTAGGCAAAACGGAAAGCCGGTATTACTCTGAAATCATAACGTGATGTGGACGCGTTTGCGCCCGCTGTATTGTCAAACTTAGTGCCCTTTAAAAGAAACGGTACAGCAGCAGCTCCAATTGACAGGTTAACTTTGGTGCCATTGTAACGATAATCTAAAGTAGCACGTGTATCGGTAACATCATAATTATATATACTGCTATACTTTGAAACCGGCACTATTTGTCCGTTTGCTAATACGGTATCCTGCAGGGAGGCCGTATTATTATTTCTCTCACTCACATTTCCTGCAAACTCTAATTGGGAGACGGGACTTAGGGGCTCAACATAGGTTAACGTAGCGGTATAGGTTGTTGTTGCATTTGTTCTGTGGGTTAATAAGTGTACTAATGAGTCTCTTATTAAAACGTTTTGAGTCGTATCGGCATAATAATGGTAAGCGGTATTTTGTTCGCCATCAGCCTGGGTATTTGCGCGTGTAATGCCTACCTGTAAAGAAATGTTTCTGCGCGGTTTTTTAAATACGTGCAGGTAAAAAGCGGTAAGACCATAATTGCTGCTTGAATTTAAAGTAGAGTTAATACCGTTATTTACTACATGCTCAAAACCTGTAGTATAATGATTGATATTATCACTATTGGTATTGCTTGAGGTTGGCGCATTGCTATAGCTAAAAGTTGGTGTTATTTGCAAGTAATTGGCGCTATCCAGGTTGATATCCATTTCAAACCTAACATTGTGCGATTTTGTGTCTGTTTCTCTTGTACTCTTGTTAACAAAATTGCCTGTGCCTAAGCTTGTATATCTTTGTCCGTAACTATCGCTTAAAGCATTATTATTGTTAAACATATAAGTATAGCTGCCCACCACCTGTACATTTTTGCTCCATTGGTCGCGGTAGTTAAATGATGGCGATCCGGAACGGGTTGTACCACCACTGCCGCCGGTGCCACCACCGCCGGTTGCATTTGCACCAACACCTGTGCCACCGCCGCCGCTATTGGTTGCGCCGCCTTGCAGGCCGGTAGAAGCAACACCAAGCACGGTGTTGCGTAAGTTGCCAATTACACCCAATTGCTGGTTAGCGTCAATACGTTGAACGAACAGCTGGGCGTTATACCGGTCGGCGCTGCCATACTGCCCTATTAAGCGTCCGGTAGTACCTACAGATCTGTCTGCACGGGTAGTAATATTCAATATCTTTTGCGGGTCGCCGTCTTTAACACCGGTCCTTGCGGCCTGGTCGCCGTAATCGTCAACAACCTGTACTTTTTCAACAATGTCTGCAGGTAAATTTTGAATGGCCTGGGCAACATCCCCGCCTGCATAGTCTTTGCCATTTAACTTAGCTTTTACTATCTGCTGGCCCTGATGGGTTAATGTTCCATCGGTTCCAACCTCCATGCCCTCCATTTTTTTCAGCAATTCATCAAGTGTGGCGTTGTCGCGCACTTTATAATCGCTGGCACGATATTCAACCGTGTCTACTTTATAAGTTATGCTGGGGGTGCCATTAATTTTTACTTCATTAAGCTCATTACTTTTGGTTTTAAGCGTAATAGGATCTAAAACTATCCTTTTGGTAATATCGCTGTTTAAGTACTTTTTAACAAAAGGAACTGAGCCAATGCTTTCAACAGTAATATTAAAGGCTGCCAGCTTTACATTTTTCATAATGAATATGCCATCCTCATTAGTTGATGTTCTAATGGTATCCCGCTTTGATTTAAGTGTAACTAAAGCACCAATTAATGTTTGCCCGCTTTCGTCTTTTACAACGCCGCTTACCTCGCGCGAAGTTAACGGAGGGGGCAGCGCCGGTGAAGCCGTTCGCGTTTGCATCTGGGCAAAAAGCCTGCCCGATAATAGTATAAAAACGGCTACGGTAAGTAATCTTTTCATGTGGTAAGTTTATAATCGTATAGAGAGGTTTTATTGGTTTTTTGCTAAAGTATATTTCCCCCAAAAATCGCTGGGGCTTGTCATTTCCTGGAAATTGCCACCACCGCCACCGCGTTGGCCGCCACCACCGCCGCCCGGGCCACCAAACGTTACAATGCGTTGGCCGCCATCGCTACCACCGCCGCCGTTGCCACCTTCGGACATAGCCTGCATCATCGCAGCGGGTATTACAATGCCGTTAACTTTTACGTTGTAGTTCAATTCCTGTCCATCTGATTTTAAGTTAAGCAGTTTAATTGGGATGGCCATTTCATACGTAAAATTGCCCAGGGCATTATAACCAATAGCGGCTTTAATACCATACTCGTTATATATAGAAACAAGCGAATCGGTTATATCTTTAAAGCCGGCAACTTTTATTTCTTTGGCGGCCGCAATAGTGCGCTCATGTGCCGCTTTTATCATTGCCGAATCAACGGGTTGCCCACCCGGTCCGCCTGGGCCACCGCCGGGACCCATGGTAATTGTCATTGATCGCCCGGGCATGCCCGGTGCGCCGCCGCCGGGGCCACGCATGGTTCTTGTTGTACGTTGTATAACCGGATAGGTAAGGCTAAATGCATCTTTTTCTTTTTTCTTTCCGTCGGTGTTTATAGTAAGGGTTATGCCACCGGCTATAATTTTGTTATTGTTAATAGCATCGGTTGATTTTATGGCCAGGTAAATATTTTTATCATCATTTGATAGGGTATAATATAACTTGGTGGCTTTATTATAAGCCTGAAAAGAATCGCCCCATTCTTTAAGTGCCCCATCAATTTTTATTGATGAAGGTGCCCATAGATTAGCAGCCTGCACTTCTTTTAGCTTTTTAGTTTCTTGTGCAAACACAGCTAAGCAAGAAAGCAGTAATAAACTTGTTAAAGAGATTAGCTTTTTCATTTTTTTATTGATTAGGTTTAAAAGAGGTATTAGCCTAAAAGCTAACAGCATACAATTATAGTAACGGATTATTGATGCCGAAAATAAAGTATACCATTAAGTTGATTGTGGCGACCACTTTACCTATTTAAGCGACAAGGTTTTATGGCTAAACTAAAAAAATAGTAATTAATTGGCGAGATAAATTGAAAGGTCAACCGTGAATGAATGATTTTCATTCAGTATATTCAGCTCGTGCTTACCCGGGTGCAAAATAGCCAGTCGTCTTTTTACATTGGCTATACCGATGCCAGAGCTGTTATCTTTTGATACATCCAGGTCACTAACCCCATTAACTACTATAAATCGCATTAAATGGGTTTCTTCATCTATAGCTATAGATATGGCAATAATTGGGTCGGTAACCATACCTGTGCCGTGTTTAAAGGCGTTTTCAACAAACGGTATCAATAGCATTGGCTCTATGGTATACAAATCCGGATCGCCCTTTACGTCGATGTTTACCTTCATGTTGTTGCCAAATCGCAGCATTTGCAGGTTTATATAGCTCCTCAGGTATTCAATTTCTTTACTTAGAAACACCCGGTGATCATCACTTTCATACAGCATATAACGCATTAGTTGTGATAGGTTTACAATGGCCGGTTCCAGATCATCAGATTTTTTACGGGCCAGCGCTACCAGGTTATTCAGGATATTGAACATAAAATGCGGACTTATCTGCGAGCGCAAAAAGGTTAGTTCTGATTTTAAATGGCTGGTTTCCTGTTCTTTTAATAATTGCACACGTCTGCGGTTATCCAGTATCACACGATAACATACACTACATAAAATGGCAACTAAGGGCGATAAAAGCGGAATAATATCTGGTGGTCCGCCAAAACGGCGCACATGTATATTGGGTGATTTTGGAAAATTTTGAGTTTTTGGAAAATGCTGTGACATTGGCCCGCCTTGCGTGCGTAACATGATAAAGCGTGTGTTATGCGGCTCTGATCGCAAAAAATACCAGCATAACCAGTATAAGCCAAGCAATGCAGCAAGCGCCAGTACATACCAGATCACTTTTTTATTAATTAGCGGATACACCAGATAGGTATGGATATAGAACACGCACAGCAATAAAAAATTGGCGGTTATAATATTAATGATCCACCGGCGGTGAGCGCCTTCGGGAAAAAAGTTATTGTTATCGGTACTTGCTAAAAAAGGCAAGATTAATACCAGGAACCATATTACAAAAGGCATGGAGAACAGGAACCAACGATTATTGATCAGTTTTTTCATAGTACAAATAAAATAAGAAATTAGGAGACTGTAACAACTATGAGACTAAACCCTACATTGTTGCGACGAAATGGTACTAACCAGCTTGCTGTTTTATACAAATAACTTAGTATTATTGCATTAACCAACATTAATGAACTGCATAATAATAGACGACGAGCCGCTTGCGCTGGAATTGCTTGAGGATAATATCCACATGGTGGATAGCCTGAATCTGGTAGCCAGCTGCCGGTCGGCTGCGCAGGCCATGCAAGCTATGCAGGAGCAACCGGTGGATCTTATTTTTTGCGATATACAAATGCCAGGCATAAATGGCTTACAATTTGTAAAGAGCCTGGCACAAAAACCATTGATAATTTTTGTTACCGCCTACGACCAGTTTGCACTGGATGGTTTTGAACTGGACGTGGTTGACTATTTGCTTAAACCCGTTGCCTTAGAACGATTTTTAAAGGCTTGCAATAAAGCCACAACAATATTCGAACAATCTAAACGGGTTGCCGAAGCCGATCCCGCGAAGCGGAAAA
>NZ_JAQBOW010000147.1 GCF_028287845.1 Mucilaginibacter sp.
ACCTGACTCTCAAAAATATCGGTTTTAGAGATTTACAGCTAAGTGTGCTTGATAGAAATAGTACAATAGTTAAGAGCAAGGTTATAAACGACCCGTACGGTAATTTGAATTTTAAATTTACATTACCGGATAAGAAAGATTACAAACACTTGTTTATACAAGCTGAAGACAACAGTAAATATGCCGATTGGCGTAAAATAATTATCCCGCTGCAATTAACAACGCCGGCAAATACTGATTTGCAATTTATGCCCGAGGGTGGGGTATTATTAGCGGGTCAGCCTAATCTGGTTGGTTTTAAAGCTATTGATGAGGAGGGTAAAGGCGTTGCAGAAATAAAAGGGGAGATATACAATAATACGATGCAACAGGTCGCTTCATTTCAATCTACTCATAAAGGGATGGGTTCTTTTACATTTATACCAAAGGCAGGCGAAACTTATACGGCAAAAGTTACCTATGCTGATAGTATTACAAAAAGCTACCCGCTTCCGGGGGTAAAAAATAGCGGGATAGCCATACAGGTTGCAGCGATACCCGGTAAAGATTCTCTTGAACTACATGTAGTTGCAACTGCTGATATAATGAATAGCGGCAAAAGATTTACATTAGTAGGGCAGGCAAGGGATAGTATATATTACGAAGATATATTTTCTGTTAATAAGCCCATCCTGAAAATTATATCAAAAAAGGTATTTCCTACAGGTATCACTAAATTTATTTTGCTCGATGCGGCTAATGAGCCCGTAACAAGGCGAATGGTATTTATTGATCATAACGATGAATTAAATATTAAGGTGAGCAGCAACAAAGCAAATTACGGTACGCGTGATAGTGTTTCTTTACAAGTATATGTAACAGATGCAACAGGTAAACCGGTAAAAGGTAATTTTTCATTGGCGGTAACAGATGATAATGAAGTAAAAGCACCCGACGCAACTGCTGAAAATATGGTGAGTTATATGTTATTAAGCGCAGATATAAAAGGTAATATTGAAGATCCCGCTTATTATTTTATGCAAAAGAATAAAGACAGGCTGAAAGCATTGGATAACTTGTTGCTAACACAAGGATGGGCCAGTTATGACTGGGATAATAGTTTTGGCCACACGCCAAAAGTGGAATATGATGCAGAACCTCAATTTACAGTAAAAGGCAGCGTAAGCAATGTTTTTAATAAGCCCATAGCCAATACCGAAATTACTTTAAAATCAGAGTTTCCGCCATTAACACTAACCACCCAAACGGATAAAAAAGGTTGTTTTAGTTTTACTGATTTCCCGGAACTTGAAAAAATAGATTTTATGATTCAGGCTACCAGGGATTTTAATATCGGTTTAAATGTGAATGAGTTTGTACCGCCTGATTTTGACCTGATACAAAATGATGCAACCCCATGGTATGTTAACAGTGACAGTACTTTTGTTAGCTATGTAACTAACAGTAATAAAAAAATTATTACTGAGAATAAAAGGGTAAAGCCCGATGATGCCATTGAGCATGGTAAAAGCCGGTTATTAAAAGAAGTAGTTATCAGGCAACGTCATTATAATCCGCCGCCTACGGTGCATTTATTGCTTGATGAGGAAGATCTGCGTAATGTACGCATCGGGAAAAAACCTGTTAATTTAATGAAGCTGCTTAATCAAAAGGAAAAGCTAAACCAGATGTATAAAATGCTCATTATTGATGAAACGCCTTATATACGTATACAAGAATTGTCTTCAGTTATTTCCCAAGGGGATATCAACCGGTGGTTAGAATCGTACGATACCAATGATATATTGGACATGCGGGTAGAAAGGATGTTTTTGAATACCAAATTAGGCGAAACCCCTGCTTTATGTATCTACATTACCAGCAATTCTCACATGGGGGGCGATATGGCCGGCAACAACGGTTATGCTTATCGCCCTATACCTATTAGTCAGCCACATCAGTTTTATTCGCCGCAATATGTTGCGAAGGCAACTTATAAATTTAATGATTGGCGGGCAACTATTCACTGGGCGCCAGCGATTGAGACGGATGATAATGGAAAAGCAACGGTGTCATTTTTTACAGCGGATAGGGCAGGTACTTATTCGCTTATTTTAGAGGGCGGCGATATGAAGGGTAATGTGGGTTACCAAAGGCAACAATTAAGGGTAGGCAGGTAAGAAAGGGCAAAGGAAGAGTGTCATTTCTCACAATCGTTCGAAATGACACTCTTTATAATTATTTATGTACGGTAGCAGCTGTTTTAGCTTTTACTTTACCTGTACCTTTTGTTTGATTCCAGAAAATATAAGTACCACGATCTGTTGCAGTAATGATATCCATTTTGCCGTCTTTATTCAAATCGGCAACTGTTATATCAGATCCCGCGCCTGAACGGTTATGGACTAATTCGGGTACAAACCGTGCACCCCCTGGTGCCTTTTTATCCCGAACCGTAATATACGCATATACTACACCCGGGCAATAAGGGTAGGGATCAAAATAACTATCCAGATGAGACCAGTAACGTTTACCTGCAATAAAATCAGGTATGCCATCGCCGTTTACGTCGGCAAAGTTGGTTCCATGTAATTCAGAAAAAGTAATGCCACCTGCATTTGTGGTCGAAAAATCATCCATTATCATGTGTTTTACAAAGGTGATTTTGCCGCTTTTATCTCTTTTTTGTTCAAACCATCCCAAGCCAAACCCATGAGCGTTAAGCGCGGTTACCACATCATTTAAACCATCGCCATTTACATCATACACGGCCATTATACTACCCCCAACGGCACCGCTCCAGTGGCCGTAACGCGAAAATGCTTCAGGGTGATATTTCCATACTCCTGTGTCCAATCCTTTTGCCGGTTGTTCCCACCAGCCATTAGGATTGATAATATCTATGCGCCCATCGCCATTAATATCGCCAACACCAATACCATGGCCCAGCCCATATCCTTTTGCAGATACGGCATGCAATATCCAGAGTTTATTACCACCTTCCGGATTTATCTTGCTATAATATACTGTTCCGCCCGAAGAAAAAACCAGTTCGGGCTTTCCGTCACCGTCAATATCTTTAAATGTGGTAACCTCGTCAGTATTTAAGTTTAAAGCATCATACTCATCCCAGCGGCGCGATTCACCTTTAGGGTTAATATATACTCTTGGATGGCCGGCAGCGCCAACTATTACATCGGGCCAGCCATCGCCATTAACATCAAAAGCATACTGGCAATTTATCAGCGCAAACTCCCGGGATGGGTTATAAGTTTGCCCGAAAAATATTTCCTGGTAGTGGGTATAATCCGGCCCGAAATAGATGTAGGGCCCAGATACAATATCTGTATAACCGTCTTTGTTAAAATCAGCAGCAGCGGCACTGAATGAATAAAACATATCACTAATACGCTGTGCTTTAAAGCGGGATGAACTTGCTTCTTTAGGTGTATACAATATATGAACATCTTTATATTTTATATCCTTAAACTGTACTTCGCCGGTACCACTTGCATATAAAGCGATAGGGCCATAGCCTTGCCCGCCTTTCTCTACAAGGTCATCAGTAGCGCCACCTTGAAAATCACCTCCGTCATTAATAAATTTCCGGATAATGTTAAAATCAACAATCACTTCAAACTGGTTCCAGTCGCCCGCAACTATGGCAGATGAAGTACGCGGTATAGGCAAATCTGTTGGACCGGCAGGACGGCCGCCACCGGCACCGCCCCCACGACGACGACCCGCGGCTGTTCCACCGGCAGGTGCTGCAGGAGGTTTAGGTGCAATACGTATAATATTTCCGGCCCCTCTCAGTTGCTCACGCGATAGCTCCTTGCCTTGTGCATCCAAAGTAACGCGGTAGGTTGTGGCTACGTTATCTTTTATGGCAACCAGTAAGGCTTTATAGCCGTCGCCGGTTTTTTCCATACGCACTAAAACCCCTGCTTCACTGCCCGGTGCGGCTTTTATAAGCAAGTGTACAGCAACATCCTGAAAAGATTTATCCGACGCCAGCAACGCTGTACCACCATTTGCATTTACAGTTATTTCACCATTTCGGGCTTGCCACGCGGCAGCACCTAATGTATGCCAGGCCGTAAGACTTGATCCTTTAAAGGAATAATCAGGCTCAAAGCTTAAGCCGCGCCCATTTACATCCCACGGTATTTCCTGTCCAAATGAGCAGGCAGCTAAGCCAACAAATAAGAGAGTGATAAAAAAATATTTCATTTTAATAATTTGAGGTTTAATATTTTGTGGTACTCATGCTATTTCGACGCCATATCTACAGGTTTAAACTTATCAAAACCGTCTGGTTTTATTGGTGATAATTGTAGTTGTTTAGCTGCAGTTTTTACGCCCCCTTTTGGTACGTCTATACCAGCTGTCCACACAATCTCGTTCAGAACAAAGCGAAGGTAATTTTCATTCAGCAGCGCCGAATGGTAATCCATACCACCCCATAGCACACCACGTTGTTTACCTTTTTCATAAACTGAGGCAATACCCCTTGGGCTTATAACACCTTTAGGTAAGCCAGCTTCACTTTGGTTGGTTTGAGGCGATTCTCCCATCAGCAGATCCGTACGGTATGGATCGCCCGGATTTACTAAGAGCCGTGAAAATATCTCATCCTTATAAGTCCATGGGTTAACACCACGCAGGATAGGGTGTTTTTCCGCAGCTTTAATAGGCGTTACTTTCCAGAAACCTAATGGGTTTTGTGTATAACCCGGCATGGCTACTTCGCCGAACCACTTCATATAATGATTTACAGCTGCCGGTGCAGCACCGTCGGTAGCAATACCCCAGTGTATTACCATAATGCCCATACCTGCCGCTTGTAAGCTATCTATCTGATCCAGGTAATCTAATGTTGCTTTATCATAATTTTTTTGATCTTTTGGCAAAGGTGGCAAAAGCGGATGCGTACGCGTTTGTGTACTGGTTACAGAGCTGCATTCTACAATAATGGCATCCACGCCTTTTAAATCTTCTATATTAAGCGCATCTCTTTCGTACAGAAATTTGGTTATAATTTTTACACCTTTAACATTGCTTATACTATCAATACAATGTTGTAATACCAATAGGTCCCTGCGGGTTTCATGCCTGCCTGTTCCTTCTTTACCTACGTGGTCCTTTGGCCCGGCCAGGAAATAAATTGTTTTTGTTGGTATCTGTGCCAATGCAGGATTAAATCCTGCAAAAAATAATGCGAGAACACATACTATCCCGAATATCCGGAATGGTGATGCGTTAGTTTTTTGATTTAATGTGTCAGTCATGATTCGGGTATATTTAAGTTTATAATTGGTTTATTATTTAATATTAGCTTTTACGCGTTCTATGGTCCAGGCTGCTACTTTTTCGTAATCAATATCAGGCTGATAACCACTCCATTGGGCTATCATGTAATTGCCTTTAAAGCCAAGGCTTTCAGAAAGCTGCATGCATTTGTCAAAGTCATAAGATGTGTGCTCTAATTTACCGTCGACATTAGTAAACGTGCCAACTTTGGCCGATACGATATACGCATACGGTATGATTTTGGCCAAGTTATCATACATGATATTTACATTGTTGTAGTTGCCAAAATCCGGCTCGGTATATAAGCCGGGAGTTCCTTTAATTATAGCCACATGGTTATCAGCATTTAATTCAAGGCCAGTATGGTTGGCAGTTATTATGGTCAGATTTTTACTTTTTGCATAGGGTAACAGCTCTGTAAATGATTTAATGCAGTTTTCTACAGTTCCCTGCGGGTTCCTGCCTGCCCTGCCTCCGGGATTTACCCGTACGCATTTAGAGCCAAGAAACGAGGCGCTATCCATCCATCTTTTTGCATGGTCAATACCTGCTTGTCTTTTGTCTTCATCTATAGAAGAAAGATCATAGCCTGTTTTGTCGAATTGTGAGCTGTCAAATTGCACATCTAATAATTCGCATTTGGCAGCTTTTATTTTTTTCTTCAACTCAGTCAGATAACCCTCGTCAAGCGATTCGAAATGTTCACTCCAGAATTCTATTTTCTTTATCCCATACATATCCCTGTGATGTTGGGGGATATCCATCAGCGTAAGCTCATTCTTAATGGTTTCTACACCCTTTGGTTTGGTTTGCTTAAACCTGTCCCTAAATAGGAGAGTACCCATAGCTATGCGATCCATTTTATCTTTCGCGGGTACAAATTTTGCAAATGATGGCGCGGCCATGGCGGTTAATGCCAAACCTGAGGACTGGAATATGAAATTTCTTCTATTCATTATGCTTTAATATTGGCTTTTAAATGCTCAATTGTCCAGTTGGCAATTTCATCATTGGTGATATTTGCCGCAGGCCATTTACCGCTCCATTGCGCCACCATATAAGTGCCCTTAAACCCTAAGCTCTCGGCAAGTTGAACGCATTTGTCAAAATCGTAAGATGTGTGTTCCAGTTTACCATCAGCATTTTTAGTAAAATCAACTACTTTGGCAGAAACGATATAAGCGTATGGAATTATCTTAGCCAATGACTCGTACATATTTGGCGCACCGTTATAATTTCCAAAATCAGGTTCGGTGTATATTCCCGGTACTCCTTTAACTATAGCAACGTGCTTATCAGCATCAGTTTCAATACCAAAATGGTTGGCTGTGATAATAATTAACCCTTTGCTCTTGGCATAAGGCAACAACTCCTGGAATGATTTTATGCTTTGCTCAACCGTACCGGTAGGGCGGCCGGGGTTAACCCTTACGCATTTAGAGCCTAAAAATGCTGAACCATCCATCCATTTTTTAACATGTGCTACGCCTGCTTTTCTTTTCTCTTCATCCGCGTTAGCAAGATCATAGCCTTCATGATCAAATGGTGAACTGTCAAATTGCACATCCAATAATTCGCAACCCGCAGATTTGATTTTACCCTTTACCGCAGTTAGGTAAGCTTCGTCAAACGATTCTATATTTTCGCTCCAAAACTCTAATTTTTTAATGCCAAACTTTTCACGGTGGTGTTGCGGCAAATCCATAATGGTTAGCTCGTCCTTTATTTCGGTTACACCTTTTGGTTTGGTTTGCCTGAACTGCGATCGCCATAACAATGTGCCCATTGCCAGCCGATCCATCTTATCTTTTGGCATAGCAAACTTCGCAAATGCAGGGGCAGTAATAGCTGCTAATGCCAGTCCCGATGTTTGGTATACAAATTTTCTTCTGTTCATAATATGCTGATTTGGTCTTTATTACTTCCTTTTAGGCAATGCAAATACAAGATAGCCTTTTGGTACATCTTCTTCCTTCTTTGTTTTATCCATTAATGGCCCGCATGAAACTACAACCAAATATTGGCGACCGTCTTTTTCAAACATGGCAGGCACTCCGTTAGGATTGTTTCGTTGCAGATCGTACTGCCATATTTTTTTACCGTTTTCTGCGTCATAACAATAAATATGCCCATCTCTGCTGGTGGCAAATACCAACCCCGAAGCAGTAATTACCATGCCTTTATTTGATGAGCCACCCGGGAACCCCAATCCGTCTATACCAACTTTCGGATCGGTACCATGTCCTATTGTCCATTTCATAATGCCTTTATTCAAGTCATAACAGGCAATGCCACACCATGGCGGCGCTAACAGGTTAGCAACATCTACCCCATAACCGCGGCTCTCGGCATACTCAGATTTGCCACCGGTATGGCCTTCGGGATAATCTTTCATCCCCTGTGTATAGCCTGTTGATTTTATAGGCGCGCTTCCTGAAGCTACAACCGGCCCCAATGGTATAGTTTCTACGGTTACACCACGGCCACCGCGACCACGGCCGGCAGATGGCGCCAGGAACGCGTAAATAGAAGAAATAGCAGCCTCGTCCAAATGTGGCTGAGCCTGCATTCTTCCCCGGCCCTGTGTTAAAATAGTTTTAAATTCGTCGGCTGATATTCTGCTTCCTATGTTAAGCAGTGAAGCACCGTTTCCGGGTATACCGCCCCGGTCTTCGCCATGGCATGCCTGGCAATTTTGTATGTAAGCGGTCTTTCCGGCAGCAGCAGCACGCGCTGCTGCTGCCGGGTTGCCGCCACCGCCGCCCCGTGTTGCAGAATGATCTACTTTTTTAAGTTGATAGATACACGGCTCGTTTGAGAATAATACATACACCAATCCTTTATCAGGGTTGGCGGCTGTGTTTTCAAAATTAGCGCCGCCAAATGCTCCGGGTATGCTAACTACTTCATATTTATCAGAAAGTGGCTGGAACGGTGCCGATTTAGCAGCAGCCAGTCTTGGTCCCCATTTTGCTTTTTCTTCGGGAGTAAAATATGGGTTCAAATCGCTCAACAGCGCTATATGTTTAGTAAAAGGAGGGATAACTGTTGGGATAGGTTGTGTGGGCCAGGCGTGTTCATTTGGCATATCACTTGGCGGAACCGGGGTTTCTACAATGGGCCATATAGGTTTGCCGGTAACACGGTCCAATACATACAGGTATCCGCCTTTAGAAGCGCCTGCCACTACATCAACTTTTTTACCGTTATGGTTTATAGTAACCAGTTGCGGGGCGGCGGTCATATCATAATCCCAAAGATCATGGTGCACGGTTTGGAAATGCCATATATATTTTCCGGTACGGGCATCAAGCGCCAGGATACAGTTTCCGTATAAGTTCATACCTTCACGGTCAGAGCCATCATAATCATAAGTTGGCGAACCAAGCGGAAAATATGCTATGCCTCGTTTTTCGTCGATAGATATATCTCCCCAGGCATTTGTTCCGCCTGCATATTTATAAGCATCCTTTGGCCAGGTTTCATAACCGGGCTCACCCGGGAAAGGTATAGTATGAAATATCCATACTTGTTTTCCGGTTATTACGTCAAATGCCCTAACATGGCCCGGACCTGAAAATAAGGCCTCACCAGGAAAAGATCCAAGAATAAGCAGGTTTTCAAAAATATGACCGGGTGAAGTAGGTACTACGCGAGAAAAAAGTGAAGTATCGCGGTCAAGGCCCTGTTTAAGATCAACCGATCCATGATCGCCAAAAGTTAATATGGATTTGCCGGTAATAGCGTCAATAGCTTGTAGCGAATTACCAAAGCAGGTAAGCAGGCGCTTTTGTTTTTTATCCTTGCTTTGCCAAAAGTTGATGCCACGCTGGGTTATGCCACGCAGGTTGGAGTGTATCCATATCTCTTTTCCTGTCGCGGCGTCCATCGCTACAAGCGAGTTGTTTTTTGCCAGCAAATACATTATGCCATCAACAATAATGGGGTTAAACTTGTAATATTCTGTTTTATCGCCCGATGGGTATACATATTCAACCTTTAACTGGTTAATATTTTGTTTGTTGATTTGTGTAAAATCAACAAATTTAGAATGGTCAGGGCCGCCGCCGTAATCTTTCCATTGCGAGTGTTGTTTGGTAACAGCATTCGATTTCTTTTTAGATACCGGTTTGGTGTTTTTTGGAACAATAGCGGCAATACATGCTACACCCATTAGCAACAGCGCCGCGGCTTTTATACTTTTTGAACTATGTAATTTATTTAAGGTTGATCTCATCTTCTTCAATTATTTCAATTTAGGCAATGCGAATACAATGTATCCCTTAGGCACATCTTCGTCTTTTTTAGTTTTATCAATTAAACCACCTGCAGAACATACTACTAAATATTGGCGCCCGTTTGATTCGTACATGGCAGGTATGCCACCCGTATCGGCCCTTTGCAGGTCATACTCCCATAAAATTTTACCATTATCAGCATCAATGGCCCGTAGCTTCCCATCTTTACAGGTGGCAAATATTAATCCCGATTTGGTGATAACCATACCTTTGTTTTGTGTTCCGTTTGGAAGGCCCATGCCTTTTGTGCCGTTTTTAGCATCGTCACCAAGGCCAATTCTCCATTTCATAGCACCTGTATTCAGGTCATAAGCGGCTATACCACACCATGGTGGCGATAATATATTTGGTGCAGGCGACCCCCAGTTGCTGGCTTCAACATACTTAACTCTTTTGCCTGTATAACCTTCGGGATAATCTTTCATACCACCGCCGCCAAAACCAGGGCCAGCCGGTGCTGCACCAGGTTTTAAAGGCGCCCCGCCCGAAGCTACTACCGGTCCGTCAATTACCGGTGGTGTTGCATTATCTGCACCACGGCCTCGTCCCCCGCGTACTGCCGGGGCCAGGTAAGCATATATATTAGCAACAACACTATCTTCTAAATGCGGAAAACTTGGCATCCGTCCACGGCCCGCGCTTATAACGCTTTTAAAAGCATCAAGCTGTACTCTTCCACTTAATGTAAGCAGGGTAGGAGCACCCCCGGTTATACCGGCCTTGTCTGCACCATGACATGATTGGCAGTATTGCGCATAGGCAATCTGGCCCTTAATATTACCGGCAACTGCGCCAAAATTGGCACCGCCCATTCCCTGGCCAGCCTCTGGCCTTGGTTTTAATTTGTAAAAATCTGATAGTTCCTGGAACATCACATATACCAATCCCTTATCCGGATTTGCGGCTGTGTTGCCATAATTGGCACCACCAACCGATCCGGGATTTGAAAGTACCTCGTATTTATCAGAAAGCGGCATATATGGTCCTGATTTAGCAGCCAATAGCCTCGTGGTCCATTTTGCTTTTTCTTCGGGCGTAAAGTATGGGTTCATGTCATCAATGGTAACAATGTGCCTGTTAAATGGCGGTATTACCGTTGGGAAAGGCTGCGTAGGCGATGATTTTTCATCGGGCATTTCACTCTTTGGTACCGGGCGCTCTTCTATCGGCCATAACGGCTCGCCGGTGATACGGTTAAACGCATATAAGAAACCATTTTTTCCGGCAACCGCTACTGCTTCAACCTTTTTACCATTATGGTTAACGGTGATCAATTGCGGGGCGGCGGTCAAATCATAATCCCAGATATCATGGTGCACCACCTGGAAGTGCCATAAGTGCTTGCCTGTTTTAGCATCCAAAGCCAAAATACAATTACCATATAAGCCATTGCCCGGGCGGTCGGCACCATCATAATCATAAGTAGGCGAGCCCAAAGGGAAGTAAGCAATACCGTGTTTTTCGTCGACAGATATTTCTCCCCAGGTATTTATAGCGCCTACATATTTGTAAGAATCTTTATAATCCCATGTTTCGTAGCCGGGTTCGCCAGGTTGGGGGATAGTGTGGAATATCCATTCTTGCTTTCCGGTAAGGATATTAAATGCCCTAACATGGCCCGGACCTGAAAACAGGTTTTCGCCGGGCGATGAACCTACCAATATCAGGTTTTTATAAACGTGGCCGGGAGAAGTTGATGAGCCTGTACGGAACAGTGAAGGATCGCGGTCAAGGCCCTGTTTAAGGTCGACAGAACCGTTATCGCCAAACGTCAATATTGTTTTACCGGTGATGGCATCAATTTCCTGTAAGGTACTGCCTAAGGTTACAATAAGGCGTTTTTGCTTTTTATCAGGACTTTGCCAGAAATTAATGCCCCGCTGGCCTATCCGCAGGTTGATATGTATCCATATTTCTTTACCCGTTGTTGCATTAATGGCTATCAGCGACATGTTTTTGGCCTGCACATACATTACATTATCAACAATAATGGGGTTGAATTTATAAGCTTGCTTATCGCCGCTTGAATAGACAAAGGCAGGCTCCAGCTTAGTTACGTTTTGTTTGTTGATCTGGGTAAAATCAACAAATTTAGAGTGGTCAGGTCCGCCGCCAAAATCATTCCACTCGGTATGTTGTTTGGGGATTAATGAAGCTGACGTTTTTTTCTTGGCTGATGTGCTTTTTTTAGGAGTTTGGGCCATAGCGCCATAACCAATAAAAATCATCATCAAAAGCGCGGCTTTCCCGCTTGTTGAGGTAAATAATTTGGTTATTGTTACAGGGTTGGGTTTCATGATTAACTATAATTGGTTTGGTTGGTTATTTTTTTGATGGAAGCGCGAAAACAATATACTGTCTTGGCACCTCGGCATTTGGTTTTGATTTATCTATTTGGTCTGATACAGAACAGATGGCCATGTATTGCTTGCCATTTACCTGGTACATGGTAGGCAAACCATCAGGTACACGGGGTAGTTTTACCTGCCATAATAAGTTTCCGTTGTCTTCGTCGTAAGCATATATCCTGCCATCCAAACAGGTGGCGAATATGATTCCGGTAGAGGTTACTATCATACCTTTATGCTGCGAGCCAACAGGCAGGCCGGTATCTTTTCCGCCCAGCTTATCATCGTTGCCTAATGCTCTTTTCCATTTTATTTTGCCCGTATTCAAATCATAAGCTGCAATTGCCGACCATGGCGGCGACAATAAATTTGGATAGCCTAAACCATAGCTGGTGGTAGAGCCATCCGTATACTTTTCTTTTGGAGGAGTTACTCCCGCAGGATAATCGCGCATAGGTTTGGTAGGCATTTTTTGAAATTCCTCGCCACCCGGCGCACCGCCCGATGCTACCACCGGGCCGTCAATCTTGGTTACATCGGTCGCCTGGAAATCACCACGGCCGCCACGCGCACCTGCGCCGCCGCCTCTTTGGCTTGCGGCTGATGAAAGAAATTTATATATGGCAGTAACGTTTTGATCGCCAAGGTGAAGAAAGGACGGCATTAGCGCCCGACCTGTACTTACAATTGTCTTGAAATTATCAAAATTGACCCGGTTGTTAATATCAACAAGGTTAGGCCCCAAACCACCTGTATGGTCAACTCCATGGCAGGTTTGGCAATTTTGTACATATAAAGCTTTTGCTCTTTCTGTTTCGTCGGCAGATAATGGAATGCGCAGTTCGGCAGGCTCAACTTTTTTCAGTCTGTAAACCGAAGGCTTATCCTGGTAAGAAACGTATACATATCCCTTTACCGGGTTGGCAGCAGTGTTCCCGTGGATGGCACCGCCGTTAGCGCCGGGCATGGTAATGGTTTCGTATTTATCAGAAAGCGGTTCAAACAAACCGCTGTGCGCTGCCAGAATGCGTTTGCGCCACGTTTCTTTTTCTGCCGCGGTAAAATATGGGTTAATATCATCAACAGTAACCACCTGCCTGCTAAATGGCGGCACTACCGTTGGTACGGGCTGTGTGGGCCATGATTCTTCGTCCGGCATAGTGCTTTTTGGTACCGGTTTTTCGTCTATCGGCCAAAGGGGCTCGCCGGTAACACGGTTAAATACAAATAGGAAGCCTTGTTTGGTAGCTTGTGCCACCGCATCAACCTTTTGGCCGTTGTGGGTTACAGTAACCAGTTGCGGCGCGGCAGCCGCGTCAAAGTCCCAAAGATCATGGTGCACCATTTGAAAGTGCCAGATGTGTTTACCTGTACGGGCATCGAGCGCCAAAATACAATCGCCATACAAGCCTTTGCCTATACGGTCGGCCCCATAATAATCATAAGTAGGCGCACCTAACGGGAAATAAGCAATACCGCGTTTGACATCAATAGATATTTCGCCCCATGTATTTACGCCGCCCACATATTTATAGGCATCTTTTGGCCAGGTTTCATAACCGGGTTCGCCGGGGAGGGGGATAGTATGAAATATCCACGCCATTTTACCGGTAACCACATTATAGGCACGCAGGTGTCCCGGAGGAGAAAATGTGCTCTCACCAGGTGATGAACCCAAAAGTATCAGATCGTCATATATAGCACCCGGCGAGGTAGAGGTAACACGGGTCATAGCTTCCGGATCACGGTCCAGTCCTTCCCTAAGGTTAACAGCACCATTAGTGCCAAATGTAAGTATGGATTTACCCGTTTGCGCGTCTATTTCCTGCAAAGTATTGTTCATGCAAAAAATAAGGCGCCGATCTTTTCTGTCCTTGCTCTCCCAATAATTCATACCTCGTTTTGACGCGGTGTTTAAGCCGGTATGTATCCAAATCTCTTTGCCATTTGTGGCATCCAGTGCTACCAGCGAATTATTTTTCGCCAATACATACATTACATTGTCTACAATTAAAGGGTTGAACTTATAACTCGAAACATTGTCGCCGGTAGAGTAAGTCCAGGCAACTTGCAGTTGGTTTACATTTTTTTTAGTGATCTGGTTAAGTGTGGTATATTTCGACTGATCGGGCCCGCCGCCATACTCTCGCCAGTTTGTATAAGGATCAACATAATTGCTGTTAGCGTAAATGGCTTTTTTGGTCATGCAACCAAAACAAATGGCTATTGCAACTAATACTATGGTTGCCACAGTACCCCAAATGCGCACCGGCGATAGTTTGATCTTTTTAAAGTTCATATAAAGGTTTATTCGATAGTTATCAGGTTAAAAAAAACGACAAGCATAGCTATGCCATTTAAATAAAACATAAATAAAAATGTATACTTAGTGTACTGGGTTAATTGGTGCAATCGATATCAAATATAAATTATATAATATATATTTTACCAAATTGTACCCAGAATGTTACGCTACTACATCGATTTCGCAAGGGTTACCCTATCAACTTAGTAGTAATTGAGAATGTGTGTTTAAACGGTTATTCGTGATTTGTTTTTCCGCGGAAACTGTAGAAAAGATAAAATAGGGAAGGAAGAATAAATAAACTACCAATTAATAAGGCAATGCCCAGGTCATCAATGGTTTTTGAGGTGGCATGATTGGTTAATAAGGAAAGGTTTTTATTGTTCTTACCCATAATAAAGTTAGGGTAATGCGTATAGCCAACTGATAATAATATCATACTCACCTGGAACGCGGCAAATACGCGCGCTATTTGTTTCTTACCGCGGCTTATGGTTACCCAAAGCAATATTAAAGAAATGAATGCGGCTATTACCGCTGTAAGGCTTACCGGGTTGCCAAATATCCAGTGCGCCATGTGGATGTTTAGTGTTTCGGCAGCTAAGAATACCAGTCCGCCGCAAAAGAAGGCAACCATATTAAGCACTTTAGCTTTTTTAATAAAGCGTTTAACATCAAATTCATCCGTAGCTTCGCCAACCAAATATATGGCTGCCAGGAATCCGCAAAGCGAAACGGTAAATAAACCTACCGCTACAGAGAACCAGTTTAACCAGCTAAAAATATAGGCTGATAAAAAGTCAGTAGCTTCAAAATCAATTTGTCTGGAAATGGCGCTGCCTGCTATGATGCCTAAAAACAACGGCGTTAAAAAGCTGGAGTAAACAAATATGTTATTATAAAGCATCTGGGTTCGTTCGCCTTTTATCGCATCATAATTACGAAACGCGAAGGCGGTACCACGGGCAATAATGCCTAATAACATAATGAGCAACGGAATATGCAAATAAGTACACATTTTGCTATATATATCCGGAAAACCAACAAATAAAATTACTACAGCAATTATAAGCCACATGTGGTTGGCCTCCCAGATTGGCCCTATGGCCTGATACATGGTGCTGCGGGTGCGGTGCTTATTATCAGTTGAGGTAAATAGCTCAATAATACCCGCGCCAAAATCGGCACCACCTAACAGGAAGTACAGCAAAATGGCGAAAAACAGGAAGATAATTACTACGGTTAACATATTTTTTTAGAATCAAGAGATAAGAATCAAGAGACAAGAATCAAGAAAATAATGGTTAAATAAATCACTATAAGCAAACCCATCAAAGCAGCCGTTTATCTTGATTCTTACATCTTGATTCTTGTCTCTATTATTTAACATCATATAACTCAGGCACCATTTTAATTTGCCTTTGCAGCAGGAATATTACCGCTAAACTCAACGTAAAATATATAAAACTAAACAGGTAAAACGAATAGTGTATACCCGGCATGGGCGTAATGGCCTCGCTGGTGCGCATTATACCCTGTATTATCCAGGGCTGGCGGCCAACTTCGGTAACTGTCCACCCGGCTTCCAGCGCGATAAACCCTAACGGGGTAGCGATGATAAATAACTTTAAGAACCATGTTTTTGATAGCCAGCTTCGCTTTTTCCATAAGGCGATGAAATATAATACACCTATCAGCATGGTTAGCATACCTATGCCTACCATTACCTGGAAAGCATAATGGGTAACCGCCACATTTGGCTGATCTTTAACCGGTATGGTATCCAGTCCTTTAACTTCCTGTTTAAAATTGTCGTTCACTAAAAAACTGAGCAGGCCGGGTAACTCTATGGCATAGTTAACTTTTTTGGCAGCAGTATCGGGTATCCCGCCAATAATTAATGGCGCATAGGTTTGCGTATGAAAATAAGCCTCCATAGCGGCTAACTTAGCGGGCTGGTGCTTAGCCGCGTGTTTGGCAGATATATCGCCGCTTAGCGGTTGTAAAATTGCCGCCGCGGCTCCAAATACAATAGCTATTTTAAAAGCTTTGGTATGAAATTCAATATTTTGTTTGCGATAGATCATCAGCGCGTGTATACCGGCCACGGCAAACCCCGTTGCCGAGAACGCGGCTATCGTCATGTGTAATGATTCAGAAAACCAGGCGCCGTTAAACATGGCCTTCATGGGGTCGATGTTAAGGTATTGGCCGTTCACATAATCAAAGCCTGAAGGGCTGTTCATCCATGAATTGGCCGATACTACCAAAATGCCCGAAAGTATTCCGCTAATGCCTACCAGAACCCCTGTAAACCAATGGAACCATTGGTTGAACCTGTTCCATCCGTATAGAAAAAAGCCCAGCGCAATTGCTTCAATAAAAAAAGCTACCCCCTCTAACGAAAACGGCATGCCAAATATGGGCCCCGCATGTTCCATGAATTTTGGCCACAGTAAACCAAGTTCAAACGATAACATAGTGCCCGATACAGCGCCCGTTGCAAAAAATATAGCTACGCCTTTGCTCCAGGCTTGCGTAATGTTTTTATAAACCGGGTTTTGGGTTTTGATGTATTTATAGTGTGATATAGCCATAAAAACAGGCATCACCATACCAATACAGGAATATATGATGTGAAAACCCAGCGAAAGGGCCATTTGTGATCTGGCTGCTAAAAAGTCATTCATGTTTATATTGGTGATAAAACAAGATGGGTAAAGATAAATGTATCCGGATTAATAGCGCAGTAAATAACTAATAATAAAAATTATAAATATTGATTTTAAATTAGGATCAGGTTAGATCAGGGTCAATGTCATTAATTTAAGTTAAGGAAATTTACCAATAAAAATGTCATTTCGAAGGAGGTACGAGAGAGAAATCTATACAAGACAGGTTCAGCGACTTATCCGTGTATAGATCTTTCACTATGTTCGATGACAGATCTCTTAATTTAATGACATTGGGGTCAGGTTAGGTCAGGTAGACCAGGGTAGACTTTTCAATTTAAAACACCTAATTTTATACCATGAACACACCCGAACAAAACTTTGCCGCATTGGGCCTAAAGCTCCCTCCTGCACCAAAACCCATTGGCGTTTACAAACCATGTTTAGTGGTTGGAAATTTTTTATATGTATCTGGTCACGGAACATTTAAAGAGGACGGCAGCTTGGTAATTGGCCGCGTTGGCGAAACCATGAATGCCGAAGATGGTAAACACGCTGCCCAGTTGGTTGGCCTTGCTATACTATCAACAATAAAAAATCATTTGGGTAGTTTGGATAAAGTGAAACG
>NZ_JAQBOW010000007.1 GCF_028287845.1 Mucilaginibacter sp.
AATACAAATTATCTAAATTTTATGAAATTCAAAATTAATATACATTTATTCTGTGATTTTTTGAGATAATACCAAAAATTTATATTTATATCGTAAAAAAGTTTTGATTTCTGTATTTTCGTAGTTACGAAGAATTTATAAACCGTGCGTAAAGATGGACCAGAACGATACCCCACGACAGGGTCTTTATAGACCAGAATTTGAACATGACTCTTGCGGTACAGGATTTATAACCAATATTAATGGGCATAAATCTAACCAGATAATTGATGATGCGCTTACCATGTTGGAAAACATGGAACACCGCGGTGCTTGCGGATGCGATCCCGACTCGGGTGATGGAGCAGGTATTTTAATACAATTGCCCCATGAGTTTTTTATGGAGGAATGCTCTTACCTGGAGATTAGTTTGCCCGAGCCGGGTGAGTATGGCGTAGGTATGATATTTTTACCCAAAGATTCTCCGCTTAAAAAAGCATGCCGTACCGCTATTGATAATGCTATTGAAAAATTAGGATTACATAAACTAGGCTATCGTAAATTAACAGTAAACTCATCTGTAATAGGCGAAACAGCACGCAGTGCTGAGCCGGATGTTGAACAGCTTTTTATATCAAGACCACATCATATAACCAATACTGATGATTTTGAGCGGAAGCTATACGTATTAAGAAGGTATATTAATAAAACAATTACAGAAACTATACCGGGAGCAAGGAATGATTTTTATTTCCCTTCATTATCTTGCCGGACAATAATTTATAAAGGACAGCTAACTACTTACCAGCTGCGCCAATATTATGCTGATCTAACCGATCCGCGTATGGCATCAGGTTTGGCGGTTATTCACTCTCGTTTCTCAACAAATACATTCCCGTCATGGAAACTGGCTCAGCCGTTCCGCATGATCGCGCATAATGGCGAGATCAATACTTTAACTGGTAACTTAAACTGGTTCTATTCGGGCTTAAAATCATACGCGTCATCTTATTTTACTAATGAGGAGATGGAAATGTTATTGCCGGTGGTTGATAATAACCAATCGGATTCTGCTTGTTTAGATAATATTATAGAGATACTGCAACATACCGGACGCTCATTACCCCACGTAATGATGATGCTGATACCTGAAGCATGGGACGGCAACGAGCAAATGGACCCCATTAAAAAAGCATTTTACGAGTTTCATGCTACATTAATGGAGCCATGGGATGGACCTGCAGCTATTAGTTTTACCGATGGTAAACTGGTAGGAGCGGTGCTTGACCGTAACGGATTGCGCCCATTACGCTACACCATTACTAACGATGGCCGTGTAATTGCCGCATCAGAAACCGGCGTGTTGGCTATTGATGAAAAAACTGTTTTACGCAAAGGCCGTTTACAACCCGGTAAGATGTTTTTGATAGATACCGAGCAAGGTGTTATTATTACCGACGAAGAAATTAAACAACAAATTGCCTCTCGTCAGCCTTATGGCCGTTGGTTAGAGAATTATAAAATAAAACTGGAAGACCTGGCCGAGCCGCGTTTGGCTTTCGCTAATTTAAGTGCCGATTCTGTTTTCCGTTACCAACAGGTATTTGGTTACAGCCGCGAGGATATTGATACTATTATTAAGCCAATGGCGCTTGATGGTAAAGAGCCGATAGGTTCAATGGGGACAGATGTACCGTTGGCTATATTGTCTGACAAACCACAGCATTTATCAAGTTACTTTAAGCAATTTTTCGCACAGGTAACTAATCCGCCTATTGATCCGATACGTGAGCGTTTGGTAATGAGCCTGGCTACCTTTATAGGTAACAACGGTAATTTGCTGGATGAAGATAAAATGCATTGCCATTGTGTTACTTTAAAGCACCCGATATTAAAAAATCACCAGTTAGAAAAACTGAGAAGTATTGATAC
The DNA here is from genome assembly GCF_028287845.1 of Mucilaginibacter sp. Lineage (GTDB taxonomy): Bacteria > Bacteroidota > Bacteroidia > Sphingobacteriales > Sphingobacteriaceae > Mucilaginibacter. The sequence goes on from NZ_JAQBOW010000007.1 coordinate 1,912, forward strand.
CGGTATGTTCCACGCTAAAACTCTGCAAACTTATTTTAATGCGGATGGCCTACCGGGTTCAATGCAAAAAGGTATTGAAAGGGTATGCCGCTATGCGGAAGACGCGGTTGCTGACGGATTTGAAGTATTGATTTTATCAGACCGTGCTATTGACTCTGAGCATGCGCCTATACCTTCGTTATTAGCGGTATCAGCAGTACATCACCATTTGATAAAAAAAGGATTGCGCGGAGCCGTTGGTATAGTAGTTGAAACCGGCGACGTTTGGGAAGTACATCATTTTGCCTGTTTATTGGCTTTTGGTGCTACTGCTATTAACCCATACCTAGCCCAGGCCACAATAGAAAACTTAAAAGAAAGCGGTGCTTTAGATACCGGCCTTGATGCTAAATACCTTTTAAAGAACTACGTAAAATCAATTAATGATGGCTTATTAAAGATATTCTCTAAAATGGGAATATCAACCTTGCAATCATATCATGGATCACAGGTTTTTGAGATATTGGGCTTAAATAAAGATGTAGTTAACAAATATTTCTGCGGTGCGGTTACCCGTATTGGTGGTTTAGGTTTGGACGAAATCGCCCGCGAATCACTTTGCAAGCACCGCATTGGTTTTGGTGCTAAAAGCGATGGTCGTTTATTGCCTGAAGGTGGTATTTACCAGTGGAAGCGTCGTGGCGAAGAACACTTGTTTAACCCTACAACTGTACACTTATTACAACATGCAACCCGCAGTAATGATTACAATGTATATAAAAACTACGCTAAAGTAATTAACGAGCAAAGCGAGAAGCACTTTACCATACGTGGCTTGCTTGACTTTGCCCATCACCGCGAATCCATCACTATAGATGAGGTTGAACCGGCCGAAAGCATTATGAAACGTTTTGCTACCGGTGCAATGTCTTTCGGCTCTATATCGCACGAGGCACATAGTACCATGGCCATCGCTATGAACCGCATAGGCGGCAAAAGCAATACCGGCGAAGGTGGAGAAGATGAAATGCGTTATGAATTATTGCCTAACGGCGATTCTATGCGTTCGGCTATCAAGCAGGTGGCATCAGGCAGGTTTGGGGTTACATCCAACTATTTGACCAATGCTGATGAGCTGCAAATAAAAATGGCGCAGGGTGCAAAACCGGGCGAAGGTGGTCAGCTACCTGGCCATAAGGTTGATGACTGGATAGCAAAGACCCGTCACTCAACACCGGGTGTTGGTTTAATATCGCCGCCGCCGCACCATGATATTTATTCTATTGAGGATCTGGCTCAATTAATATTCGACCTTAAAAATGCTAACCGTGCTGCACGTATAAACGTTAAGCTGGTATCAAAAGCAGGTGTAGGTACTATTGCCGCGGGTGTTGCCAAGGCCCATGCCGATGTAATTTTAATTGCCGGTTATGATGGCGGTACAGGCGCGTCGCCAATAAGCTCTGTTAAACATGCAGGTTTACCATGGGAACTTGGTTTAGCCGAGGCTCATCAAACATTGGTGCGTAACAAACTGCGTAGCCGTGTTGTGCTGCAAACAGACGGACAGTTAAAAACAGGTCGTGACCTTGCCATTGCGGCCCTAATGGGTGCAGAGGAGTGGGGAGTAGCAACCGCAGCGCTTGTAGCCGGTGGTTGTATAATGATGCGTAAATGTCATTTAAATACTTGCCCGGTTGGTGTTGCTACGCAGGATCCGGAGTTAAGAAAACTATTCTCAGGCAAACCTGAACATATAGTGAACCTGTTCCGCTTTATGACCGAAGAGTTGCGCGAGATCATGGCCGAATTAGGTTTCCGTACCATTAATGAAATGGTTGGCCGTGTTCAATTCCTGAAGGTTAAAGATAATCTGCAAAACTGGAAAGCTAAAAAGGTTGATCTTTCGGGCATATTGCACCCGGTAAATAATCCAAAGGATGTTACCTTGTACAATAGCGAGCAACAAGACCATGGTATGGCCGATATAATCGACTGGAAATTATGGGAAGATGCAAAACCAGCATTAGAAGATAAAACACCTGTTTTTGGTACATATAATGTTAAAAATACCGACCGTACCATAGGAGCCTTGCTATCAAACGAAATATCAAAAATATATGGCTCGGCAGGCTTACCGGATAATACGATCAACTATAAATTCAAAGGCTCTGCGGGACAAAGCTTTGGTGCCTTTGCAACTAAGGGCATATCTTTTGAATTAGAAGGTGAAGCTAATGATTATGTAGGTAAAGGTTTATCAGGTGCACAATTGGCTATATATTCATCGCCTGATGCAACTTATGTGCCCGAGGATAACATTATCATAGGTAATGTTGCCTTATATGGCGCTACCGCGGGTGAAGCATTTATAGGTGGTATGGCTGGCGAACGCTTTGCTGTACGTAACTCTGGCGCTACAACCGTTGTAGAAGGTATTGGCGACCACGGTTGCGAATACATGACCGGTGGCCGTGCCTTAATATTAGGTAAAACAGGTCGTAATTTTGCCGCAGGTATGAGTGGTGGTATTGCCTGGGTATACAACCCGGATAACAGCTTTGCCGAAAACTGCAATACCGAAATGGTTGACCTTGATCCGCT